>CAZUJE010000152.1:1760-6155 GCA_964620215.1 uncultured Hyphomicrobiales bacterium
TAAAAATTATTGCGGCGCTATTCCGGATTGCGGGAAGCGGAAGCGCCGCTGTTTCCCGCGGCGGAGCGCCTGCGCCGGCAACGCACAGCGCGCAGGGAATATGCCGGAGCGAAAGCTTGCCCGGCTGCTCGTCTTGCGTGGAAGCACCGCTGCCGTAGCAGATGACGCTATTGTTGTTTGCAAGAGAGGCTTGCTGGCCGAGCGCGATGCCGCCCAGCACCGAATGCAAGACAATCGCATAGGCCGCGATCAACGCGGCCCACGACCGGATGCCTTTCGATTTGAACGGATAGTTCACATGCCCCTGCCCGCGCGAAGAATGATTTGCGGCGGGCCTAGAGTCCAGCGGGTGCGACAACTGGACCGTTACTGGCGCGGCGCCTGCTCGCGCGAAAGATTTTTCGAGGCCAGTTCGTCGAGGTAGCGCTGCCAGCGGAAGTCATGTTCTTCCGCGAGTTGCTTGAAAAAATCCCACGAAAAAATGCCGGTCGAATGCATGTCGTCGAACGTGATGCGTATAGCGTAGTTGCCGACGGGATCGATCTGCATGATGCCGACATTCTGCTTGCCGGGCACCGTCTTGCGCTCGGTAGGATTGTGGCCCTGCACCTCGGCGCTCGGGCTTTCGACCCGCAGATATTCAGCGGCGAAGGTGTTTTCGCTGCCATCGTCAAACGCAATTGTGAGGGAGCGCCGGTCCTTGTGCAGCCGGATTTCCTTCGGCCAGACCTTCGATTCGCCGGTTTGGGTGCCCATATAAGTCTCCGGCCCGGAAAATAGCGGCGATGCCATGCGAAGCAAGCATAACCGGCGGCTTTACGCGGCTGTCCCGCTCCTTCACTATGGCTTTGGGCCCGCTGGACGCAGAAACCGGCAAGTCCGGGAGGATTTGAGACCCGATCATGGACGCCAGGACCGAGCGCGCTCTTGACCGCGCCAGCATCGCTGCGAAGGCTTTGGTCGATCCGTTCGGCCGGGCCATCACTTATCTGCGGGTGTCAGTTACCGATCGCTGCGACTTCCGCTGCGTCTATTGCATGTCCGAACATATGAGCTTCCTGCCGAAGCAGGATTTGCTGACGCTCGAGGAACTCGACCGGCTCTGCTCCGCTTTCGTCGCGCGCGGCACGAAGAAATTGCGCCTCACCGGTGGCGAGCCGCTGGTGCGCCGGGACATCATGACCCTGTTCCGCACGCTCTCGCGCCATCTCGACACCGGCGCGCTCGATGAACTGACGCTGACCACGAACGGATCGCAACTCGCCCGCTACGCGAAGGAACTCGCGGGCTACGGCGTGAAGCGCATCAATGTTTCGCTCGACACGCTCGATGCAAAAAAATTCAAGGCGCTGACCCGCTGGGGCGATCTGTCGAAAGTCCTGGAAGGCATCGACGCCGCGCAAGAAGCCGGCCTGCACGTTAAAATCAACGCGGTCGCATTGAAGGGCGATAACGAGGACGAGATTCCGTCGTTGATGGAATGGGCGCATGGACGCGGCATGGATCTGTCGCTGATCGAAGTGATGCCGCTCGGCGATGTGGGCTCGGAGCGCGTCGATCAGTATCTGCCGCTCTCGCTGGTGCGCGCGAAGCTTGCCGCGAAATACACGATGGAAGAAATTCCCTATCGCACCGGCGGCCCTGCCCGCTATGTGAGCGTGAAGGAAACCAGCGGGCGGCTCGGCTTCATCACGCCGCTCACCCATAATTTCTGCGAAGGCTGCAACCGCGTGCGCATCACCTGCACCGGCACTCTTTATATGTGTCTCGGACAGGAAGACGCCGCCGACCTGCGCACCCCGCTACGCGCTTCGGAATCCGACGATCTCCTGCAAACGGCGATCGAAGCCGCCATCGCACGCAAGCCCAAGGGCCACGACTTCGTCATCGACCGCCGCACCAACCGCCCCGCCGTCTCCCGTCACATGAGCATGACGGGCGGCTAACGCCCGCGTTCCGGTATTCTTGATGTCTCCAGCCAGGGCGAACCAGCGCGGAATTTTCGCGATTCTTGGCGCTGGTTTTTGCTTCGGTACCAACGACGCGATGACGAAGCTTGCGTCGCTCTATTTGCCGATTTCCCAGATCGTGGCGCTGCGCGGAATTTTCGCGTTCTTGCTCGCTTTAGCGATTATTCTTTACCGGCGTGAGTTGTTCGCCTTTGTCCGCATCCGCAATCCCGCGCTGGTCTTGCGGGCGCTGGTCGAGGGCTTCACCGGCATCGTGCTGATCTATTCGCTCTCAAAGATGCCGCTCGCGAACGTGACGGCGATCCTGATGATCCAGCCGTTCCTGCTCACGATGGTGGGCGCGGTGTTTCTCGGCGAGATCGTGGGATGGCGGCGCTGGATGGCAATCGCCGCCGGGTTTGCCGGGATGCTGCTGGTGATGAAGCCCGCGACCTCGGGCTTCAACAGCACGACGCTTTTGGTCCTGTTCGCAACCCTGCTCATTCTCGCCCGCGACCTGCTCACGCGGAAAATCCCGCACGACATTCCGATCTCGATGGTTGTGTTTGGAACGTCATTGGTCAGTTCGTTCGTGGGGCTTGCGGGCTCCCTTGTGGAACCATGGATCGCGCCAAGTACCACCGGCGTATTCATCACGCTGATCGCGGCGCTATTCCTGGTCGCTGCGTTCTATCTCATGACGCTGGCATTCCGCGGAACCGATGTCTCGGTCATCAGTCCGTTCCGCTACGCCATGATCGTGAATGCTGTTTTTCTGGGCTTTGTACTTTTCGGCGACATTCCCGATTTCATTTCGATCATGGGAATGGCGGTGATCGTCGCGGCGGGGCTCTACATGCTCCATCGCGAGGCGGTCACACGGCGTAAAAACCGCGTAGTTCAGCCCAAAGAGATAGTTTGACCTCTGTCTTATTTCGTTATGATGGGGCCAAGCGCCGGGACAGGCGCGCTGAAGATTGTGGGGCGGCTCGCGGAGCGGGCCAATGGGGAGGAAAACTTGGGCGCTCTGCTCAGGCTTAGCCGCGGCATTGACTGGATGAACGAACGCTTCGGCGTCGTTGCGACCTATCTGGTTTTGATCGCCTGTCTCATCAGCGCGGGCAACGCCACCAGCCGCTATCTCTTCAGCGAAAGCTCGAACGCCTGGCTGGAGATTCAATGGTACATGTTCGCCGGGATGGTGCTGCTCGGCGGGCCGTACACGCTGAAAATGAACGAGCATGTGCGCGTCGATCTCTTCTACGGCATGGCACCGCATCGCGTGAAACTGTGGATCGACCTCCTCGGCGGCATCCTGTTCCTGCTGCCGATTTGCGTGATCCTGATCTATGTCACCTTGCCCTGGTTCCTGGAGTCGTGGCGCATCAATGAAATTTCCACCAATGCGGGCGGCCTCACCCGCTGGCCGGTCAAGCTTTTGCTCCCCATCGGCTTCGCACTGATGGCGCTGCAAGGCATCTCTGAAATCATCAAGCGCATCGCGGCGCTCATTCTCGATTACAAAATCGAGCACGAATACGAGACGCCTTTGCAATGACCCATTTTTTGACCGAAAATCTTGCGCCACTGATGTTCGGCGGGCTGATCGTTTTCATGCTGATCGGCTACCCTGCGGCGTTCTCGCTCGCCGCGGTGGGACTGTTCTTCGGCTTCATCGGCATTGAACTTGGCCTGATCCGGGCGGACTTTCTTGGCAATCTGACGTTTCAGCTCTACGGCATCATCTCCAACGAGTTGCTGCTCGCGATTCCCTTCTTCACGCTGATGGGCGCGATCCTTGAGCGCTGCGGGCTGGCGGAAGACCTGCTCGATTCCATCGGCCAGTTGTTCGGACCCGTACGCGGCGGGCTTGCCTATGCGGTGATTTTCGTCGGCGCCATTCTCGGCGCCATCACCGGAACGGTCGCCGCCTCCGTAATCGCGATGGGCGTGATCGCGCTGCCGGTGATGCTGCGTTACGGCTATTCGGTGCGGATGACTACCGGCGTGATCGCCGCCTCCGGCACCATCACGCAACTGATTCCGCCGTCGCTTGTGCTTGTCGTGCTCGCCGACCAGCTCGGCCGCTCGGTTGGCGATATGTACAAGGGCGCGATTGGCCCGAGCCTCATTCAGATCGCGCTGTTCTGCTTGTTCGTGTTTGTCATGAGCATCGTCAAGCCGCACACCATGCCCGCCCTACCCTTGTCGGCGCGCACGCTGCGGGGCTGGGCGCTGTTCGCGAAATGCATGCGCGGGCTGATTCCTTCGCTGGGGCTGATCTTTCTCGTACTGGGCACGATTTTCATGGGTCTTGCGACGCCGACCGAAGCTGGCGCTCTGGGCGTCGTCGGCGCGTTCGTGCTCGCCGCATTCCATCGCACGCTGACCTGGCCGCTGGTCTATCAGGGCATGGCGATCACCATGCGCATCACCGCGATGGTGG
>CAZUJE010000153.1:0-6122 GCA_964620215.1 uncultured Hyphomicrobiales bacterium
ACTGCTGCCTCCCGTAGGAGTCTGGGCCGTGTCTCAGTCCCAGTGTGGCTGATCTTCCTCTCAGAACAGCTAAAGATCATAGCCTTGGTGAGCCGTTACCTCACCAACTAGCTAATCTTACGCGGGCCGATCCTTCAGCGATAAATCTTTCTCCTCTCGGACGTATCCGGTATTAGCCCAAGTTTCCCTGGGTTATTCCGGACTGAAGGGCACGTTCCCACGCGTTACTCACCCGTCTGCCGCTCCCCTTGCGGGGCGCTCGACTTGCATGTGTTAGGCCTGCCGCCAGCGTTCGCTCTGAGCCAGGATCAAACTCTCAAGTTTGAGATTTGATCGGCTCGATCACTACATTGACGAGTCCCAAGCACAAACAGATCGCTTTCGCGATTGCTTGGCTTGATAACTTGAAAAACGTAGGACCGCCGAAGTCTCTTTGACCTCCAGCCGCACGGACTTGCGTCCGCGTGAATGGAAGGTCCGCAAGGACCCCGCCGCCCACGTTTCTCTTTCTTCCCGATTCACAGATTCAAACAGCGCGGGCTTTCGCCCCGTCTCCCTGGGTGACCCCAGAGAGCCGTCGAAACTCCCCGTTCCGGCCTGCGCCAGAAGCGAGCGACCAATGGTCGTTTTAGGAGCAATACCGGCGCGCCATCCCGCCAAGGGGAGGCGTGCCGAGAGGGTGTTTATATGCGCTCTTGGATTTTATTGTCAACAGCCCGTATTCAAACAGTTGCTGAATCGTAAACTCTTGGCCGGGCGTCATTATCCCGCCATTTTAGGAAGGCGCTCTACACTCAAGCCTTCGGCCGCAGCCGGAGTCTGAATAGCGCAATCATCGGCCTGACTGGATAAGCAGATCTGGCGGGTTCACGGGGAGCGAGAGGAAAGCGCTTGGAGAGACGACATCCGGCAGGCGGCGGGCGGCATTCCTTTGCTCAACCCATCGACCTAGGCAACGAACCACCGCTCGGACTCGACGGCGACCACGAGGAGCCGATCGATCGCCGCCGCGTCTCGATACGCTGGCTTGCCGCCACTGTTCTCGTCGCATTTTCCGGCGCGTTCCTGATGGGCGGCGCCGTATGGGCCGCGCTCGACGGCGAATATCGCTTCGCGCAGCTTCCCGAACTCGCGCGTCTTGCAATCAAAAATCTCGGCGAACGCGCTTCCAATATCGCGCGCAAGGCCGACCGCATTTCCCTGCTCGCCGAACACCAATCCGCTCGCCAGATTTTGCGCGTTTCCACCACCACCCGCGCCGGCGACCGCGAAATCGTTCGCGTTCGCCCGTTCGTACGCGTGGCCACAAACCTCGCACTGACGCCTTCCAGCTTCGCTGCCAGCGTTCCGGAATTCAATCCGGTGAAGCTGATGGCCGACGACACCGAACGCGGCGACGAAACTCCTCAATTTGAACCGACTGGCGAGCTTTCCATTGTGATGCGCGACCTCATGCAGGTGCCGGGAACCGTCAAGATTGCCAGCACCATGCGCGCGGAAGATGTGATGTTCGCGGTGCGCGAAGCGCTGGCGCCCGAAGGGCAGACGCGGCCCTCTATCACGACCAGTCTCGGCACCGGCTTCGGCAGCGCATTCGCTTACGCGCCCGAAAACGCCGACCCGCGCATCGCCCGGGTCCAGGCTTTTGACGAAAACGTAAGCTCGGTCCCGAAAAGCGCGACCGAAATCACCGGCGGCAACAACTGGACCGAACGCACTATCGTCGCCAAAAAGAACGAAGGCCTCACCGCGATCCTGAAGGATCTAAACATTTCTCCGCGTTCCGCCGGCGCCCTCATCGCCGCTTTCGGCTCGCGCGGCCGCGACGGCGGCATCAAGGAAAATCACCGCATTCGCATCCTGCTCGATATTGCCGCGAATGGGGAAGTGACCCCGCTGCGCGTGAGTATCTTCAGCGACAAGGGTCACGAAGCGACCATCGCGCTTTCCGACACCCAGCGTTATGTCGCCGTGGAAGAGCCGCGCGACTTCGATACCGCCAGGATCGACGACGATAACGAAGAAGGCCGCGGAATGCGCCTCTACCAGAGCATCTATGAAACGGCGCTCCGCAACGAAATTCCAAAGCCGATGATCGAGAACATCATCCGCACCTTCTCGTTCGACATCGACCTGCAACGCAAGGTCCGCGCCGGCGACTCGTTCGAGGTGCTGTACGCGGCGGATGAAGCGGAAGGAAACCCGGATGTTCTCTTCGCGTCGCTCACGTCAGGCGACGAGCCGCGCCGCTACTACCGTTTCCAGACCGGCGACGACGCGATCATCGACTACTACGACGAGAGCGGAAAGAGCGCGAAGAAGTTTCTCGTGCGTAAGCCAATGACCGGCGGCGTGCTCCGTTCTGGCTTCGGCCCGCGCAAACATCCGGTCCTCGGCTATGTCCGCATGCACACCGGCGTGGACTGGGCCGAAGACACCGGCGCTCCGATTTTCGCCGCCGGCAACGGCACCGTCATCAAGGCGGATTGGGACTCCGGCGGCTACGGCCGCAAGGTCGAAATCCAGCATTTGAATGGCTACGCGACCCACTACGCGCATATGTCGGCTTTCGCGAAAGGCGTCCAGCCCGGCGCTCGCGTCCGGCAGGGCCAGATCATCGGTTATGTCGGCAACACCGGTCTCTCCACCGGCCCGCATCTGCATTACGAAGTGCAGATCAACGGCAATTTCGTCGATCCGATGCGCATCAAACTGCCGCGCGGACGCGAACTCGAAGGCCCGATGTTCGTGGAGTTCGAGCGCGAGCGCAAACGCATCGACGGCATTCTGGAACGCGGCGCGGCCACGCCGCGCGTTGCACAGAACTGATCGCTCTTATCTTTTCAGTTCAACTTCGGTTCTTTTGCCGGGCGTAATCGTAAGCGGCCGCTCGATCTTGTTGTCGCCAAAACTTGCGACCACGAAATACTCTCCCGCGTTCAGCGCAATGCTGAAATCCTGATCGTAATAGGTGCCGATCCATTTTCGCCGATTATCGATCTCGCGTTCCGCGCTGAAGATTTCAACGGCGTTCGATCCCCTGGCTTTAATGCCTGCAATGCCGGCATCGAGAACGACATTGATCTGCGTCGGCGCGCCGGAACGTACTTCCGCTCTCGCCGTGCGCTTCGCCGCGCCGATTGCAACCGTTACGTCGTAACTTCCGGCGGGAAGGTCGAACTGCGAAAGCGGATCGTAGGTGGTCCCAACCCATTCGCCTCTTTGGCCGTCGAACTTCGCTGGTTGATGCACTTCAACAGCAATCCCCTGCTCGACCTTTGGCCCGCTCGCGGAATAGCTGCCACTCACGAGCAGTTTGCCCGCGTCCAGTGTCATCGACACATTGATCGAATCGCCGGCGGCAACTGAAAATTCCTTCTTCGTCTTTGACGCACCCTTTGAGAGCGTCAGCACATAATTCCCGGCGGGCAGGATGAATTTCGGCAACTGGTCATAGTCCGTCGCCACATACTCGCCGCCCACCGTGTGAACTTCCCAGGTGGCATTCTCGGTCTTGCCGCCGCCCGCAACCGCGCCCTCGCTCGTCACATAGCCCGCGTTCAGCGCCACATCGAGAACCGCTTGTTTCCCGCGCTCGACGCGGAAAGGAAATACGCGCAAGGTTTGTCCGTATTGCACTTCAACTACATAGTTTCCGGCATCGACGGAGTCGGCCGCCGGTACGCCGTAAAATGTATTGACGAACTCACCCTTCTTTCCGTCCGCACCCGGCTTGTGAAAACCCCAGCCGACTTGCGTTTTCGTGTCGCTGATCGGATCGGCAGCCTCGGCGAGACGCGCGATACCCCGGAAGTTTTTGCCTTTAAGCGGGTCTTCAACCTGTTTCTTCGGCGGCGCTTCGGTCTTGACCTTCGCGCCCTGCGTGGCATCGACAGCGCGGCCAAGCGCCTGCTCCAGACCCGAAGCGTTGCGGGCGTCGAGATAGACCCCGCCGGTCGAGCGCGCGATACATTGCAACTGATTCTTCGCGACCGGATCGGTAACATCGAACCCGATCACATGTGCCACAAACCCGACGCCCGATTTTTTCAACTCCGCCGCGACCGCGCAGGGATCGGGCGAGCAAGTTTCAATACCGTCGGAAACGAGGATCACCGTAGCCTTGCGTTCGGTGGAGCGCAGCGCCAGCGCCCCCGCCCGCAGGGAATCCGCCATCGGCGTCTTGCCCTTTGGATTGAGTGCGGCCACCGCGCTCCTGATCCGCGCAGCATCAAAGCTGCCGGTGGGCACGATCAGTTCGATGTCCTTGCAGTCGCCCTTGGTGCGATGGCCGTAGGCCATCAGGCCAAGCTGGTCCTGCGGTTTCCATTTCGACAGAATGGAATCCACCGCCTTGCGTGCGGCGGTGATTTTCGTCTGCCCATCGACCTGACCCCACATCGATCCCGATGCATCGAGGATCAGAATGGCGTCGGTGCCTTGCGCGGCTACCTGTTGTGGTGTGGATAAAATCGCGAGAAAAAAAAGCACCGCGAACAGGGGCAGACGAACCAACCGCATCATGAAACCGTCTCCGGTTATCGGGCGGCGCAATCTAACTGATTCTATGTGAAAGTATTGGGGCGAAGGCGATCAAGCCGCCTTCGCTGATTTTCCCTTCGTTTCAAAGACGAGCGCGTCGCCTTTCACATTGGCTCGCACGGCATCGCCGTCCTTGATTTCACCAGCGAGGATTTTTTCCGCGAGCGGATCCTGCACGAATTTCTGGATCGTGCGCTTGAGCGGCCGCGCGCCGAACGCAGGATCGTAACCCTTTTCGGCAAGCCAGTTGCGAGCCTCCGTGCTCAGTTCGACCGTAACTTTTCGATCCTCGAGCAGCTTCTGAAGCCGGGCCATCTGGATATCGACAATCGCGCCCATCTGCGCGCGCTTCAGCCGCTGGAACAGGATGATCTCGTCCACCCGGTTCAGGAACTCAGGCCGGAAGTTCGAGCGGACCACCGCCATCACTTGCTCACGCACGGCTTCGACATCCTGGTCCTCGTTGAGTGAAACCAGAAATTCCGCGCCGAGATTCGACGTCATCACGATCAGCGTGTTGCGGAAATCGACCGTGCGGCCCTGACCATCCGTGAGACGTCCATCGTCAAGGACTTGCAGCAGAACGTTGAACACATCCGGATGCGCCTTCTCGATCTCGTCGAACAGAATGACCTGATAAGGCCGGCGGCGCACGGCCTCCGTCAAAGCACCGCCCTCATCGTAGCCGACATAACCTGGAGGAGCGCCGATAAGCCGCGAAACCGAATGTTTCTCCATGTATTCCGACATGTCGATACGGAGTAGTGCCTGCTCGTCGTCGAACAGGAACGATGCAAGCGCCTTCGTCAGTTCGGTTTTGCCGACGCCCGTGGGGCCAAGAAACATGAATGAGCCAATCGGCCGGTTCGGATCCTGCAATCCGGCGCGCGCGCGGCGCACGGCGGTGGAAACGGCCTTCACCGCTTCCTGCTGGCCGACTACCCGCTTCGCGAGCTGATCTTCCATGCGAAGCAGCTTGTCCTTCTCGCCTTCCAGCATTCGGTCCACCGGCACGCCGGTCCAGCGCGAGACGATCTGCGCGATATGGTCGGCGGTCACCGCCTCTTCCACCATCGCGGTACCAGCCTTGTCCTCGATTACTTTCAATTTCTGTTCGAGGGCCGGAATGATGCTGTAGGTCAATTCACCCGCGCGCTGGTACTCGCCATTGCGCTGCGCTTTGGCCAGGTCATTGCGCGCCTGTTCAAGCTCGGTTTTCAGCTTCTGCTCGTCGCCGAGCTTTTCTTTTTCGTTCAGCCAGCGCTGCGTAAGCGCGTCCGATTGCTCTTCGAGCGAGGAGATTTCCTTGACGATTTTCTTCAGCCGCTCCTTCGAGCCCGCATCGGTTTCCTTCTTGAGGGCTTCCTGCTCGATCTTGAGCTGCATCAGGCGGCGGTCGAGTTCGTCCAATTCCTCCGGTTTGGAATCGACCTGCATCCGAAGGCGCGCCGCAGCCTCGTCCATGAGGTCGATGGCCTTGTCCGGCAGGAAACGGTCGGTGATGTAGCGGTTCGACAGCGTGGCGGCGGCGACCACCGCGGAGTCGAGAATGCGGACACCGTGATGGAGTTCGTATTTCT
>CAZUJE010000154.1:0-6121 GCA_964620215.1 uncultured Hyphomicrobiales bacterium
GCCAGGTCGGGGTTCACGTATTGGGTGAGCATCCCGAACAGCGGGAAGTAGGTGACCGCTGCGATCAGGCAGCCCGCCATGATGATCTTCAGGCGGCCGATCTTGTCGGAGAGCCAGCCGAAGAAGATGAAGAATGGCGTGCCGAGGATCAGCGATACGGCGATCAGCCAGTAGGCGCTGAGATAGTCGAGCTTCAGCGTGATGACGAGGAAGAACAGGGCGTAGAACTGGCCCGTGTACCACACCACGCCCTGGCCGGCAGTGGCGCCGAGCAATGCGAGAAGCACGTATTTGTTGTTCGGATAGGTCATGAAGCTGTCTTTGAGCGGAGACTTCGAGCCTTTGCCTTCCGCCTTCATCTTCTGGAAGACCGGAGTTTCGTTCAGCTTGAGCCGGATCCAGACCGAGAAGATCAGCAGGAATACGGACACGAGGAACGGAACGCGCCAGCCCCAGTCAGAGAAAGTCTTTGCATCCATCTGCGTGCGGCAGAGTGCGATGACGATCAGGGCCATCAACAGGCCGAGGGTCGCCGTCGTCTGAATCCAGCTCGTCGCATAGCCGCGGCGATGGTCAGCAGCATGTTCGGCAACGTAGGTCGCCGCGCCGCCGTATTCGCCACCGAGCGCAAGACCCTGAAGCAGGCGAAGGCCCACGAGCAGAATCGGAGCGAGCCAGCCGATGCTTGCGTAAGTCGGCAACAGGCCGACCGCGAATGTGGAAGCACCCATCACTAGGATGGTGACGAGGAAGGTGTATTTGCGGCCGACGATATCGCCGATGCGGCCGAAGAGAATCGCGCCGAACGGACGAATGAGGAATCCCGCCGCGTAGGTCGCAAATGCGGAGAGCAAGGCGGCCGTATCGTTGCCGGCCGGGAAGAAGAGCGAAGCGAAGAACGGTGCGAGCACCGCGTAGAGATAAAAATCGTACCACTCGAAGACGGTACCGGTCGACGATGCGAAGACGACGAATTTTTCGTCCTTCGTCATGCCGGCGCCTCGTGCCGAGGTTGATGCTACTGCCATGGGCGTTCGTCCCTGTGTTGTTTGTAGGCAGGGGGACATGCGCGTGAAAAATTCCCGCGCGAAAAAAACTCCCCCGCTTTCACGCTATGCGCGCGATGGCTGCACTGTCTTTGCGCAATCGGTCTTAGGCGTAAGGGCAGACGAGAGGGGTCTAACTAACTGAATTGCGGGGTTAATTTCGAAGTAAAACAGGCGCGATAAATTGCGTTGATGTGCATCAACGTTTCATAATTTTCCCGCCTGCATTGAGACGAAAGTCCGAAGGTTTACTTATTTGTTCGCGCTGAGGGGATCGGACCCGGCGGCTTTTCTGCCCAGCCGCAACAGCCACTCAACCGAATCGAGAATCTCCGCGCGCATGCGCCAGTTCGCATCCTGCCAGTAACGCGGCAGCAGCAGGCTGTGCGCACGTGCGACAAAGGACGAAGACGGGCTGTCGTTCGAACGCAAGTGTTCGATTTCATCTACGTAAGCAAGCCTGCGCCGGCTGATCGCTTTCACGTCGATCGGCATCGTCTTCGACTTTTGGCGAAGCGGGCTTTGCTTGGTGTTCGTTTTCACGCCGGATTCTCCCGGCGGAAAAACTAAGCGGCGGAAAATACTGCAAGGATTGTTTTGAAATTCAGCCGCATAAAATTGGCATAGCAAAATAGTTTTTGCGTAGCTTTATCCGCTGAAGCACGAGCGCAAGCCGAGCCACGTTTCGACTTTAGTTCACTCTGGGAACTTCCAGCGTGGCTGGCTGCGCGAGGCGATAGCCAACGCCAAGTTCCGTCAAAATAATCCGCGGACGGTTGGGAGTCGCTTCGATTTTCCGGCGGAGCTTGCGCATGAAAATTCGCAGATACTGCGGGTTGGTGGCTTCGCCCGCTCCCCACACTTCACGGATGAGTTGCTGATGGGTGACCACCTTGCCAGCGTTCTGCGCGAGCAATTGCAGCAGCCGGTATTCCTTCGGCGTCAGCGCGATGCGGCGGTCGTCCATCGTAACGGTGCGGCTGGAAAGATCTATCGTCAGCGGTCCTGATTTGACGACGGATTCGCCTTCATCGGTCCGGTTATGGCGGCGCATCGCGGAGCGGGCGCGCGCCAGCAATTCGGCCATGCCGAAGGGTTTCACCACATAGTCGTCGGCGCCAAGTTCCAGCAGACGCACTTTTTCGTTCTCGTGGGCGCGAACAGAAAGAACGATCAGCGGGACTTTCGACCAGGTTCGCAGCCGTTCAACGACTTCGGAGCCATCCATGTCCGGCAGCCCAAGATCGAGAATAATCAGATCCGGAGGCCGCACCGTTGCGTCGCGGATGCCATCGCCGGCGGTATCGGCTTCATGCACCGCATAGCCTTCAATCTCGAAGCCCGCGCGCAGGAAGCGGCGGATTTGCGGTTCGTCGTCGATCACAAGAACGGAGGCACCGGTCTTACTCATCCGCGTTTTCCTCCAGATCGATAAGATCGCTGCGGGATACGGGGAGGGTTATAGAGACAGTGGTGCCTTTGCCTATCCCCGCGCTATTCACCGTTAGTTGACCGCCGCAGGCGGTAATGAAGGCATCGGCGATCCATAAACCAAGGCCGGAACCCGGCGTGGACGTTACGTGACGGGCGCCGCGGTAGAATCGCTCCTTCAGTCGTACCTGCTCTTCCGCGGAGATGCCGGGGCCATTGTCCGCAATGCGCACGATAATATCTTTGTCTTTTACTTCTGCGCTCAGACGAACAGTGGTTCCGTGCGGCGTGTATTTCGCGGCATTATCCAATGCCTGCGCCAAGGCCTGCTCGATCAGCATCGGGTCGCCTTGGGTGAAAGGGATCTCGTCGGGTAAATCCACTTCCAGTTTGTGTCCGGCGAGTCTTCGCTCACGCCTTTCGACAGCGGCATTGATGACGTCGGCGAGGTCAACGCCTTCGGATTTTGCATGGATTCCTTCGGATGAAATGCGCGAAGCGTCGAGCATGTTCTGGATGTCGTCGTTCAGCCGCTCGATTTCATCGCGTGCCATTTTGCTCAATGCGCTGAGGCGCGGGTCATTGATGACGCCTGCTGACTCGCTCAGCACGGATACAGCGCCAAGAATTGAGGCCAGCGGCGTCCGCAATTCATGCGAGACCGAGCCGATCATCGCCTCGCGCAGGCGGTCGATCTCCGCCTGCCGCTTGAGGCGGGTCGCAAGCTGGCTCGTGATGATGGCAATGATGCTGAACAACGCGAGATCGACCTGCTGTTCCCAGTCATGGGCTTCGAACGAATAGATCGGGGGATAGAAAAAGAAAGCGGAGCATCCGGCGCTCGCAACCGACGCTGAAAGTGCCGGCACCAGTCCCCAGCGCAAGGCCGAGATCATCACCGGAAGCATGTAGATGATGCCGACGCCGGTGCCGAGGTCGATCAACAGCTTGGCGCCGATGATCGCGATGGTGGTGAGAGCGACGGTAAGCAATGCGTAGAGGACTTGCTGGAAGCTGCTCCAAAACGAAAACCGCTTGGGTCCGGCAGGAGAGGGCGGGAACAGATATTCGTTCCAGAAACGCATTCACCCCGCCTTGGACTTCAGCGCCTGTGAAGCCGCATATAGAGCAAGTGCAGTGGCGTTCGAGACGTTGAGGCTCTTGATCTCGCCCGGCAGGTCGAGACGCGCGAGGAAATCGCAGGTATCGCGGGCGAGGTTGCGCAGACCCTTGCCCTCCGCACCAACGACGAGCGCCAGCGGCTTGCGTAGTTTCGCTTCGGAAATATCGGTTTCGCCTTCTTCCGCCAGACCCACGAGCTGCCAGCCGGCGTCTTTCATCTCGTTCATGGAGCGGGCGAGATTCTGCACGAGTATGATCGGCACATGCTCCAGTCCGCCGGATGCACTCTTCGCCAGCACGCCGGTCGCGTCCGGGCTGTGGCGCGAGGTGGTGACGATGGCTGAAACACCAAAAGCCGCCGCGCTGCGGACGATGGCGCCGAAATTATGCGGATCGGTGACCTGATCGAGAATGAGAACAAGCCCCGGCTCGATCTGATCGAGTTCGGGGACGGGCAGGTGTTCGAACTCCGCATAGAGCCCCTGATGGACGGCATCCGCGGTCAGCAGCACGTCGATCTGCTCGGGCCGCACGAGTTCGGGAGATTGTTTTGGCGTGATGCCCGCTTCGGTCAGGCGGCGGGCGGCATTTTCCGTGAGCAGAAGGCGGCGCAGCTTGCGCTTGGGATTTCCGAGCGCCATCACGACCGGATGCCATCCATATAATATGACGCGATCGACCGGCGGCTTGCTGGAGGGGTCGCGGAACTGCTTCCGGCGCCCCTTGAAACCACCGGGTTTGAAACCGCCGGGCTTGAAATTGCTGTTCGGCCGGTCGCCGCCGCCGAAACGTGGCTTGAAGCGCGGTTTGAACTCGCGTCCTTCCCGGTTTCCGCCCTTGAAATCGGTTTTGGGCCGGTCTTTTCCGCCCCGTTTGTCCCGGTCACGCATCAGCGGTTCTTGTCATGGGGCGGGGGCTTTGGCAATTTGACCTCCGATAGCGGCCGAGCCCGTGAAACCGGGGCTTTCAGCGGGGTTCCGGGGTTGACAGGGAACTGGCCAGTCACCATAAGAACGCCTACGGAATCCCTGCCCCTCCGGCGGGGTGTTTTCGTTTGCCGCCCAGCACTAAAGTGATTCACGATTGGATTGTGATCCACGCTTAAATGCGTTCCGCGCTGGAGCCGAAATTCGGTGGAATCCCCGGAGGGGTGCCCGAGTGGTTAAAGGGGACGGACTGTAAATCCGTTGGCTTTGCCTACGCTGGTTCGAATCCAGCCCCCTCCACCAAGCCACCCTCGCGTCGGCACTTTGCGGGTGTAGCTCAATGGTAGAGCAACAGCCTTCCAAGCTGATGACGAGGGTTCGATTCCCTTCACCCGCTCCAGGCCGCACGAAACGACCGGCGAAATTGACGAAAAAAAGTTAGCGCACCTCACAAGGAACAGAGAGCGACATGGCCAAAGAGAAATTCAACCGGAACAAGCCTCACTGCAATATCGGTACGATCGGGCACGTTGACCATGGGAAGACGTCGCTGACGGCTGCGATCACCAAGGTGTTGGCGGAGACGGGTGGAGCGACCTTCACCGCCTATGACCAGATCGACAAGGCGCCGGAAGAGAAGGCGCGCGGGATCACGATTTCCACGGCGCATGTTGAATACGAAACCAAGGCGCGCCACTACGCGCATGTCGATTGTCCCGGCCACGCCGACTACGTGAAGAACATGATCACGGGTGCGGCGCAGATGGACGGCGCGATCCTCGTGGTATCCGCCGCCGACGGCCCGATGCCGCAGACGCGCGAGCATATTCTGCTGGCCCGTCAGGTCGGCGTTCCGGCGCTGGTGGTGTTCCTGAACAAGTGCGACATGGTCGACGATCCGGAGCTGCTGGAGCTCGTCGAACTCGAGGTTCGCGAACTCCTCTCCAAGTACGATTTCCCCGGCGACAAGATTCCGATCATTCGCGGCTCGGCCTTGATGGCGCTGGAAGGCAAGAAGCCGGAGATGGGCCACGATGCGATCCTCAAATTGATGGACGCGGTGGACGCCAGCATCCCGCAGCCTGACCGTCCGAAGGACAAGCCGTTTCTGATGCCTATTGAAGACGTGTTCTCGATTTCCGGCCGCGGCACCGTCGTCACCGGCCGCGTCGAGCGCGGCATCGTGAAGGTGGGCGAGGAAGTGGAAATCATCGGCATCAAGCCGACCACGAAGACCACGGTCACCGGCGTCGAGATGTTCCGCAAGCTGCTGGATCAGGGCGAGGCGGGCGACAATATCGGCGCGCTGCTTCGCGGCGTTGACCGTGAAGGTGTGGAGCGCGGCCAGGTGCTGGCGAAGCCGGGTTCGGTGAAGCCGCACACCAAGTTCACGGCGGAAGCCTACATCCTGACCAAGGAAGAGGGTGGCCGTCACACGCCGTTCTTCACGAATTACCGTCCGCAGTTTTACTTCCGCACGACCGACGTGACGGGCGTGGTTGAACTGCCGAGCGGCACCGAGATGGTGATGCCGGGCGACAACGTATCGATGACGGTGTCGCTGATTGTGCCGATCGCGATGGAAGAGAAGCTGCG
>CAZUJE010000155.1:0-6020 GCA_964620215.1 uncultured Hyphomicrobiales bacterium
TGGCCGCTCGCGAAGCCACGCCGGCTCGGCAATGTGGAAATGACGAATCTGATCGGCGCGGAAGCAAACGACTGGGAAAAACTCGCCGCCGAACCGGGCGCCTGCGTGCATCTCTACGGCAAGGGCGAAGCCCGTCCCGGCCGCAAGATGGGTCATGTGACGCGGGTGACCTCCGGGACTTAAGCAGCCTCCAGCATCGGCTTCATCACCGCATACAGCGCGTTCTTCGCCTCGAAGCCGATGCCCGGAATCTCCGGCATTTTCACGCGGCTGTCCTTGACCGGCGTGTTGTCGGCAAAGCCGCCGAACGGCGCGAATACCTGGGGGTAGGATTCGTTGCCGCCCAATCCCAATCCAACCGCGATGTTCAGCGCGAACTGATGGCCTCCGTGGGGCACGCAGCGGCGCGGCGACCAGCCATGCGCGCGCAGAGTGTCGAGCGTGCGCAGATATTCGACGAGGCCATAGGACAGCGCCGGATCGAATTGCAGCCAGTCGCGGTCCGGCCGCAAGCCACCATGGCGGATCAGGTTGCGCGCGTCCTGGTGCGAGAACAGGTTCTCGCCGGTCGCGAGCGGCGGCATGTATTCGGTCGCGAGTGCCGCGTGCAGCAGATAATCCAGCGGGTCGAGCGGCTCCTCGTACCAGTGCAGTTTGAACGGCTCGATCGCGCGGCCATAGTCGATGGCGGTTTGCAGATCGAAGCGGCCGTTCACATCGACGCATAATCTGTCGCCGGCGCCGCCGAGAATTCTCAAAACCGCTTCGATGCGCCTCAGATCAGCGGCCAAATCCGCGCCGCCGATTTTCATTTTGACGGTCGAATAGCCGAGATCAAGATAACGTTTCATTTCCTCGGTGAGCGATTTCACATCCTCGCCCGGATAGTAGTAGCCGCCGGCTGCATAGACCCACGCTTCCTTGTCAAACTTCCCGCCGTTGTATCGGTCAGCCAAAAGTTTCCACAGCGGCACACCTTCCGCCTTTGAGAGCGCGTCCCAGATCGCCATGTCGAGCACGCCGACCGCGACCGAACGCTCGCCGTGACCGCCCGGCTTTTCGTTTTTCATCATCGCGGCCCAGGCTTTCGCCGGATCGATCAATCCGCGTTCGTCCTGGATTTCTTTCGCGGGCGCGGATTTCAGACGCGGAATGAAACGCTCGCGCAGCAATGCCTGTTGGGCGTAGCGGCCGTTGGAATTGAAACCGAAACCGACGACCGGTTTTCCGTCCTTCTTCACGTCGGTGAAAACCGCGACCACGCTCGCGGTCATGGTGGAGAAGTCGATATAGGCGTTGCGGATGGAAGAAGAGATCGGAACGACGATGTCGGTGATGCCGGTGATGCGCATTTTTATGCTCGGTGGGTACGGGAACCAGTGGGGAGGAATGGGGAACTTTTCTGATCCCTAACGGGTTTTTATCCCAATCGAAAGGGAAAAGGAGGCGAACATGCCCAAACGCAAAGCGAAAAAGAAAGCCCGCCGCCGCAGGCTGCGTGAGGATGGAAGCCGCGAGGAATATGGCAGCTTCAGTTTCCTCGGACTGGCCGCCGGTCTGGCCGTCATGGCAACCGGCTTTGCCTATGCCTTCGGCTATTTCCCGGAGTCGTTCGAAACGGCGAGCTTCCAGTTGCCAAACTTCGAATTGCCGAAGTTCGACCTGCCTGAAGTACCCCACGCCAACTAAGACCAACTAAGGAGTGCGTAGCAATCAGCCAGCGGGCCGCCCGGCCCGCTGGTTTCTTACAGGGCCAGGTCGGGCCGGCCGCCAGCCTATTGGACTTTTCAGGTGGCTTCTGCTACTCCCCCGCGCAATCAGGCGGCTTTGGCGGCCACCGTTACAGGCCCATCCGCCGATCTCCGTTCAATCCGAATTTTGAGAGGCAACCACGTGCAAGTTCTCGTTCGCGACAACAATGTCGATCAGGCTCTGAAGGCGCTGAAAAAGAAGATGCAGCGCGAAGGCATTTTCCGCGAAATGAAACTGCGCGGCCATTACGAAAAACCCTCCGAGCGCAAGGCGCGCGAAAAAGCGGAAGCCATCCGCCGCGCCCGCAAGCTTGCCCGCAAGAAGGCCCAGCGCGAAGGCCTGATCCCGATGAAACCGAAAGTGATCCCGGGCCGTGGCGGCCCCGGCGCTGGCCCGGGCGGTTCCAGCGGCGGCATGGGCGGTGGCGGCGGCCGTGGACGCGGCGGCCCGCGCTAACGCTAATAAGCATCGAGCTTGATTTCGTGTGCGGGCAGATTAACCATCTGCCCGCTCTGCTTTTGGGAAGCCGGGTTCCAGCCGCACCTTTGCCGCAAGCCAACTTCAAGAAGAACCAATGAGCCGGATGGGGGGAACTGCATTTAGTCTGCGGGGCGCAGCCAGCGCATGGCGCGTGTTCGCGCTGGCTTTCGCTTTTGCTGCAAGCGCCTGCTCCACCATGGTGCCCGGCGTTTCCGGCCTCGACGACGATGAGGTACAGGCAATTTCCTCGCCGACCAATCTTCGCTCGCTCACCGAAGTGATCCAGCGCAATCCGAACGACCCGCAGGCCTACAACATGCGAGGCTCCGTGCTCGGCAGCGCCGGGCGCTATCAGGAAGCGCTGGCGGATTTCAACAAGGCGATCCAGATCGACCCGCGTTACGCGCCCGCCTATGCGAACCGCGCACTCGCGCACCGCGAGATCAAGCGGCCCGATCTGGCGATGGCCGATTTCAACCGCGCACTCCAGCTCGATCCCACTTACGTCACTGCCTATGTCGGGCGCGGAAACATCTATCGCAGCCAGGGCAACGCCCAGCAGGCGCTCGCCGATTTCAACAAGGCAATCCAGCTCAAACCCGACCACGCGCAGGCCCATCACAACCGCGGCCTCGTCTATCAGAGCCAGCGCCTGCACAAGCAGGCGATCGAGGATTTCAGCAAGGCGCTGACGCTGCAAGCGAATGCACCCGAACCCTTGCTGGCGCGCGGGCTTTCCTATTTCGCCATCAACGATTTCAAGACCGCCGCCAGGGATTTCGACGACGCTTCCGAGCGCGATCCCCGTTCTGTCGAGATATGGACCAGCCGCGGCATGGCTTATGAGCGGCTGGGCGACCGCGAACGGGCTGCCGGATCATTCGCAAAGGCGCTTGGCCTCAACCAGAATTATCAGCCGGCGCAGGCTGGCTTCCGCCGTGTCGGCGGGCAAGCGGGCGCGATGTATAACGTCAATTGACGCGCGTTATTCCACGATAAATTTCTTCGCCACTTCCAGCGAGCCGAATTTTTCCAGCCATTCATGCTGGCCTTCGGGAAACCGCACAAAGCGCTTTGGCGAACGGATCAGCTCATATAGCCGCTCTCCGAACCGGATTGGAACGATGTTGTCGCGCTCGCCGTGCAGCACGAGGACCGGGGCTTTCACATTTCCGATTTTCTCGTCCGAGCGAAACTGGTCCTTCATCAAATATCGCACCGGCACGATCGGATAGATCGAAGCGGCGATGTCGGCGGTCGAAGTGAACGGCGCTTCGAGAACAATTTTGAAAACCGGATGGCTCGAAGCAAGCGCCACGGCAACGCCGGTGCCAAGCGACTCGCCCCACAGCACAATGCGTTCGGCTTTATATCGGTCAGCGGCGAAGCGATAAGCCGCCATCGCATCCGCCATCAGACCCGCTTCGGTCGGGCGGCCGCTGGAGCCTCCGTATCCGCGATAGGACAGCGCCACGAGGCCGAGGCCATCCGAAGTGAGCGCCGCATATTTCTGCGCCCGGCCCGCGAGCGAACCGCCATTGCCGTGAAAATATAAAATCACCGGCTGCCCGCCTTGCGGCGGGATGTGCCAGGCGATGATTTTCTCTCCGTCGGACGTCTCGATGATTTCCTCGGTTGCCTGCTTCAGTCCAACGGCAACCGGCTCAATCCGCACCTGATAGGGGAAATACATCAGCGAGCGCTGCATCAAATAGAGCAGCCCGACGAGCCCCGCATAAAACACGAGGGCAAAAATCGCGATGGATTTCAACAAGGCCATAAACGAGATTTTCCAATGCCACGCCCATCATGCGCAGCTGAGATTTTTTATTCAGGACGCATTGCGTTTTCCTGAAGGCATGTATCACAATTGAATTGAAACGCGAGGTTGCATAGCCAATTTGGGGGAATTGTCATGGGTCTTCCGGTTTCGTCACGGCCGCTGTTTTTCTTCGTTATCCTTTTTGTTTTGAGCGCGGCTGGATCGCTGATCGCGCCTGCGCCCGGCGTTTCCATGAGCGGTGGAAAAAGTCAGACGACGGCCGAGACCGGGAGGGAGCTTTGGCATTTGCGTAATGCCAAAGTAGTCTGCGCAACCGTGCGCGAGGGCAACCAGAACGTCACTTATTCCTGTCCAACCGGCAACACTTGCATCAACGACGGCGGAGCATGGAAATGCCGTCCTCCGCGCGCGGCCGGGATGAGTTGCACGACTTGCTACAACAACCAGAAGCGGGATTCCGATTCCTGCATGGTGTCAGGCAACGACATGACGAAGCTGCAATGCGTCAACCGGGTCAATGCCGAGCTGAACAGGTGCCTTTCTAATTGTCAGTAAGACGCAGAACCTTGATGCCGCCGGCAAGGCGCGTGGCGATATGTCCGATGCTGTTCGAAAAATTGAGCGATTTGCGCTTGCGGTAAAGCAGTCTGTCCACGGCCGGCAGCGGAATTTTAAGAAGCCGCGCCTCCCGATCTCCGCTTCCGTAACTGAGCAACGCATGCGTGCGGGTCAAAACCAGCCCCGCGCAGAATTCTATCGATACCTTGTCGAAAACGAACGGTTCGGAAAATCGCAGAATATTCAGGTCGCGATCTAGCTCCGTGAACGCATGCGTAAAGCGCAGCGGCCGCTCATTTCTCAAATGCACGGCACATAGCCAGTTGCTGCCATAAGGAACCAGTTGCGAAGAGCCGGACCAACCGTTCAGTTCCGGGATTTCCCTGCCGGTGTTTTCATATTCGGTTTTGCCGGCCCCATTGCACCGGATCACTTGCATCGGTGAAACCCGATACACGAATTCAAGATTTTTCCCGCTGACGCGCGGCATCCAGTTCTTTTCGACGCCTTGGCCCAACGGAGATGGCAGAAAATGACACTCCGTAACTTTGGCTCCGGAAAATCCGCATAGCGCCATCGTCGTGGCAACTGGATGGTGGCTTGAAATTCCCGAGGCAACGAACCACCACTGGTTCTTCCAACGGAAGGGGCGCGCATCTTCAAACCCTCCGGCGGCGCACGGTTCACGAAAATTGCTGTCATCGAGCTTCGACAATTTTGTGATTTTCAGACTGGAATCGAATTCAACCAGCCAGTTTGTCGTGACCAGACCCGTTTCAGGTATTTCCCGGTAATTCCCGCTGTCATCGACGATGCAATTCAATGTCCGGACGATCGCGATAAAGCCATCGCCATGCGCCGCAATCGAAGGGTTGAAAGTTGGATCGCTGGTGGAAAGTTCGATGCGATAGCTGCGGGCGCCGAAAAGCCGGCTTAAACGCAATGGCGGTTTCCTGGCTTGAAGAAACAGCACCGATAGCAGATGCCTCAATCAGAGCGACTTGACGATGTTCTCGACCATTTTCTTCGCATCGGCGAAGAGCATCATCGTGTTGTCGTGGAAAAAGAGTTCGTTCTCGATGCCCGCATAGCCGGACCCCATGCCGCGCTTGATGAACAAGACGGTCTTGGCCTTTTCGACGTCGAGAACAGGCATGCCGTAAATCGGCGATGACTTGTCGGTCTTGGCCGCCGGATTGGTCACGTCGTTGGCGCCGATCACAAACGCCACATCGGCGGTGGCGAATTCCGAATTGATGTCTTCCAGCTCGAACACTTCGTCGTAAGGCACGTTGGCCTCGGCGAGCAGCACGTTCATGTGGCCGGGCATGCGGCCCGCGACCGGATGGATCGCGTATTTCACTTCGACGCCCTCTTCCTTCAGCTTGTCCACCATCTCGCGCAGCGCATGCTGCGCCTGCGCCACCGCCATGCCGTAGCCCGGCAC
>CAZUJE010000156.1:0-5314 GCA_964620215.1 uncultured Hyphomicrobiales bacterium
GCGATGGAAGGCTACGAAGTGACCACGATGGAAGACGCGGTGAAGCGCGCCGACATTTTCGTCACCGCTACCGGCAATAAAGACATCATCACCGCCGATCACATGCGCGCGATGAAAGACCGAGCCATCGTCTGCAACATCGGCCACTTCGACAACGAGATTGATGTCGCGGGGATTCGCAACAACAAGTGGGTCAACATCAAACCGCAGGTTGATGAAATTGAGTTCCCGGACGGCCACCGCATCATTTTGTTGTCCGAAGGCCGTCTTGTGAATCTCGGCAACGCGATGGGCCACCCGAGCTTCGTGATGTCGTCGTCTTTCACGAACCAGACGCTGGCGCAGATCGAGCTTTGGACCAATCAAGGCAAATACGAGAAGAAGGTCTACACCCTGCCGAAGCATCTCGACGAGAAAGTCGCGCGGCTTCATCTCGATAAGATCGGCGTAAAGCTGACCAAGCTGCGTCCGGATCAGGCCTCTTATATTGGCGTTCCGGCCGAAGGCCCGTTCAAGCCCGACCACTACCGTTACTGAGGCATAACTTTTCTCAAGGGGCGCCGCATAGATGCGGCGCCTCTTTTGCTTTTTACGGCGCGCTTGAAAGCGCTATAGTAAGTAACGAGTTTGCGTAGCCCGTCTGCACGGCGGCCCCAATGCGAAAAAATCTGTTTGGTGTGTTGAAGGCCTTCGCGCTGGTCGCCGCGGTTGCGGCTGTCGTGGGACTTGTCCGGCAATATCTTCCGTTCGAGCATACATTCATATTTTTTCTAGTGCCCGTCCTGATCTCAGCGATCCGTTGGGGTACGATTCCGGCCTTGATCGCCGCGATCAGCGGGATCGTCGCTTCAAGTTATTTTCTGTTCCCGCCAATTTACAGTTTTCAGATCAACGATCTAGAAAATATCATCAATCTCATTTCATTTATTCTGGTAGCGCTTGTCACAAGCCATCTGGCGACTAGCGTGAAACGTCAGGCCGAAGTCGCACGCCAGCGCGAGGACGAAACCCGCATTCTCTATTCATTCAGCCGCCGTCTGGCCGTCGCCAGAACCGCGGTGGATATTCGCGACGCAATCCAGGATCATCTTTCAGCCGTGGTGAAGCGCCAGGTCTTGCTGATCGGCGCAAAGCGGGCCGCGAGCGAATCTGAATCCTTAAATTCGAAAAGAGCGCCGGCGAATGTTCAGGAGCGTGCCGCGCAAATGGTACGCAACGCCGATCAGTCCATGCACAGTGAAACGCTGGAAGGCGAAGACGGTCATCTATGGCTGATCCGGGTTGCATCTCAGGAAACGCGGCTTCTCGGCGCTATCGCCGTCAACCTTGGACAGAGCGGAGCCGATGACGGCATTGAGGAGATTACCCGTCAGGTCGATGCGGCCTTGATCGACGCGGCGGCGACACTGGACAGGCTGGATGTGGGCCGTGCGATCACCGAGGCCAATATGCGCAGCGAGACGGAATTGTTGCGCGACGCCCTGCTCGGTTCCGTGTCGCATGAGTTGAGAACGCCGCTCTCATCGATTTTGGGCGCGGCGACTGTATTGATACAGACGCCGCGCGTATCCGACGACAGCAGATTGTCTTCACTCGCGAACGTCGTTCGCGAGGAGGCCGTCCGTCTCGACAGCGACATTCAAAATTTGCTCGACGCCACGCGCATCAGCAGTAATGGGGTCAAAACCCGGCTCGAATGGGCCGACCCGGGAGACATCATCAATGCCGCGGTCGAGCGCAGGAGGCAGCGGCTTTCACATCACGACTTGCATCTCGACGTATCGCAGGATCTGCCCTTGATCCGGGTAGATCCGGTTCTGGTCGAGCAGGCCTTGGGTCAAATTCTCGACAATGCCATCAAATACTCGGCTTCCGGTTCCCCGATCAGAATAACGGCCAAGAGCAGACCCAGCGAAATCGTGTTATCAGTAAGCGACAAGGGCGTGGGCCTTACCGACGAGGAAGGGAGCCGTCTTTGGGACCGTTTCTACCGCGGTGAACGGCATCGGCAGGCGATCCCGGGATCGGGATTGGGTCTATGGATCGCAAAAGCGTTTGTCACGGCCAACGGAGGCGAGTTGAAAGCCGCAAGCAGCGGAATTGGCGGCGGCACTATAGTTTCAATCGTCCTGCCCGCTCAGGACGAAGTCACAATCGAACCCATGGATGTTTCCCATGAATGATACATCTCCGCGTGTGCTGATTATCGACGACGAGATTCAGATCCGGCGCTTTCTTCGCGCGGGTTTTGAACTTGAGGGGTTCTCCGTTGAAGAAGCGGAAAATGGGTCGGAGGGACTTCGGCTTGCAACCTTGAAGCCTGCGGACATTGTCATTCTGGATCTCGGTCTGCCCGATATGGACGGCTCTGCCGTGGTTGAGCGGCTGCGGTCGTGGTCGACGATGCCGCTGATCGTGCTGTCTGTCCGTGCGGCGGAATCCGAAAAAGTCAGGCTGCTTGAACTGGGGGCGGACGATTATGTCGTCAAGCCGTTCGGCATGGCGGAGCTTCTTGCCCGCAGCAGGACCGCATTGCGCCGCCAGCAGCGCTCTTCCAGCGGCGAGCACATTATTACAATAGGTGCGCTCACCATCGATCTTGCGGCGCGTTCCGTTTCCGTCGATGGACAGCGGCTTGCACTTACGCCCAAGGAATACCGCCTCCTGCAAGTGCTTGCCCAACACGCAGGCAACGTCGTTACCCATCAGATGCTGTTGAAAGAGGTTTGGGGTTCCAGCCATTTGAATGATGCGCATTACCTGAGAATTTTCGTCCGCAAATTGCGCCAGAAAATCGAATCCGATCCGACGCAGCCGAAAATCCTCGTGACGGAATTGGGGGTGGGCTATCGGCTTGTCTATGGCAATTCCGAAGCACCACCGAGATCGTCCGTTCAATAACCGCGCAAATCCGCACGGGTGCAGTGCATCAGAGTCTTAAATCGAAGACGAAAACAACTTGATGTAATCCGCGTTTCAGAAACAATGCCCCCGAAATAGGGGGTAACCGCAAGGCGTCGAAGAACGCTGGCGGGAGTGGGGGAGGGGTGGCGTGAGTAAAGATTCTCAGGCACAGGATTCTCATGAAATTTCCGAAGAGGCACGGCGCCTCGCGGAAAAATTCGTGGAGGCTGAAGAAGGCGCGGTAAACCGTCTGGCAGGCTGGGCGGGCATCGCCGTTACCTCCATCGCCGTTGCGATGACGCTGTTTCATCTCTGGGCCGCATACGACATCGTTCCCACGCAGCAACTGCGTTACACGCACGTCGCCTTCACGATGATGCTGTGTTTCCTGCTGTTTCCACTGGCTGCGCGTTTCCGGGACCGCATTCGCTGGTGGGATGTGCTGGCTGGATTGACCGCCGTTGGCATCCTTGTCTACGCGATTCGGGGCGGAGACGATTTCACCGACAGCGCCACGATGCCTAGCGATCTCGACACCGTTCTCGGCGTGATCTTCATCGTGCTTGTGTTGGAAGTGGCGCGACGCACGTCCGGCTGGATCATGCCGGCGGTCGGCATTCTGTTCATACTCTACGCGCTGTTTGGGCCGTATCTTCCACAGCCCTGGACGCATCGCGGCTATGACTTTTCGCGTCTGGTCGGCCATCTCTTTATTACGCTGGAAGGTATTTTCGGGGTGCCGGTGGATGTATCGGCGACATTGATTGTGCTGTTCACGATTTACGGCGCTTTCCTCAATCATTCAGGCGCCGGAAAATTCTTCATCGATTTTTCGCTCGCCGTGATGGGCGGTAAGCCAAACAGCGCAGGCCGCGCGGTGGTGCTGTCGTCATTCTTGCTGGGCGGGCCTTCAGGTTCTGGCGTCGCCACCACCGTGATGATCGGAACCGTCGCCTCGCCGATGCTTTCAAAAGCCGGCTTTCGAGCGGATGCCGCGGGCGGCCTGCTGGCGGCAGGCGGCTTGGGCGCAATTATCTCACCGCCGGTGCTGGGTGCTGCGGCGTTCCTGATCGCTGAGTTTCTGAAAATCAGTTACCTCGACGTGATCTGGATGGCGGTGATCCCGACCTGCCTTTATTACTTCTCGCTACTGATCATGGTCGAACTCGACTCCCGCCGTTTCGGCACCCATGACGTGATCTTCAAACAGGAAATGTCGATCTGGCAGATGATTACCCGTTACGGGTTTCATTTCATTTCACTGATCGCAGTCGTCCTGTTCATGGTCGTTGGGTATTCGCCGACCCTCTCGGTCTTCTATTCGATCGTGCTTGCTTTTCTGATGAGTTTTCTGACCTCCGAAACCGCGCTCTATCCGAAGAAACTCATCAAGGCGATGGCCGATGGATCGATCAGCGCGCTGGGCGCTGCATCGACCTGCGCTTCGGCGGGCATCATCGTCGGCGTCGTGACATTGACAGGCCTCGGCCTGAAATTCTCGTCCATCGTGATCGCCTATGCAGGCGGCAGTCTGCTGCTGACCGCGCTCTACACGGGGCTGATCGTCTGGATCATCGGCTTGGCGGTGCCTGTTACCGCCTCCTACATCATCTGCGCGGTGATCGCAGCACCTGCGCTGACGAAACTCGGCGTCCCGGACATCGCGGCGCATATGTTTATTTTCTACTACGCGGTGCTTTCCGAAGTTTCGCCGCCGACTGCGCTTTCTCCCTTTGCCGCCGCCGCGATTACCGGCGCTGATCCGTACCGCACCACTTTGCAGGCCTGGAAATACACGCTGCCCGCATTCCTGGTTCCGTTCGTATTCGTGCTCGATCCGCAGGGTCTTGGCCTGCTGTTGCAGTTGCCCAAGGGCGGCACGGTCTGGGACATCGTCTGGATCACCTTCAAGACGGGCGCCGGCTTGATGGCGCTCGCCTTTGCCGCGCAGGGCTGGGCGCTTCGCGCGAATGCGCGCTGGGAAAACATCATGTTCACGATCGCTGGATTGCTGATGGTGTTCCCGAGCCTGCTCGAGGGATTGCTGGAATGGGCGACGGGACTGGACATCCCAACGCCGGGACCCATTGGCTTGTCGCTGATGGTGTTGTTATTGTTGGCTCAGAAGCTGGTACCAGCCCAGCCGACAACAAGTTTAAGAAACTGACATTGTTTTACGGAGGAAAAAGGAATGAAACGCACGATTACAACCATTGCTGCGGCAGGCTTCTTTGCCGGTGCAGCGCTGTTGGGCAGCGATGTAATCGCCCAGCAGAAGGCCGTAACCATCCCCACCCGCGGCACCGCCCGCCTTTAATATCCGATTGGCGGCGGTCTCCCGAAAATGCCTTCCAAATCCACCGGGGCGCAACCCCCAGCCGAGGAAAAACCTGCGGCAGCACCCGAGGCT
>CAZUJE010000156.1:5324-5870 GCA_964620215.1 uncultured Hyphomicrobiales bacterium
GGGCTGTGGGGCGGGGGTGTAATCGCCAAGCGGAGGGCGGTACCAATGGCCACCGGCGGAACCGCCGGCGTTTATTATCCGATGGGCGGCGGTCTCGCGAACATGCTTTCCAAATACAACGGCGTGCAGGCGACAGCCGAAGTGACCGGCGGATCGGTCGATAATCTGAAGCTGATCGCAGCCAAGCGCGCTGAGATCGCTTTCACTCAGGTTGACGCCGCCGTGGACGCGGTAAACGGCAAGGACAAGTTCAGCTCCGGCAAGGTTCCGCTTCGCACACTGCTCGTGCTCTATCCGAACCGCATGCACGTCGTGACTATTGACGGCACCGGCATCACGAAGATGAGCGACATGAAGGGAAAGCGCGTCTCCACGGGCGCGCCGGGCAGCGCCACCGAAGTGTTCGCGTTTCGCGTGATCGAGGCCGCCGGCCTCGACAAGGACAAGGACATGACCCGCGAGCGTCCCTCGGTTGCTGAATCGGTGAACGCCGTGAAGTATCGCAAGATCGATGCCTTGTTCTGTGTAGGCCGCATTCCCACCGAC
>CAZUJE010000157.1:0-5819 GCA_964620215.1 uncultured Hyphomicrobiales bacterium
AAACCACATTTTCCATGCGCGCGGCGACGACCGGGCCGAGCACGTCGGTCGGGCCGCCGGCGGCGAACGGAATCACCATGGTCACTGGACGGGCCGGAAATTGCTGAGCCAACGCGATGCCCGTCAATGCAACGACACCGGTCAGCGCGGCGAAAATTGTCTTACGTTTCATTCTTAAATCCTCCCTTGAGTGCCGCTGGTTTGGAGCCGCGGCTGAACCGGGTCAAGCCCGGTATTGGTTGAAGCGCTTGGGTAAATCTTGCCGAAGATTTAGGCGCGGCGCAAACGAGGCCGTCACATCCCCCGGATCAGGCCCGCGTCGATCAACAGGCGGTTGAAACGGCGGGATTCGGCGCCTTCCTTGCACGCATAAAACCGGCCATCGCAGCGCAAAAACATTTTCTTCTGTTCCGCGAATGACGGATCGAGCGGGATACCCGCCGCCTCCATTACGACCAGGGGAAGAAACGGCGCGTCCAGCGTGCTGATCGCGGATGCGAGATTGTACGGCGTGAAATTCACCGTATCGATGGCGTAGTAGGTACTGAAATAGCGCAGATCGAAATCGGCGATGTTGCGGGCGATGCCGATTTCATCGAGAGACGGGTCGATGATCTGCTTCGCGAAGTAAGGCTGGTGATCGCCGAACCTTACAATGAGAAAAGGCTCGCCCGGAAACTCGGTGCGCAGGCGGGTTATCAAATGCTTGTAATCGCGCTCGCTCAGCGACTGGCGGCGAAGATATTCGTCGGTCTCGCCCGGATTGCCGGGATCTTTCCATTCGGGCGCGAGTTCGGGTTTGTATCGGTAGGTCCACGGCAGATGGTTCGCCATCGTATAGGCGAACACGAACATCGGTCCCTTGCCGCGCTGCTCTTTCATCACTTTCAAAGCGGCGTCGTAATAAAAACGGTCCGGTTGAATATCGAGCGTGCCGAGATCCTTGGCGTCCAGAAAATTATCGATGCCGGTGGTGCGATGAAAGTTGCGGGCACCCAGGAAATTTCCGAGCCATGGATAAATACTGTACGTGCGGTAACCGCAACGGCGCAGCGTATGCGGCAGTCCGCGCTCGACGCGGCCGGCTGCGATACGGGTGACGGAATCCGCGAAGCGCCCATAGGAGCGCACCGACAACCCTGTCAGCACATTATATTCGGTGTACCAGGTCGGCCCGCCCGCCCCTTCGACCAGAAACGAGCGCGTCTTGCCGTCGAAGGATTTGAAATGATTTTGATAGTTCTGCGGAACCTTGATGTGTTTCAGCGCGGAAATATCGAAGCTCGATTCATCGAGGATCAGCAAAATATGCGGTGCGCGGCGGGGCAGACGGCATTCAGCGGCGGCTCCCTTCAGCCGCTCCGTCACATCCACGTCGGATTCCATCAGTCCGCGCGTGAAGTAATCGATCACCGCCACCGAACCGAAACGGGCAAATTTGGAAATATAATTATCGTTCAGGAATTCCTTTTCCTGCTCGATCGGAATCGCGAAGGCGATGCCGGCAAGCCCGCTCAGGCAAAGTGCCGCGGCGGGCCCGGCAATGCGGCGGCGGATGCGGAAGCCGTCCACGCGCCATGCATAGATCATCGCCGGAATCGCGATCAGCGTTGCCAAGCCAATCATCAACGATAGCTGCGGGAAAATTGTCAGCAGGAATTTCACCGTATTGTCGTCGATGAACATGACATCGATGAAATTCGCGGTGAGAAAAAACGTCTCGTGCTTGAAACGCGACAACAGCACGATGACGATGAAAATGCCGAGCGAGAACGCGGCCGCCAGCGAAGGCCGCTTCAGGATCGCCAGCCAGCAGAAGTTGAGGAAACCCCAGGTAAGCGCGAAAGCCGCCATCGAAACCCATTCGGTTTCGGACCAGAGCATCAATGCGAAGGCGGTAAGATGAATGATGGCAAGGACAACCGAGGCGGCGACCCGGCTTTCCGCCGGAGCGGAAGCATCGCGCAGCCTCGACAGGGAAATGGCCGGCAACATGGCCCGTTACGCCCGCAACCCGACAGGCCGGCGCCAAGACAGCGGCGGCGGCTGTCATCCTTCTGTAATAAAACCGTCATGGCAAGGCGAAGTCTTCGGCAGGGTGCGAATTTAATTTTTCGCAGCGCGGAATTTCAGATCAGGCCGATCCGGATCGCCAGCGCCATCAGCCAGATGAGCCCCGTTAGCAAAAGCGCGCAGAACACGGCCGCCGAACCATAGTCCTTGATGGCGCCGATCTGCGGGTGATGGCTCGGCGTCACGTGGTCGGAAAGCTTTTCAATCCCGGTATTCAGTAGTTCCACCGCCATTAAGACCAGGATTGAGCCGATCATGGCGAGATACCAGACCGGGCTGGGCGCAATGAACCACCCAACCGGCAGCGCCAAGGCGAGCGCAATCGCCTCTTGGCGGAAAGCTGCCTCGTTCACAAAGGCGTGGTGCAGCCCCCGCGTGCTGTTGAACGTGGCATCGACCACCCGGGCGAGACCGGTTTTGGGGATGTGCTTCGTTTTGCGGGAAGGCTTTGTTGCGGCGCGGGATAAGGTCATGACCGCGCTGGGTTAGCCGAATTCGCGGAAAACGCAAAGCCTGCCGGGTTTTTGGGCGGCAGGCGGGAATGTTGCACCTCCCCGGTGCCCATTCCTTATCCATACAACCAGCCCCTGTCCTAATTGTTTAAACATGAACTTTTTAAGCTTGAAATAATCAGGGGGCGATGCCAAGCTTCGCTGTCTCGGTTGAAAGGACGGCAACCATGAAGGTTGCGTGCCTCGGCGGCGGACCGGCTGGCCTCTATTTCGCGATCAGCATGAAGCTGCGCGATCCTTCGCACGAGGTCGCCGTTTTTGAGCGCAACAAGCCGGACGACACATTCGGCTGGGGTGTCGTGCTCTCCGACGAGACTTTGCAAAACCTCGCCGCCAACGACCCTATCAGCGCCGAATCCATCCGCAAACATTTTGCTTATTGGGACGACATCGCGGTTCACTACCGCGAGAAGAGCATTGTTTCCGGCGGCCACGGATTTTGCGGCATCGGACGGAAGCAGCTTCTGGTCCTGCTCCAGCAGCGCGCGCGCGAGCTTGGTGTCAAACTCCATTTTGAATCGGAAGTGGAGAGCGCCAGGGAATTTGCCAAAAAATACGACCTGGTGATCGCCTGCGACGGGCTGAATTCAAAAGTGCGGACGGAATTCGCCGAACACTTCAAGCCGGAAATCGAATTGCGCAAATGCAAATTCGTCTGGCTCGGCACCAGGCAGAAATTTGACGACGCTTTTACGTTTATCTTCGAGCAGACCGAACACGGCTGGGTGTGGGCGCACGCCTATCAATTTGACGAAAGCACCGCGACCTTCATCGTTGAATGCTCCGAGGAGACGTTCGCCAAATGGGGCTTTGGCGAAATGTCGAAGGAAGAAGCAATCGCCGCTTGCGAGAAGATTTTCGCAAAATATCTCGGTGGTCACGGGCTGATGTCGAACGCCCGCCACCTACGCGGCTCCGGCTGGCTGAATTTCCCGCGCGTGCTTTGCGAGAAGTGGTCCTACAAAAACATCGTGCTGATGGGCGACGCGGCGGCGACTGCGCATTTCTCCATCGGCTCCGGAACCAAATTGGCTTTGGAGAGTGCGATTGCGATGGCGGAGTATCTGCACTCCGAGCCTTCGATGCAGGCCGCCTTCCAGAAATACGAAGACGCGCGCCGAACGGAAGTCCTGCGCCTGCAATCCGCCGCGCGCAATTCGCTCGAATGGTTCGAGGAGGTCGAGCGCTATCTGCATCTCGATCCGGTGCAGTTCACTTATTCGCTCCTCACCCGCTCCCAGCGCATCAGCCACGAAAATTTACGGCTGCGCGACAAGGAATGGCTCGGCGACGCCGAAGCCTGGTTCCAGCGGCAGGCGGGCTCCAACAACGAGGATGTGCGACGGCCGATGTTCGCTCCGTTGAAGCTGCGCGGCATGACGCTGAAGAACCGCATCGTCGTCTCGCCGATGGCGCAATACAAGGCGAAGGAAGGCACGCCGACCGACTGGCATCTCGTGCATTACGGCGAGCGCGCGAAGGGCGGCGCGGGGCTCGTCTGCATCGAGATGACCTGCGTTTCGCCCGAAGGCCGCATTACGCCGGGCTGCACCGGCATGTATGCGCCCGAACACGAAGCGGCGTGGAAACGCATTGTCGATTTCGTTCACAGCGAGACGGACGCGAAGATTTGCTGCCAGCTTGGGCATTCCGGCGCGAAGGGATCGACGCAGCTTGGCTGGGAAGAATCCGACGTGCCCTTGAAGAAAGGTAACTGGCCGATTTTATCGGCGTCGGAGATTCCCTGGTCTCCGCAAAACCAGAAGCCGAAAGCGATGGACCGCGCCGACATGGATCGCGTGCGCGATCAGTTCGCCGCTGCCGCGAAAATGGCGGACCGCGCCGGTTTCGACATGCTGGAGCTGCACTGCGCGCACGGCTATCTGCTTTCGTCCTTCATCACGCCGGTGACGAACGACCGGAAGGATGAATACGGCGGTTCGCTTGAAAACCGGATGCGTTTTCCGCTGGAAATTTTTCACGCCGTGCGAAAAGTGTGGCCGGACGAGAAACCGATTTCCGTCCGCATTTCCGCCAATGACTGGCTTGGCGACGCCGGCATCACGCCGGAAGACGCCGTCGAAATCGCACGCATGTTGCGCGAGGCGGGCGTGGACATTTGCGACGTATCCGCGGGGCAGACCTCCACAAAAGCCAAGCCCGTCTATGGCCGCATGTTCCAGACACCGTTCTCCGACCGCATCCGCAACGAAACCGGCATGGCGACGATGGCGGTCGGCAACATCTTCGAGCCGGATCATGTGAATTCGATCCTGATGGCAGGGCGCGCCGATCTTGTCTGCCTCGCGCGGCCGCATCTGGCCGATCCCTACTGGACACTGCATGCGGCGGCGGCGCTCGGCGACACCGCCGAGAAATGGCCCGATCCCTATCTGCCCGGCCGCGATCAGCTTTACCGGATTTCCGCGCGTACCGATTCAGGAAATGTGAGGGTGTAATGGTCAGCGGTCCCCTGCCCGCCAAAGGCGAAAAACTGAACGGCAAGGCAAAGCTGCGTTTGTGGATCCGCCTGCTGCGCGCAAGCCGCTCGATCGAGGCTACAGTGCGCGAGCGGTTCAAATCGGAATTCGACGTGACGCTGCCGCGCTTCGACGTGATGGCCGCGCTCTATAGAGAGCCGGGCGGAATGCTGATGAGCGAAATCTCGCGCTTCCTCATGGTGTCGAACGGCAACATCACCGGCATCGTGGACCGGCTTGTAACCGACAAACTCGCCGAGCGCTCGCTCCGCGACGGGGACCGGCGTACATCGATCATCAAGCTGACGCGCAAGGGCAAGACATTGTTTGAGAGCATGGCGCGCGCGCATCAGGGCTGGATCGACGAGATGCTCAAAGGTGTCTCGCCGAAAGACGCCAACGAAATGTCGATGAAACTGAAATCGTTCCGCAGCAACTGGGAGGGCGAAGCATGACCAAGATGGCGAAAATCGCCCCGAAACATTTTCTGTGGCGGACAGAAAATAGCGTCGGCGTAATCCAGCTCAACCGCCCTGACCGGAAAAATCCGCTTACCTTCGACTCCTATGCAGAACTGCGCGACACATTTCAGCAGCTCAAATACGCCGACGATATTCAGGCGGTGGTGCTGCTGCCGAACGGCGGAAATTTCTGCTCCGGCGGCGACGTGCATGACATCATCGGCCCGCTGGTCGCGATGGACATGAAGGGGCTGCTCGCGTTCACGCGCATGACCGGCGACCTCGTGAAGGCG
>CAZUJE010000158.1:0-5764 GCA_964620215.1 uncultured Hyphomicrobiales bacterium
AGCTGGAATTCCTGCACGGCTCGCACATGGTGTTCCAGATCCTGGTGGCGAAAAGGCGCGATGCAGTGCCGCTGATCCGCGACTTCATGTTTGACGACGAGCGGGCGTTAACCACCCGGCTCGCCTAAGCGGAAATTCGGCGCTAGAATTGGGCCATGCCTCCGATCACCGGCAAAGCCAAAGTCGAACGCCTGCACCCGGCCCCTGATGTCCGGGACCGGCTGGACCTTGCCGTGCGCCCGCGCCGCAACCGCAAGGCCGAATGGTCGCGGCGGCTTGTGGCGGAAAACAAACTCACGGTCGATGATCTCGTGTGGCCGGTTTTCATCTGCGGCGGCGAGAACAGGAACGAACCAATCGGCTCCATGCCCGGCGTCGAGCGCAATTCGGTCGATCGGATCGTGCGCGTGGCCGAGCAAGCTGCAAAACTCAAAATTCCAGCCCTCGCCCTTTTCCCGAATACTGATCCAAAACTGCGCGACGAGCGCGGCAGCGAAGCGCTGAACCCGGATAATCTGGTGTGCCGCGCGCTGCGCGCGATCAAAAACGAATTTCCCGAACTTGGCCTCGTGGCCGATGTGGCGCTCGATCCCTATACGAGCCACGGCCATGACGGATTACTGGTCGATGGAAAAATCCTGAACGACGAGACGGTCGCGATCCTCGTTGAGCAGGCGAAGGTGCTGGCCGATGCCGGCGCCGATGTGGTGGCGCCGTCGGACATGATGGACGGACGCATCGGCGCAATTCGCAATGGGCTCGATGCGGTCGGCTTCAGCGACACGCAGATTTTGTCCTACGCGGCGAAATATGCCTCGGCGTTTTACGGGCCGTTCCGCGACGCGGTCGGCACCAGCGCGACGCTCACCGGCGACAAGCGCACCTACCAGATGGACTACGCCAACGGCGACGAGGCGCTGCGCGAAGCGGCCCTCGATGTCGAACAGGGCGCCGACATGGTGATGGTAAAGCCCGGCCTGCCCTATCTGGATGTGCTCTGGCGGGTGAAGGAAGCTTTTGGATTGCCGACACTCGTCTATCAGGTCTCCGGCGAATACGCCTCGATCATGGCCGCTGCCCAGAACGGCTGGCTCGACGGCGACAAGGCGATGATCGAGACGTTGACCGGATTCAAGCGCGCGGGCGCCGACGCGATCCTCACCTATTTCGCGCCGCGTGTGGCTGAGAAACTCGCGCGCGATTCTTGATGTCTAAAATCACGAATGCAGACATCGTAGCCGCGCACAAACTCGTAGCCGCGAACGTCCTGCGCACGCCGCTCCTGCCCTCGCCCCGCCTTTCGGCGCTGACCGGCGCAAATATTTTCGTCAAATACGAAAACTTGCAGGCGACGGGTTCCTTTAAAGAACGCGGCGCGCTTATCAAACTGTCGTCCCTCACCGACGCGGAGAAAAAACGCGGCGTCGTGGCCATGTCCGCCGGCAACCACGCGCAGGCGGTCGCCTATCTCGCGGCCAAGCTCGGAATCAAATCGACCATCGTGATGCCGGTGGCGACACCCTACGTGAAAATCGCCGCCACCGAAGCCTATGGTGCCCGCGTGGTGCTGCACGGAGAGAATCTTTCCGAGGCCGAAGCCCGCGCGATGGAGTTCGTCGAAAAAGACGGTCTGGTTCTCGTGCATCCTTTCGACGATCCGAAGGTGATCGCGGGCCAGGGCAGCATCGCGATTGAGATGCTGGAAGACCTGCCCGATCTCGATGTGATCGTGGTGCCGGTCGGCGGCGGCGGCATGATTTCGGGGATGGCGATTGCCGCCAAGGCAATGAAGCCTTCCGTTGAAGTCATTGGTGTGCAGGCGGCACTCTATCCGTCGATGGTCAACGCGCTCGAGCGAAAGAACACGCCCTGCGCAGGCAACACCATCGCCGAAGGCATCGCCGCGAAATACGCGGGCAAAATCACCCGCGAAATCGTGCAGGAAAATGTCGCGGCGATTTTGACTTGCGAAGAGGCCGCGATTGAGCGGGCTGTGAATGCGTTTTTGACTTTGCAAAAGACCATGGCTGAAGGCGCCGGCGCCGCCGGTCTCGCCGCCGTGCTTTCGGAACCGGCCCGTTTCAAAGGCAAGCGCGTCGGACTGGTGCTCTCCGGCGGCAATATCGACCCGCGCGTCGCCGCTTCCATCATGGTGCGCGAACTGGAACGCGAGCATCGCATCGTCAGCTTCCGTATTGCCATTCAGGACAAGCCCGGCACGCTCGGCATCATCGCGTCGATTCTGGGTGGCCTGGGCGCGAACATTCTCGAGGTCGAACACCGGCGCACGTTTCTGGACATGCCCGCCAAGGGCGCGCGGCTCGATGTGACCGTGGAAACCCGCGACCACGAACACGCCGACAAGATCGAGCAGGCGCTGAAGGCCGAGGGTTACGTGGTGCAGCGTATCGAATCAGGCGGCGGCGCATTTCAACCCGCCTGAAAAAGCAAACGATTTCCCTGCAATTATTCGCTTAAATTTTTTTCTCGCTGACGGAACATCTTTCCGCCCGCCGCGTTGCTCAATGATTTTATCCGCTTTTTGCAATGGGAGGGGTCCAATGGCAGACAATTTGAGTCCAGGTTTTCCCGCACCCGGCCCTTCGGCCTGGTTCGCGATTTTGGCGGGCGTCATCGTGGCGCTCGCGGTCCAGATCATGCTGACGCTGCTCGGCATCGGCTTCGGCTCGATGGCGTTCACGTCCCGCGCCGCTCCGGGAGTCATGAACTGGGGCGCGTTTTTCTGGTGGGCGCTGGCGGGCATCGTGGCCGCCTTCGCGGGCGGCTATGTGGCCGGAGGCTTCGCCGGTGTGCGTAATGCGCGGCAGGCGCAGATGCTGGCGTTCCTGAGCTGGGCGCTGGCGTTGATTGCAATCAGCGCGATGGTGGCTTTCACCGCCGTCAACTCGCCTTCCGTCTTCCGCCATGTGGCGGGACCGGCGGCGGCGTTGTTCGGGCAGCTCGATCTCGGCAACGTCAATCCACGTGTGGCTGAAAGTGTCCGCCAGTCAGTGAGTATCGCGGCACTCGCGAGCTTTGTTGCCCTGCTCGTGGGCGCACTCGCCGCCCTGCTCGGCGGGCGGATTGCGGTGAATGGTGGCATTCCGTTCCGGTTGCCAAGCTTCACCATCAGCCGCAACAACAATCTGAACCGCTAAAGCAAACATCATTCGCCCGGCTCAAAAAGCCGGGCGGATATTTTCGTGTTACGCTGGCCGGATATTGTTTGCGCGTCCACGCATCCCATATTGGGCTGAGCCTTGAGGTGCTGCCATGTCCGACACGTCACAGACCCGCCAGCCCGATTTCATCAATCCGATGGCGACGCCCGAATATTACGAAGGCGTGCTGTCGCGGCGCGTGGTTGCGTTCCTGATCGACTGCTTCTTCATTTACGGGCCGATCGTCCTCCTGGCCTTCTTCATTTTCATTCTGGGCATCGTGACGCTGGGCATCGGCTGGATTCTGTTCTGGATCCTGTCGCCGATTTTCGTGATCTGGGCGCTGCTCTATACGGTCACCACACTCGGCGGCAAGCATTCAGCCACCTGGGGGATGCGCACGATGGATCTGGAGATGCGCACGGTCTATGGCGGCCGCATGTATTTCCTGCTGGCATGCATCCACGTCATCTTTTTCTATGTGCTGATGGTGTCGTCCTGGTCGCTGATTTTGATAGTCGGCCTGCTCAATCCCAGCCGCCGTCTCGCCCACGACTTCCTGACGGGCACCATCCTCGTGAATACCGAGGAACGCGCGGCCCGGTTGCGCCGCAAATAGGCTCACTTACGCTTTGACGCGGCCATAAAGTCGAGCGATCCTGTTATCGATTCCGGAGCACCCGGCGACACGTGACACAGCAACCGCGCGATACACCGCAGTTCTTTTTGACCAGCCCTTCGCCCTGCCCGTATCTGCCGGGGAAGCAGGAGCGGAAGGTGTTCACGCATCTGGTCGGCGACCGCGCCGCGCACGTAAACGACCTCCTGACCCATGGCGGCTTCCGCCGCTCCCAGTCCATCGCCTACCGCCCCGCCTGCGAGGCCTGCCGGGCCTGCGTCTCCGTGCGTGTGCGCGCGCAGGAATTCGAGCCGAACCGCGCCTTCCGCCGCGTACTGCTGGCGAATGAAGATGTGGTTGGTTCCGAATGCACCGCCGACCCAACCGCCGAACAGTATTCCCTCTTCCGTTCCTATCTCGACGCGCGTCACGCGGACGGCGGCATGGTGGACATGACCGTGCTCGACTATTCGATGATGGTGGAAGACAGCCATGTCCGCACCAAACTCATCGAATACCGCAGGCATGGACCGGACACGGGGATCAACGGACGCGGCAGCGGAAACCTGCTCGGCGTCGCGCTCACCGACGTGCTCTCAGACGGACTGTCGATGGTGTATTCGTTTTACGATCCGGACGCGCGCGCGCGTTCGCTCGGCACGTTCATCATTCTGGAGCACATCGCCCGCGCGAAAAAAATGGGGCTGCCCTACGTCTATCTCGGTTACTGGGTCTCAGGCTCGCCGAAGATGGATTACAAGCGCCGCTTCCTGCCGCAGGAACGGCTCGGCAACGAGGGCTGGGAATTAATCAAAGCCTGAATCCGGATTCATTTCCTGCGTGAATATTTTTTCCGCGCGCATTTTTCAATTTCTGAACGCTTGTTCATGTCGATCTCGATTCTCCAAATAGGGGAACCGAAAAAGAATTCGCGCGTTCAAGACGCATTCCCAATATGGAGGAAAACAATGCGTCGTCTTGCTCTGACCCTTGCTTCGGCCGCTGCGATTTTTGCCGCCGGTTCGCTCGCAACCACGAATGCCAATGCAGCTCCCATCGGCGGCGGCATCAACAGCGATGGTCTCAACATGACCGAGAACGTTGCCTGGTGCTTCTACCCGTTCGGCTGGAACGGCCCCGGCTGGTATCGCTGTGGCGATCAGATGCGCCGGGGTTACGGCTGGCACGGTCCGCGCGACTCCAGCCATCACAACCGCCGCGAAAGCCGCCGCGGTCACTGGTAAATTCGATTGACTGCGAGAAATCCGGGCGGCCTTTGGGCCGCCCGTTTTTTATTGTGTCACCGGGTTCGTCTAGCCGGTGGCGAAATCGAACAAGAGTTTCATATTCAGCACGATGATGATCGCCGCGGTCGCGACCGCGAGCGCCGTCACCCAGAGCGGCGCTTTCAGTTCGCCCATCTTGGCCTTGCTGGCCGTGAACATCACAAGCGGCACCACAGCGAAAGGCAATTGCAGGCTGAGAACGACCTGACTGAAGATCAGGAGTTTTGCGGTGCCGGATTCGCCATACCAGATGGTGACAATCGCCGCGGGAATGATCGCGATGCCGCGCGTGACCAGCCGTCTGGCCCAGGGAGGCAATCGGATATCGATAAAACCTTCCATCACGATCTGGCCCGCGAGCGTCGCGGTAACCGTTGAGTTGAGGCCGCAGCACAGAAGCGCGATGCCAAACAATGTCGGCGCCCAGACGGAGCCAAGCAGCGGCGCCAGAAACGAATGCACTTGTTCGAGTTCAGAAACATCCACCTGCCCGCGCTTGTTGAAGGTGGCGGCGGCGAGGATCAGGATGGATGCGTTGATGAGCAGCGCGAACATCAGCGCGATGGTGGAGTCGATGGTGGCGAGCTTGATCGCCTCGCGCTTTTCCGGAACACTCTCGCCGAAGCGGCGCGTCTGCACCACGCCGGAATGCAGATAGAGATTGTGCGGCATCACCGTCGCGCCGAGAATGCCGAGCG
>CAZUJE010000159.1:0-5620 GCA_964620215.1 uncultured Hyphomicrobiales bacterium
GCCGTGCTGCGCGACCAGTTTCAGTTCATGCAGCGCGCGGGTTTCGACGCTTTCGAGGTGAAGAAAGATTCCGACGCCCTCGCCTTCACCGAAGCCACGCATCGCTTCAGCGTGTTCTACCAGCCGACCGGCGACGGATGGCCCACCATTCTCAGGGAGCGGCTTGCACGCTTTCACAAGGATTCCGCGCGCGAGGCCGCGCAGTGACGCTCTCCGATACATTGCTCGACATGATCACGGCGCTCGACCGCCGCTTGCAGACGGCGAGCCCGCAGGAAATCGTGGCGGAGGCGATCCGCTCGTTTCCGAAGAAGCGCCTTGCCTATGCGTCCTCGTTCGGCGCGGAGTCGGGCGCGATGCTCGCACTCATCGCAAATGTGGACCGCAGCGTGCCGATTTTGTTTCTCGACACGGGATGGCTGTTCGATGAGACGCTGAAATACCGCGATCAACTGGTGGCAAAGCTTGGGCTGACGGATGTGCGCACGATCAAGCCCGATCCGCGCCATCTGGCGGAGGCCGATCCCAGCCGCGATCTGTTTCAGAAAAATCCGGACGCCTGCTGCAATCTGCGGAAAGTAGAGCCGCTCGCGAATGCGCTGGAAGGCTTCACCGCCTGGATTAACGGACGTAAGCGCTACCACGGCGGCGAGCGGAGCGATCTGCCGGTGGTGGAACTGGACGGCAAGCGGCTGAAATTCAATCCGTTCGCCTATGCGAAACGGGAAGACATCCGCGCGATCTTCGAACAGGCCGGACTGCCGAGGCATCCGCTCGCGGCGGCGGGGTTCACCTCGATCGGCTGCATGCCCTGCACGGCGCTGGCAGCATCGAGCGCGGAAGTTCGCGCCGGCCGCTGGCAGGGGCTTGAGAAAACCGAGTGCGGCATCCACTCGCCGCGCCGGGACAGCGTGCCGGTCGAAGCGCCCGCGAATTTCGCGGGCGCCGGTTGCGGATAACTATTTCCCCGTCAGCTTGTTGAAAATGTCCATCGGGATCGGAAAGACGATGGTGCGCGAGCGCTCGCCCGCGATGTTTTGCAGCGCCGTGAGATAGCGAAGCTGCATGCCTTGCGGATTGGCGGAGAGCACCTGACCGGCCTCCGTGAGTTTTTGCGAGGCCTGCAACTCGCCGTCCGCGTCGATCACTTTCGCGCGGCGGAGACGCTCGGCCTCGGCCTGTTTCGCGATGGCGCGGATCATGGTCTCGTTGAGGTCGATCTGCTTCAACTCGACATTGGCGACCTTGATGCCCCAGGCGTCGGTCTGATGGTCGAGGATGCGCTGGATTTCCGCGTTCAGCTTGTCGCGTTCGGCGAGCATCTGATCGAGATCGTGCTGGCCGAGCACCGAGCGAAGCGTTGTTTGCGCGAGCTGGCTCGTCGCCATTTCGTAATACTCGACCTGGATGACCGCCTTTTGCGGGTCGATGACGCGGAAATAGACGACGGCGCTCACCCGCACCGAGACGTTGTCCTTCGAGATCACATCCTGCGGCGGCACTTCCAGCACGCGCGTACGCAGATCGACGCGCACCGCCTGTTGCAGAACCGGAATGACGAGGATGAGGCCCGGGCCTTTCACCTTCCAGAGACGGCCCAGCATGAAGATCACCGCGCGCTCATATTCGCGCAGCACCTTCACCGAATAGCCGAGCAGGAAGATGATGAGGACGATTGGAATCAGCAGGCCGGAAAAATCGAGCAGGCTGTACATTTTGCTTCCTCTCTATTCCACGATCAGCACGAGACCGTCGCGGCCGGTGATTTTGACCGTATCGTTTGGCTGTAGCACTTTCGTGGCGCGGGCGGCCCAGATTTCTCCATGCGCGCGGACACGGCCGGTGGTCGCCTGCCAGTCGATCACTTCAGCGCTGGTACCGATCATCTGCTCGGCACCGGCGGCGGCGGGACGCCGGCGCGACTGAATGGCGGCGCTGACGACGCCAAAAATCAGCGCGGCTGTGGCGAGTGTTGCGCCCGCGACGACGGGAATGGAAAGCGCCACGTCGATGTCGAACCCCGGTCCTTCAAACAGGAAAATCGCGCCGGTGACGAAGGCGATGAGGCCGCCGATGCCGAGAATTCCGATGCCGGGCGTGAAGGCTTCGCCGAGCATCAGCGCGATGCCAAGCAGCAGCAGCGCCAGCGCGCCGTAATGCACGGGCAGGGCGGACAGGGCGATCAGCGCGAGGATGATCGAGACGCCGCCAATGACGCCCGGCACGAACGTGCCCGGATGCCAGAACTCGAACATGATGCCGTAGATGCCGATCATGAACAGGATGAAGGCGACGTTCGGATCGGAGATCACCGAGAGCAGTTGCGTGCGCCAGTCGGGCTGGATGACCGTGCTGGCCGCGCCGCGCGTTGAAACGGTTGCATCGGCGTTTTTCAGCTTCACCTTTTTCCCGTCGGCCTGCGCGAGCAGATCGGGGAGGCCGGATGCGATGATGTCGACGACATTCTCGCGCTTGGCCTCCTCGGCGGTGAAGGTGGCGGCGTCGCGCACGGCTTTCTCCGCGAAGTCAGCGTTGCGTCCGCGCAACTGCGCGAGGCTTTTCAGCAGCGCCACCATGTCGTTGATGGATTTTCTTTCAGCCGCGGAAGAAGTGGAATCTTTGTCTTTCTTCGGCTCGCCCATGCCCGGCAAGGTCATTGAGATCGGCGTCGCCGCGCCAAGATTGGTGCCGGGAGACATGGCGGCGACGTGGGCGGCATAAACCATATAGGTGCCGGCCGATGCCGCCCGGGCACCACTCGGCGTCACATACATGATGACCGGCACCGGCGAAGCGATAATGTCCTGCACGATGGCGCGCGTGGCGGAGACAAGTCCGCCCGGTGTGTCGAGCTGGATCACAAGGGCGTTCGCTTTTTCGCGCTCGGCCTGTTCGAGCGCGCGTTTGATCTGCCGCTCGGTGGCGACGCCGATGGCGCCCTTGATCTCGGTGACGAATACCTTGTTCGCGGATTGCGCGTCCACGGAATGGAAATTTGCACAGGCAAACAGGCCTGCCAGCACGAGCGCAGTCAAAAGCGCGAAGGCTCTCATCCGCCGCATACCGCCAGAGATAGGGATGCCCCCTGGAAAGCGCCAGTCCGGCCGAAAGCCTATTTCGCCACCACGCCGTAAAACTCGAAACGTTCGCCAATTCCGAGTTCAATGGCCTTGGCGGACGCAATATCGGCGAGACCGCCCACGGCATCTCCCTTGCGCAGCTTCGCCACGCCGCGGCTGAACATTGCGTTGGTGAATCCTGGCGCGAGATTCAGCGCCGCGTTGAAATCCACGATCGCCTCGTCCAGCCGGCCGAGTTTGAGATAGACGAAGCCGCGGCTGTCCAGCGCATCGGGGCTGGTGGGATTGAATTTCAGCGCCTCGTTGCAATCCGCGAGCGCTTCCTGAAACTTGTCTTCCAGTGCGAGCACGGAGCATCGCGCATCGAAACGCGCCGCGGTCGGCTCCAGCGCGATAGCCGCGGTGTAATCGGCGATGGCGAGATCGGCTCTGTCGAGCTTCTCATGGGCAAACCCGCGATAGGTAAGCAGCGCCGAGAGCACTGAGCCCTGATATTTGCCGGATTGAATCTCGGAGGTGCACGCCTGCGCGATCTGTTCTTCGGTGTAGGCGGCGCCAAGCCAGGTACAAGCCGGGTTCATTTGCGCGTGCGCGACAGAAGCCAGCGATGAAAAAGTTCCAGTCACAAAAACGGCAGCAAACAGAAATTTTTTCATGTTTCCCTCCCGATGCGCCCAGGGAAGAAGAGTATGGGTGCTGCCGGATTTGTCCATACTCGCGCCCGCCGGACCAACGAGGCGTAAATTCATTCTTATTTTAGGATAATCCGCTCAAATTTCCGCGAATCCTGAACGTTCTGGCTGCCGGAACGTTATTCGCGCATGGAGTATGAAAGGAATCCCGGCGCTGGCCGGGGTTAAACCATGATGAGGGACTCAACCAAACGAGCAAGCGTTCTGGTCGTTGAGGACGAATGGCTGGTCAGCGACATGATTTCGAATGTGCTCGAACACGAGGGCTACGAGGTGCATGTCGCCTCGAATGGGCGTGAGGCGCTTGAATATCTGAAATCCGAAAATCCGCCGGATGTGCTGTTCACCGACATCAATCTCGACGGCAAGATGAGCGGCAGCGAGCTGGCGTTGTGCGCGCGAGTGCTTCGGCCGAAAATTCCGGTGGTGTATGCGTCCGGGCGGCCGTCGAAATTCGACCGCAACACTCAGGTGCCGGGTTCGACCTTTCTGCCGAAACCCTACAGTCCGAGCGAAGTCTGCAAGCTGGTTGCGCAGGCGGTAAGCAAGGCTGCGTAATTATTTCATCCCGCCACCGGCGAGAAATTTCTCGAGCCAGTGAATGTTGTAGTTGCCATCGATGATGTCCTGGTTGCGCACGAGCCTGCGAAACAAGGGCAGCGTTGTCTGAATTCCATCCACGACATATTCGTCAATGGCGCGGCGCAGGCGCGCGAGGCATTCGTTGCGCGTGTTGCCGTGCACGATCAGCTTGCCGATCAGGGAGTCGTAATAGGGCGGGATTGAATAGCCCTGGTAGATCGCTGAATCGATGCGCACGCCAAGCCCGCCCGGCGGATAGTAGTAAGAAATTTTTCCGGGCGACGGCGCGAAGGTTTCCGGGTTCTCGGCGTTGACGCGGCACTCGATGGCGTGGCCGGAGAAGGTCACGTCCTCCTGCTTGATGTTCAGTTTCGCGCCCGCCGCGATGCGGATCTGCTCGTTGACGAGATCGATTCCGGTCACCGCTTCCGTCACCGGATGCTCGACCTGCAAGCGGGTGTTCATTTCGATGAAATAGAACTCGCCGTTCTCGTACAAGAATTCCACCGTGCCGGCGCCGAGATATTTCAGGTCGCGCATGGCTTTGGAGACAATGTCGCCGATCTTCTTGCGACTCTCCGCATTGAGGGCGGGAGAAGGGGATTCTTCCCAGATCTTCTGGTGGCGGCGCTGGAGCGAGCAATCGCGCTCGCCCAAATGAATTGCGTTACCCTGTCCGTCGCCGAGCACCTGGATTTCGATATGGCGCGGCTGGCCAAGATATTTTTCCAGATACACCGCGTCGTCCCCGAAAGCCGCCTTGGCTTCGGAGCGCGCGGTGGAAAGCGCGCTGGAGAGTTCTTCAGCCGTCATCGCGACCTTCATCCCGCGTCCGCCGCCGCCTGCGGCGGCTTTCACGAGCACGGGGAATCCGATTTCCTTGGCGATCTTCATCGCCTCGGCGTCGGACGTGACGCCGCCTTCGGAGCCGGGCACGCAGGGAATTCCCAGTTTCTTCGCGGTGCGCTTGGCTTCGATCTTGTCGCCCATGATGCGGATGTGCTCGGGCGAAGGGCCGATGAAGGCGACGCCATGCTCTTTCAGAATTTCCGCGAAGCGGGCGTTCTCGGACAGAAATCCGTAGCCCGGATGCACCGCTTCCGCGCCGGTGATTTCGCAGGCGGCGAGCAAGGCCGGAATATTAAGATAGGATTCCCGTGCAGGCGGTGGGCCGATGCAAACGCTTTCGTCCGCGAGCTTGACGTGCATCGCTTCCGCGTCGGCGGTGGAATGGACGGCGACGGTGGCGATGCCGAGTTCCTTGCA
>CAZUJE010000160.1:0-5583 GCA_964620215.1 uncultured Hyphomicrobiales bacterium
CTCAGGTCCCTCTCATATGTCAGCTAACCCCGTCACGCAGGAAAGCTTTGCCGATCTCTTCGAAGCGAGCCTCGCTCGTCAGGAAATGCGTCAAGGCGAAGTCATCACCGCCGAAGTCGTCCGCATCGACCAGAATTTTGTCGTCGTCAATGCCGGACTGAAATCGGAAAGCTATATTGAACGCGAAGAGTTTCTCAGCGACGCTGGTGAACTCGAAGTCAAAGTCGGCGATTTCGTTCAAGTCGCAATCGAACAACTCGAAAACGGTTTCGGCGAAACGCGCCTCTCGCGCGAACGCGCCAAGCGTGTCGCTGCGTGGAACTTCCTCGAAGCCGCTCTGAACGAAGGTACGCTGGTTACCGGCACCATCACCGGCAAGGTCAAGGGTGGCCTCACCGTCATGGCCAACAGCGTCCGCGCTTTCCTCCCAGGCTCGCTGGTTGACATGCGTCCGGTCAAGGACACCACGCCGTACGAAGGCAAGACCTACGAATTCAAGGTTATCAAGCTGGATCGCAAGCGCAACAACGTTGTTGTTTCCCGTCGCGCCGTTCTCGAAGCCAGTGTTGGTGAAGAGCGCGAAGCACTGCTGTCCAACCTCAAGGAAGGCAGCATCGTCAAGGGTATCGTCAAGAACATCACCGATTACGGCGCATTCGTTGATCTCGGTGGCATCGACGGCCTGCTGCATGTCACCGACATCGCATGGCGCCGCGTCAACCATCCGACCGAAGTGCTGGCCATCGGCCAGACGGTCAAGGTGAAGATCATCAAGATCAATCACGAGACGCACCGCATCTCGCTCGGCATGAAGCAGTTGCAGGGCGATCCGTGGGAAGGCATCGAAGCCAAGTTCCCGGTGGGCGCGAAGGTCAAAGGCCGCGTTACCAACATCACCGACTACGGTGCGTTCGTGGAACTGGAGCCGGGCATCGAAGGCCTCGTCCACGTTTCCGAAATGTCCTGGACCAAGAAGAACGTCCATCCGGGCAAGATCGTCTCCACCTCGCAGGAAGTGGAAGTCGCCGTGCTCGAAGTGGATTCGGTCAAGCGACGCATTTCGCTCGGCCTGAAACAGACCCTTTCCAATCCTTGGGACAGCTTCGCCGAGAAGCATCCCGTCGGCTCCACCATCGAAGGCGAAGTGAAGAACAAGACCGAGTTCGGTCTGTTCCTCGGCCTTGAGGGCGATGTGGACGGCATGGTCCATCTGTCCGACCTCGACTGGAACCGTCCGGGCGAACAGGTGATCGAGGAATACAAGAAGGGCGACATGGTGAAGGTCGTCGTTCTCGACGTGGACGTCGAGAAGGAGCGCATCTCGCTTGGCGTCAAGCAGACCCAGGGCGATCCGTTCGCCGCGGCCGGTGACCTCAAGAAGGGTGCTGTCGTGACTTCCGAAGTGACCGCTGTTTCCGAAGCCGGTCTTGATGTGAAAATCATCGGCACCGACTTCACTTCCTTCATCAAGCGTTCGGACCTGTCCCGCGACCGCGCCGAGCAGCGCACCGAACGTTTTGCCGTCGGCGACAAGGTTGATGGCCGCGTCACGCTGTTCGACAAGCGTGCGCGCAAGGTCTCGGTCTCGATCAAGGCGCTGGAAATCGCCGAAGAGAAAGAGGCGGTCGCGCAGTATGGCTCCTCCGATGCGGGGGCCACGCTTGGCGACATTCTTGGCACAGCCCTGAAGCGGGCGACCGGCAAGAAAGAGTGAACTTCACTCGGATTTAGGCGTTAGACGGCGGGCGAAAGCCCGCCGTTTTCATTTCGATTACCGCGTTCGGAGTGATGCCTTGAAGGCGCCACGAGCACGGCGCTAGATTCCCTGCGAATCCGATACCCGACCACCGGAGAAAACCCATGTCATTGAACGCTGACAGCATTGTTGATCGCCGCCGCCTGCGCAGGAAATTGCTGTTGTGGCGCAGCCTCGCGCTGATCGCAGCGGTGGTGGTAATTGCCGGGATTTATCGCCTGGCAGGAGGAACGGCCTATATCGGCGAAAGCAGTCCGCATGTGGCCCGCATCACCGTTGGCGGGTTGATTCGGAACGACCGCCAGCGGCTTGAAATGCTGGAGAAGATCGGAAATTCCGGCGCGCAAGCGCTGATCGTAACGATCGACAGTCCGGGCGGCACGGTGTCGGGCTCCGAGTCGCTTTACAGGGGCTTGCGGCGCCTCGCCGAGAAAAAGCCGGTGATCGCTGTTGTTGAAGGCGCCGCTGCATCCGGCGCTTACATCACTGCGATTGGCGCCGATTATATCATCGCCCCGCGCAACGGGATCATCGGTTCGATTGGCGTGATCTTCCAGTATCCGAATTTGCACGAGCTTCTGAAAACCGTCGGCGTCACCGTTGAGGAAATCAAGTCGTCGCCGCTGAAGGCTGCACCCAACGGTTATGAGCCAACGAGCCCGGAAGCGCGGGCGGCTGTACGCGGTCTCGTGCTCGACAGCTACGGATGGTTCAAGGATCTCGTGAAGGAGCGCCGTAACCTCGATCAGAAGACATTGGACACCGCTTCCGATGGCCGGGTCTTCACCGCAAACCAGGCGTTACCGCTTCGTCTTATCGACGAGATCGGTGACGAGCGCGCGGCGCGCGACTGGCTCGCGAAAAACAAGGGTGTCAGCAAGGATCTGAAGATCCGAGACTGGCGTACGCGAGCGATCGGATCGGAGTTCCGCTGGTTTGGTGCCGCTGCTTCAATTCTTGAGATTGTAGGCCTGCCGTCGCTCGCCGCGTTTGTCGGCAGCGATGCGCTCGCGAATGCGGCGGCGCGTGCGCAGCTTGACGGGCTCTTGGCCCTCTGGCAGCCTCCTTTGGCGGAATGAATTTAGGCAACCCGTTTGTTTCATTCGGGTTTTTGCTCCGGGGCGGCAGAGGCAATGATCAAGTCCGAACTCGTGCAACGGATTGCGGAAGCCAATCCGCATCTCTACCAGCGCGACGTAGAAAACATCATCGATGCAATTCTCGATGAAGTGACACGAGCGCTTGCGCGCGGCGATCGTGTGGAGCTGCGCGGCTTCGGGGCGTTTTCCGTGAAGTCGCGTCCGGCGCGCACGGGCCGCAACCCGCGTACGGGCGCGCAGGTGAAGGTTTTGGAAAAGGTCGTGCCCTATTTCAAAACCGGCAAGGAAATGCGCGAGCGGCTGAACCGCCGGCCCGCCAAGTAACGCGCTGAATCTTTCAACACTCGGAGACTCCGGAGTCTCGACCATGCGCAGACTCCTGTTCTGGATTGTTCTGGTGCCGCTGGCACTCATCTTCGTGCTGTTCGCGGTGGCGAACCGGCAGTGGGTGACGGTCTCGCTCGATCCGTTCTCCCGCGAAGCCCCTGCCTTCGCGATGAGTCTGCCGCTGTTTCTGGTGATTTTGGGGTCATTGGCGGCCGGCGTTCTGATCGGGGGTATCGTGGTTTCCTTCGGCAAGATGCGCTGGCGGATGGCCGCGCAGAGAGCCGAACGCGACATGGGCCGCCTGAAGGAAGAAACCGAGCGCGCCAAGGCGGATTATTTCGCCGGCGGCCGCAGCCTGACCCGCCTGAACGATTAGCGGACAGGAATTCCGTGCGGTTCATTTCGGCGGATGAAATCGAAAAGAATTTCGATTTTCCCGCGCTGATCGACGCGCTCGATGAAGCCTTCCGTTCTGACGCGACAATCCCCGAACGCCACCACCATTACATTCCCAGGCCGGAACACGAGGCGACTATTCTGATCATGCCGGCCTGGACCGGCGGCACGAAGGATTCCTTTGTTGGCATCAAGGTCATCACGATCTTTCCGGAGAATCTTGCGCGCGGGATTCCGAGTTTGACCGGAAGCTATCTTTTGTCGAGCGGTGAGTCCGGCCATCCTCTGGCCATTCTCGACGGCGGTATTCTCACCCGCTGGCGCACGGCCGCTGCTTCCGCGCTCGCCGCGCGCTATCTTGCGCGCGAAGATGCCAGCAAACATCTCATCGTTGGTGCCGGAGCATTGGCCCCCTATCTCGCGCGTGCGCACGCAAGTTCGCGCCCCATCAAGGAAACCCTTGTCTGGAACCGCACGCCAGAGCGAGCGAAAGCCGTTGTCGAGGAAATGAAAAAGCACGACCTGAATGCGCGCGTGGTCCCCAAGCTGGAATCCGCCGTGGGCGAGGCCGATATCGTCACTTGCGTCACTGGTGCCGAGAAACCCGTTCTGCTCGGCAAATGGTTGAAGCCAGGTACGCATGTCGATCTCGTGGGTGCATTCAAACCGGCGATGCGGGAATCCGACGACGAGGTGATGCGGCGTTCGCGCATCTATGTTGATACACACCATGCGCTGCATGAGCCGGGCGACCTGATCGATCCGTTGCAGGATGAAGTCATCAGCGAAGCCGACATTCACGGCGATCTTTTTGAACTCTGCCGCGGCGAAGTGAAAGGGCGCGGCGGCGAGGATGAAATCACCCTGTTCAAATCGGTCGGCACCGCGCTGGAAGATCTTGCGGCGGCGATCCTCGCTTGGAAGCGGGCCAGCAGATAGCCCGGTGGACAAGCGCGTTTGCCCATGCCATCGAAAAGCATGGTCGATATCAAAATCTGCGGAATCAACGACTTAGGCGCTATGGAAGCGGCCTTGGACGCGGGCGCGGACTTCGTCGGGCTGGTGTTTTTCCCGCCGAGCCCGCGTGCGATTTCGTTGCCGGACGCGGCCAAACTCGCCGCCAAAGCGCGTGGCCGCGCCAAGGTAGTGGCGCTCACGGTCGATGCGGACGACGCACTCGTTGAAGGAATTTTCCGCGAAGTCTCGCCGGACTTTCTGCAACTGCACGGACGCGAAAGCATTGAGCGGGTCGCCTCGCTGAAAGAGCGTTTCAAGCGGCCGATGATGAAGGCGCTGCCGATTGCTTCCGAGCAGGATTTGAAAGCCGCCGAAACATATGCCGCCGTTTCCGACTGGATTCTGTTCGACGCCCAGCCACCAAAGGATGCGACGCGCCCGGGGGGACATGGAAAATCCTTCGACTGGAATTTGCTGGCCGCGATGAAACGCATAAAACCAATCATGCTGTCGGGCGGGCTTGACCCAGACAATGTGACTGCCGCGATCCATACCGTGCGTCCGGATGCGGTGGATGTTTCATCGGGCGTCGAAAGCGCGCCCGGCATGAAGGACGTCGCGAAGATCAAGAAGTTCATCGCCAATGCGCGCGCGGCAGCGCGTCAGCTGGAGAAAGCGTCGTGAAACCCGTCGCGCCGAACTCGCTTCGCAACGGCCCCGACGAGCACGGGCATTTTGGAAATTATGGCGGGCGTTTCGTCGCCGAGACGCTGATGCCGCTGATCCTCGATCTGGAGAAAGCCTATAACGACGCGAAAGCCGATCCTGCATTTCAAAAAGAAATGGACGGCTATCTCGCAAATTACGTCGGCCGTCCGAGCCCGCTCTATTTCGCCGAGCGCATGACTGAGCACTTGAGGGGCGCGAAGATCTATTTCAAGCGCGAGGAGTTGAATCACACCGGCGCCCACAAGGTGAACAATGTGCTCGGCCAGATCATGGTCGCTCGCCGCTTGGGCAAGAAGCGCATCATCGCCGAGACGGGTG
>CAZUJE010000161.1:0-5559 GCA_964620215.1 uncultured Hyphomicrobiales bacterium
CGATCGACAGCACGGAGACGGCGATGCCGGTCCGGTCCATCGCCTCGATGGTCTTGCTGTCCGGCGTGCTCGCAACCGAGTCGTCGCCGAAAAAGCGGACATAGCCGCCGAGCGGGATCGCGGAGAGTTTCCAGCGCGTACCATGCTTGTCGTTGAAGCCGATGATTTCCGGTCCAAAGCCGACGGAGAACGCTTCGATCTTCACGCCACAACGGCGCGCGACCCAGAAATGTCCCAGTTCATGAAAGAACACGACAATCGTAAGAACGAACAGGAAGGGGATGATATAGCTCAACATCGACCCGCCCCATGCGCCAAAACCCGTTACAAATTCCATTTCGTGTCCTTTCTGAATCCTTACCGGCCTAGGATGCCTTTGCGGCGAATTGAGGCAAGAGGGCCAGCGCTATACTTCTTCCGATATGGTCAATGGCCAGCGCGTCGTTAACCGTGCGGGGCTCCTTGAATCCTTCTTTTTCGGCCCGGCTCAGGGCCGCGCCGACGAGCGCCGGAATTTCGCAAAAACCGATTTTGCGCTCCAAAAATGCTTCCACGGCGATTTCGTTCGAAGCATTAAGGATGATCGGGACCGCCCCGCCCGCCTCCATCGCCTCGCGGGCGAGCCTGAGTGCTGGAAATTTTCCGGGATCCGGTTCCTCGAAAGCGAGTGCCGAGAGCTTTGCCAGATCGAGCTTCGGCGCATCCCATTCGAGCCGGTCCGGCCAGGCCAGACAGTGCGCGATGGGAATTTTCATGTCCGGAACGGACAGCCCCGCGATCATCGCTCCATCCTTGAAGCGGACGATCGCGTGAACAACCGATTGCGGATGCACGAGGACATCGAGCTGGTCCGGGCCGACGCCGAACAGGTGATGCGCCTCGATCAGTTCCAGCCCCTTGTTCATCATGGTGGCGGAATCGATGGTGATCTTGGGGCCCATCGACCATGTCGGATGTTTCAGCGCCTGCTCCGGCGTCACATGCGCGAGCTTTTCGCGTGCCCAATTGCGGAAAGGCCCGCCGGAAGCGGTCAGCGTGATCTTATCGATGCTTTTGCCGGGGCTGCCCGCGAGCGCCTGAAACACCGCGTTATGCTCTGAGTCGAGCGGCAGGATTTCCGCGCCCGTTTCCTTCGCCCGCGCCATGAAAATACTACCCGCGCAGACGAGCGCTTCCTTGTTGGCGAGCGCAACCCTGCGTCCCGGTGCGAGGGCTGTGAATGCAGGCTTCAATCCGGCCGCGCCGGTGATCGCGGCGATAACAATTTCCGCGTCGAACTGTGCCGCGGCGAGCAGGCCTTCCTTGCCGGCGGCGATCTCGATGCCGCTGCCGGAAAGCGCCTCCTTCAAATTCGTATATTGGTTTTCCTCCGCGACGGCGGCGAAGCCAGCGCCAAATTCGCGGGCGGCTTTCGCGAGTTTAGCGGTGTCCCGATTTGCAGTGAGCGCCCGGACCTGAAAGCGGCCTTTGGTGGCGCGCAAAAGGTCGAGGGTGCTGTCTCCGATGGAGCCGGTCGCACCCAGAATGGTTATGGTCTTTGCGCTCACCATACGAGCAATCCCGCAGCAGGCGTGCCGGTTCCAGCGCGAGCTATACCGATCAGCATCGCGCAAAATGCGGCGACCAGAAACCCGTCAAGCCGGTCCATCATACCGCCATGGCCTGGAATGAGTGTACTCGAATCCTTCACGCCGAAATGGCGCTTCACGGCGGATTCAAACAGATCGCCGATCTGCGAAGCGATCACAATAACAGCGGCGGCGATGACAAGCCCCGCCCTCGGCGCAATTCCCGCCGCCACGGCAACAAGCGTGCTCAGCAGAACGCCGCCTATCAGTCCCCCGATCGCGCCGGACCAGGTTTTCTTCGGGCTGATGCTCGGCGCAAGCAGCGGCCCGCCAAAATATCGCCCGGCGAAATAGGCCGCGATGTCGGCAGCCCATACAGCCGCGAACAGCCAGACAATGGCAACGAATCCGAATTTCGGATCGGTGCGGAGAATGACAGCGGGAATGAGTACGAAGGCCGCGTAAATGATGCCTACAAAAGTCCAGCGCCGCCTTTCGCTTGCAGTGGCTGCCGCAACGCCCGCGCCGATGATCGCGACAACTCCTGCTATTGCCGCGGCGTCGTAATACAGCGCCGCCGACATGCAAAAGATGGAGATAATTCCGATCGGCAGCACCGCATTGCGCGGATTGGCACTGGTGACGCTGACCCATTCCAGCCAGACGAAATAGGCCGCGATTGCCCAAAACAAGAGGAACAGCGTTCCGCCAACATACGCGCTGACGAGGGCCGCCACCCCGAGAACGGCGGACGAGATCACGCGCTTCTTCAGTTCACTCCGCGGCTCTGTCGCGGGCGGCGGTACATCGGTGACAGGCGGGACTGACAAGCTCAGCTTCCCGCTTGCGCTTTCACGCCGCCGAACCGCCGCTCGCGCCGGCGGAATTCGCCAATCGCTTCTTCAAGCGCCGCGCGGTCGAAATCCGGCCAGTAGATCGGCATGAAAACGAATTCCGCATAAGCCGCCTGCCAAAGCAGAAAATTCGACAGCCGCTGTTCGCCGCTGGTGCGGATCACGAGGTCAGGGTCGGGCAATCCCGCCGTATCGAGCTGCGCCTCGAACAGTTCGGAATCGATTTTCGCGGGGTCTGTTTTTCCGCTGGTGGCATCTTCGGCGAGCTTCTTCGCCGCGCGGGCGATTTCCTGCCGCGCGCCATAGTTGAACGCGACGCAAAGCGTGAATTTCCGGTTTTCGCGGGTGAGCGACTCCGCTTCCGAGATCAGCCCGGCGATTTCCGGATCGAGGCCGTTGCGGTCGCCGATCACCTTGATGCGGACGCCGGATGTATGCAGGTCGGCGAGATCGTCGCGCACGAAACGCTTCACCAGCGCCATCAGGTCGTCGACTTCCTGCGCCGGGCGCGACCAGTTTTCGGCACTGAAACTGTAGATCGTCAGAACCTTGATGCCGAGTTCGCCCGACGCCTTCACGGTCTTGCGCAACGCCTCGACACCGCGCCGGTGACCTTCAGCGCGAGGAAGCCCGCGCGCAGCCGCCCAGCGGCCGTTCCCATCCATGATGATCGCCACATGCACAGGCGGCGCCGTATCGGCGGCTTTCGATGTGACGAGGTCGGGGGCTGCCATCGGGATGGTCCGCAATCAGACGGACATCATTTCCTTTTCTTTTGAGGCCAGCGCGCCGTCGATTTCCGCGATAGTTGTGTCGGTTGCTTTTTGAATATCGCCCTCGTGCCGCTTGATTTCGTCTTCGCTGACGTGGCCGTCTTTTTTCAGATTTTTCAGATGATCGAGGCCGTCGCGGCGCACATGGCGCGCGGCAACGCGGGCGGCTTCGGCATATTTGTGGGCGATCTTGGCAAGCTCCTGCCGGCGCTCCTGATTGAGTTCGGGAATGCGCAGGCGGATGGTGGTGCCCTCGGTCGATGGGTTCAGACCGAGATTTGCATCGCGAATAGCCTTCTCGACAGCCTTCACGACGCCCGCGTCCCAGACCAGCACCGACAGCATCCGCGCTTCCGGCACGCTCACAGTAGCCACCTGGTTCAGTTGCATAGGCGCGCCGTAAGCCTCAACCACAATCGGGTCGAGCATGTTCGGAGACGCGCGGCCGGTGCGCAGGCCGCTCAATTCGGTTTTCAAAACAGACACCGCAGCCGTCATGCGGCGCTTGATGTCGGCCAGATCAAACGGTCCAGGTTTCATGTCGGTTTCTCCCTTCCTCCCGCTTGAAACGGGGAGGTCTTATTCTGAAACGCCGTCAGATCAGGGTGTGACGGTCGTAGCACGCGCCTTGCCGCTGAAAGCGCTCGCAATGGCGCCCGGTTCGCGGATCGAGAATACAATTATCGGCAAGCGGGCGTCGCGGGCAAGCGCGAAGGCGGCCGCGTCCATCACCTTCAAATCCTTGGCTAAAGCCTCGTTATGGGTCAGTTTGTCGAAGCGCTTGGCGTTCTTGTTTTTGTCGGGGTCGGAGTCATAGACCCCATCCACATTGGTCGCCTTGAACATGGCGTTGCAACGCAGCTCCGCGGCACGCAAAGCAGCGCCCGTATCGGTGGTGAAGAACGGATTTCCGGTGCCGCCACCAAGCACCACGACATGACCGTTCTCCAGATGTTTCAAGCCGCGCTGGCGCGAATAGGGCTCACAGAAACCGCCCACCGGAACCGCCGACATCACCCGTGCCGAAGCGTCCGCTTTGTCGATCGCTTCTCCGATCGCAATCGCGTTGATGATCGTCGCGAGCATGCCCATCTGGTCGGCCGCCGCGCGGTCGATGCTGGGATCGGTCGTTGCGCCACGGATGAAATTCCCGCCGCCGACCATGACGGCGATCTCCGCGCCCAATGCCTTGGTGGCGGCGATGTCTTTCGCAATCGTGGTGAGAAAGGCCGGATCGATGCCGAAATTCCGGCTGCCCTGAAGGGCTTCGCCGGAGACTTTCACGAGAACTCGGCGATACGCTGGCTTGCTCATGGCGTCCGCCCCCGGTGCCTTTAGTTGGGCTTGGCCGCCGCGGCGACTTCCGCGGCGAAGTCCTGCTCCTGCTTCTCCACGCCCTCACCGAGCGCGTAGCGCACGAATCCGGCGATCTTGATCGGACCGCCTGCGCCAGCTTCGGCTTCCTTCACCGCCTGCGCAACCGACTTCGACGGGTCATGCACAAAAGCCTGATCCACAAGGCAGACTTCCTTGTAATAGGTCTTCAGGCCGCTCTCGACGATCTTCTCGATCACATTGGCGGGCTTGCCGGATGCCTTGGCCTTGTCGGCGAGCACGTCGCGCTCGCGTGCAACCGTATTCTTGTCCACGCCCGAGGCATCGACCGCCAGCGGATTGGCCGCCGCAATGTGCATCGCGACCTTGCGGCCGATTTCCTTCAGCACTTCGGCATTGCCTTTGGATTCGAGCGCTACGAGGACACCGATTTTGCCGATACCGTCAGCGATGGCGCTGTGCATGTAGGAGCTGACAGCGCCCTCTTTCACTTCGACCATCGCGGCGCGGCGGAGCGTCATGTTTTCGCCGATGGTGGCGACCGCGGAGGCAATCGCCTCGGCGATGGTGCCGGAACCGGCTTTCGCGGCTTTCAGCTTTTCAACGTCAGTACCGTTGTGAAGGGCAGCCTGCGTGATGAGCTTTACCAGACCCTGGAACTGCTCGTTACGCGCAACGAAGTCGGTCTCGGAATTCACTTCGACCAGCACGCCCTTTTTGCCCTCGATGGCAGCACCAACAAGGCCTTCGGCAGCAACGCGGCCGGCTTTCTTCGCGGCTTTCGACAAGCCCTTTTTGCGGAGCCAGTCGACGGCGGCGTCGAAATCGCCCTTGGTTTCCGTCAATGCGTTCTTGCAATCCATCATGCCTGCCCCGGTGGCGTCACGGAGTTGCTTGACGAGGGTCGCAGTAATTTCGGCCATGCGGATTACTCAGCCTCGGCCGAAAGCGTTTTCGCCTGCGAAATCCAGCCTTCGACACGGCCGGGCAGACCGAGCGGATGGCGTTCGGCACCGTGTTGCGGGAGGT
>CAZUJE010000162.1:0-5302 GCA_964620215.1 uncultured Hyphomicrobiales bacterium
GGTCGTCCTTGTTGCGGCCGTTCAGATCGCCGTAGTCGCGTTCATTGAGAGCAATATCCTTGATGACTGGAATTTTGGTCTGATTCATTTCCTCAAGAATTAGGTCCGAGGTTTTTTGCGCGCGCTTCAGACCGGAAGTGAACGCCACGTCGAATTTGATTTTTTCAGCGAGCAGCCGCTTGCCTGCGGCGCGCGCTTCCGCGACGCCGGCCTCGGTCAGATCCACGTCGCGCCAGCCGGTAAAAAGATTTTTCAGATTCCATTCGCTCTGGCCGTGACGGACGAGCACAAGCAGACGTTCGGTATCAGCCATTCCTTTTCCTATCCGCAGCTTCCTTCTGCGCCATGGATTTTCCGATCAACATGGCCGGGATTCCAAAAGCGAGAGCCAGGGCGGCAACGATCAGCGTCGCGATCTCCGGGGAAATCCCCGTCGATCTGGAAATCGCAGGCACGCCCATGAAATAAACCAGAATCCAGAACGCCGTTGCCGCCAATAGCATCGCTATGGCTGCTGGTTTGCCAATGCCTTGAGTTGAGTTGGCCACGGCGGATTCCTTTCAGATGTTGTCGAGACCAAGCACGTCGGTCATGGAATAAAGCCCCGGCTTCTTGCCTTGCGCCCACCTGACGGCGGCGAGCGCGCCGCGCGCGAAGATCATGCGGTCCTCCGCCTTGTGGGAAAGCTGTATGCGTTCGGAATGGCCCGCGAAAATCACCGAGTGATCGCCGACCACGGTGCCGCCGCGCAGCGTCGCAAAGCCGATGTCGCCGGCCTTGCGCGCGCCCGTGTGGCCGTCGCGCGCACGCACCGAACGCTTTTCCAGATCGATCCCGCGCCCTTCGGCGGCGGCGCGGCCAAGGAGTAGCGCCGTGCCTGAAGGCGCGTCGATCTTCCGTTTGTGGTGCATTTCCAGAATTTCGATATCGAAATCCTCGCCAAGCGCCTTCGCCACTCGCTTTGTTAAAGCAGCCAGCAAATTTACGCCCAGACTCATATTGCCGGACTTCACGATAACGGCGGACTTCGCAGCCGCTTCGATCTTCTTTTCATCGGCAGCGGAAAGGCCGGTCGTGCCAATCACGTGAATGAGTTTCGCGTTCGCCACGAGGGCAGCCAGTTCAAGCGTCGCCGCCGGAATCGTAAAGTCGATGATCGCGTCGAACTTTCCAGCAAATGCCGTGGGATCGGCGGAAATCTTCACGCCGTTTTGTCCAATACCAGCGAGTTCACCTGAGTCCTTGCCGAGATCGGACGAGCCTTTGTTTTCAAGGGCGCCCGTCACCGCAAAGCCCTTTTGTTCGGATGCCGCGCGTATCAACGCGCGGCCCATCCGGCCACCGGCTCCGGCAATTAAAAGGCGCAAATCAGCCATTAAAACTCCAATCCGAGCGCGGGTATAACGCGCACTCGACGGAGGGGAAAGCTGTACCCGGATTTATGGTTGCGGGCCTTCGTATCCCTCCACCACGACCAGTTCGATGGTCGATACCGGCACGCGCAGCTTGATCGCGTCCTGATATTCCGGGGATTTCCAGCAATCAAACGCCGCTTGATAGGAGGGGAATTCGACGACTGCATTTCGGCTGCGGGCAACGCCTTCCACCGCCTCATATTGCCCTCCGCGAACGAGAAAGCGGCCTCCGAATTTACGAAGCGGCTCGGCGTTCGCCGCGACATAAGCCTTGTAGCGATCCATGTCGGTAATATCGACCCGAACGATCCAATATCCTTTGGCCATTGCTTCCCCCTATTTCAGCGCCGCGGCGATTTCCGCGACGATCGCTTCCGCCGCCTGTTTTGAATCCGGCGCTTCGGTCACTGGCCGGCCAACCACAAGATAATCCGCGCCGGATTTAATCGCCATCGCGGGTGTGACAACGCGTTTTTGATCTCCCGCGCTGGATTGCGCGGGACGAATCCCCGGCGTCACCAGCAACAAGGATTTTCCAACTTGCTTGCGCAAAGTTTCCGCTTCGGCCGCCGAAGCAACAAGCCCATCGACGCCCGCTGCCTTCGCCTGCTCCGCGCGCCTCAAAACCATTTCCTTCACGCCCAGGCTATATCCAGCTTCTTTCAAATCGGAATCGTCCCAGGACGTCAGCACAGTCACAGCCAGAATTTTCAACCCGCTTTTCCCGCGCGCTTGCGCGGCCGCCTTCATGGTCTGCGGAAATGCATGCACTGTTAAAAACGAGACACCAAGCTCCACCGCGCGTTCGGTCGCCTTGGATACGGTGTTACCGATGTCATGCAGTTTGAGATCGAGAAAAATCTGCTTGCCCGAGCGGGCAAGATCTCCGGCGAAGGCGAGGCCGCCGGCCATCACGAGTTCGTATCCGATTTTGTAAAAACTCACCGCATCGCCGAGACGGATTACGGCGCGTTCCGCCTCTGCGACGCTCGACAAATCGAGCGCGACGATCAGCCGGTCACGGGCGGGAAGAGACAAGGACTGCCTCAAACATCTGCTTCGGCGAAAGCGATAAGCCTGCGCAAGCTTGAGCGCAACAGGTCCGCCGTCCTTTCGTCCTTCAAATTCCCATCTTCCTCAAAAGCCGTGGCGGCGGCGCTTACCGCTACCTGAGCAGGCAGCACGAGCGCACCGAGGCCCAGTTCGAGTGTCTGCCTCAGCGCCATCAGGCCGCGATAGCCCCCAAAACGCCCGTTGGAAGTGGACCCGAGAGCGAATACGCAGCTTTTGAAGGGATCGTCATGCGCCTTCACTCGAGATAGCCAGTCGATGGTGTTCTTGAGGAGCGCGGGGCTGGAGGCGTTGTATTCCGGCGTAGCGATATAGACGCCCCGATGAGACAGCATCATCGCGTGCAGCCTGCGGGCGGCCTCCGGCGGACCCGAACGCGCCTCCAGATCGCCGTTATAGATCGGCATCTCGTAGTCACTGAGTGAAATGAAACTCACATCCGCATCGAGCAGCGCCAATTCTTTCGCGGCTAAGGCAGCGAGCTTGCCACTCAACGCGCCGGTTCGGATGGAGCCTGCGAAAACGAGGATGCGGGCGCGGGGCATTTAGTCGGCGCGGTAAACCCAGACGCGGGCCGGCGGAATGTTCAGCCAGACGCGCGGAGAAGCGCTCATGCGATAACGCCGCGAAGGGATCGGAGCAGTCATCGCGTAAGTGAACTGCACGAACGGCCCGTCCTTGCGCAACATACCCAATGCCGTCTTGAGAAGGCGCAGGCGCGTGAACAGAGGGCGCGTCATCAACGGCAGGCTGGAGACGACCGCGCAAAGCGGCTCCTGCACGATGTTGGTCAGTGTCTTGCCGAGCGAATAGGCATCGCCCTGAATGACTTTCGCGCCGGGGAACCGGCGGCGAAGCAGCGCGCAAAATTCCGGATCATATTCGACAAGGATCAGACGCTCAGGCGCGATACCACGCGCCACAAGCGCCTCGGTCACCGGACCCGTACCCGGTCCAAGCTCCACGACCATGCCCGGCGCCGATGGATCGACTTCCGCCGCCACCGCGCGCGCAAGCAAGCGCCCGGAGGGCGAGATCGCGCCGGTCTTCAGCGGACTTTGCAGCCAGGTCGCAATGAAACGCACCTCGTCGTCGAGGCGCAGCTTCGGCTGCTTTTTCGCTAATGCGCGTTGCATAAGATTGGACAAAGCCCCGTCGCCAACTGTCATCGAATGTACATGGTTCGCTTATGCCGCACTACCGTCAAGCGGAATGGAACGTGCGGCGTAATGGGCTGGTTCCTTTAGTCGAAAAACTCCCGCATTTTGGCAAAAAATCCGGCCGTTTCCGGCTGGGTGTCCTTGGAACTTTCTGTTTCAAATTCTTTCAAAAGTTCACGCTGGCGTTTGGTCAGCTTTTGCGGCGTTTCAACCGCGACTTGCACATACATATCCCCGCGCGACTTGGAGCGGAGCACGGTCATTCCCTTGCCCTGAAGACGGAAACGTTTCCCGGTCTGGGTGCCTTCCGGCACCTTCACCTGGCTACGGCCGCCATCGATGGTCGGTACTTCAAACTCGCCGCCGAGCGCCGCCGTCACAATCGAGACCGGCACACGGCAATAGAGGTCCGCGCCTTCGCGCTGGAAAACCGGATGCGGCTTAAGCGAAAGAAAAATATAAAGATCGCCCGCGTCGCCGCCGCGCAGGCCCGCTTCGCCTTCACCGGCAAGACGAATGCGCGTGCCGTCTTCAACGCCAGCGGGGATGTGAACTTCCAGCGTGCGTTCCTTGGTGACGCGGCCAGCGCCATTGCAAGATTCGCAAGGTGACTCGATCACATTGCCGCGGCCGTTGCAGGTCGGACAGGTTCGTTCGAGTGTGAAGAAACCCTGCGACTGGCGGATGCGTCCTGAGCCGCCGCACATCCGGCAATTGACCGGCTGCGTTCCCGCTTTGGCGCCGCTGCCGGAGCAGACTTCGCACACGACATTGGTCGGAAGCCGCACCTGCGCGGTTTTCCCGGCGAAAGATTCTTCAAGCGTGATTTCCAGATTGAAACGAAGATCGGCGCCGCGCTCGCGCATGGAGCCGCGCCCGCCGCGGCTTCCGGCCATTCCGAAAATGCCTTCAAAGATGTCCGAGAAGGCAGAGCCGAAATCGGTGCCAAAGCCAGCCCCGCCGCCCTGTTCAAAGGCCGCATGGCCGAAGCGGTCATAGGCCGCGCGGCGCTGCTCATCCTTCAGGATGTCGTAGGCTTCGTTGATTTCCCGGAATTTGATCTCGCATTCGGCATCGCCCGGATTTTTGTCCGGGTGCCATTTCATCGCGAGCTTGCGGAAGGAGGTTTTCAGTTCGCCGTCGGAGCAAGTCCGCTTGACGCCGAGTATCTCGTAATAATCGCGCTTGGACATGAACGAAACCAGCCGTCCCTAAAGCGCACCCCCGGGGTTGAGCCCGGGGGTGACTGTATTTGCGAAAAGAAGAAGCATCCGCGGATCAGGCCGATTTCTTCTTGTTGTTCTTGTCGTCATCGACCTCGGTGAATTCCGCGTCCACAACGTCTTCTTTTTTCTTACCGGCATCGCCACCGCCGCTGGAGGCATCATCGCCCCCCTTATTCTGTTGGGCGTTGTACATGGCTTCGCCGAGCTTCATCGCAACCTGCGCAAGCGCCTGCGACTTCGCCTTGATCGCTTCCGCATCATCGCCCTTCAACGCTTCCTTCAGATCGGAGAGCGCGTTTTCGATCGCGGAGCGGTCACCGGCCGAAACCTTGTCGCCATATTCGGAGAGCGACTTCTCGGTCGTGTGCACGAGCGCATCGGCCTGGTTCTTGGCTTCCACGCTTTCGCGGCGCACCTTGTCGTCGGCCGC
>CAZUJE010000163.1:0-5286 GCA_964620215.1 uncultured Hyphomicrobiales bacterium
AAAGAACGTTTCATCTGGATCGCGCTCGCGGCAATTCCTTCGGGTCTGGTGATCGCCGTCACGGCGCACATCACCACGGATGTCGCGGCAGCACCCTTCCTGTGGGTGATCCCGCTGGCGCTCTATCTGCTTACATTTGTCATTCTGTTCCGCGACCGCCCGCTGATATCACCGGCGCTTGCGGCACAGCTTGTTCCGTTCATCGTCACGCTGCTGTCGATCAGCATCCTGCTCGGCGACAAAACTTTCTGGCTCACCAGCATTGCGCTGAATTTGCTCGGCTTCATGGTGCTGTCGCTCTATTGCCACGGCGATCTCTATGCGCGCCGGCCGGCACCTTCGCACCTCACCGAATTCTATCTGCTGATTTCGGTGGGCGGGGTCATCGGCGGCATCTTCGCCGGACTGATCGCGCCAAATGTATTCAGCAACACCTGGGAATATCCGGTGCTGGTGATTGCGACCGTGCTGATGCTGCCGGGCGCGTTCTTCAATGGCTGGCGCGGGTTCATTTGCGACGCGGCTCCGTGGCTCGGGATCGCGGCGGCGCTGACGGCACTCGCGTTCTTTTTCGATCTGCGCTTGCCATCCGGCACGGAAATCATTTTCCAGCTTTCGCTGGCCGGGCTCACCGGCCTGATGATCTGGAAGCGGAGGGAGCCGGCAAAACTGTTCGGCTTCGCCGTGCTTGCTTTCGCTGTCACCGGATTCTGGCAGCCCGGCCTCAAGCGCATCGAGACATCGCGCAGCTTTTTCGGCGTGCATAAAATCCTGGAAAGCCAGGACCGCACGCACCGGCTGCTGTTCCACGGCACCACGATTCACGGGGCGGAAAAAATCCGCAACGCCGACGGAACGGCGATCACAGGGAAACCCGAGCCGATCACTTACTATTACTATGGCGGGCCATATTCCGATGCTTTCGTAGCGGCGCGGGCAAAGGGCAGACTGAATCAGGTCGCCGTTGTCGGTCTCGGCGCGGGCTCGCTCGCCTGTCACCGCGAGCAGAATGAAAACTGGACGTTCTTCGAGATCGATCCGGAAGTCGTGCGCGTCGCGCGTGATCCGAAATTGTTCCGCTTCCTCAGTGAATGCGCACCGCAAAGTAAGATTGTGCTGGGTGATGCACGGCTGACGCTCGTGGGCGCAAAGCAGAAATATGATTTGATCGCGCTCGATGCTTTCTCATCCGACGCAATCCCGGTTCACCTGCTGACCCGCGAGGCGTTCACCGGCTATCTGCAAAGCCTCACGCCGAAAGGCCTGATCGTCGCGCATATTTCCAACCGGCACATGGATCTGGCGCCGGTCGTGGGCGCGGTGGCGGCCAGCCACGGGCTCATAGCGTATGCGAAGCTCGACCGCACACCACAGAGCATTCTCGTGGACTTCAAGGCGAATGCGCTGCTCGCCGTGATTGCCCGCTCGGAAGCGGATCTCGGCGAGCTTCGCAAAAAGGAAGGCTGGAAGAAAATCGAGCCGGGCGACACCGCCGTCTGGACGGATGACTATTCGAACATTCTCGGCGCGATCCTCGCCAAGAAGTTCGCGAAGTAACTATTTCGCCGCTTCCGCGATCAGTCCGAACGCCAGGATCATGGAGTGTTCGCGCACTTCCGAGCGGCCAATGTCGCCGAAGCGCATTTCCTTGTGAATGGTTTTGCCGTTGCGCCGCGCGGCTGCAAAATGCACGAGGCCGACAGGCTTGCCGGGCGTACCGCCATCCGGACCCGCGATGCCAGTGATGGCTACGGAAATATCAGCGGGGGAGGCTTTCAGCGCGCCTTCCGCCATCGCGCGCGCGGTTTCCGCGCTCACCGCGCCAAAGCGTTTCAGAATATCGGCGGGGACTCCAAGGTCGGATTCCTTTGCGGCGTTTGAATAAGTGACGAAACCGCGCTCCAGCACATCTGAGGAACCGGGAATTTCCGTCAGCGCCGCCGCCACCAGTCCGCCGGTGCAGGATTCCGCCGTCACCAGCTTCAACTTCTTGCCGTGCAGCGTTTCCAGTAGGGATTTTGCAAGCTCGCGTATTTCCTGATCGAACATCAGCGCACCAGCGGCAGGCGGATGGTGGCGCTTGCCATCGCGGCGATGCCTTCAGCACGGCCTATGAAGCCAAGGCCTTCGGTAGTGGTTGCCTTCACATTGACGCGGGAGGGATCGATGCCGACGATTTCGGCAATCCGTTTTCGGATTGCCTCGCGATGGGGACCGATCTTCGGTGCCTCGCACAGAACGGTCGTATCGAGATGGGCGATCAATCCGCCGCGCGAAGTCACGTAAGCAACCGCGTGGGCGAGAAACCGGTCGGAAGAGGCGCCTTTCCAGCGCGCGTCCGAAGGCGGGAAATGCAGGCCGATGTCGCCTTCGCCAACCGCCCCCAGCACCGCATCGGTGAGGGCATGAAGCACCACGTCAGCGTCCGAATGGCCGATCACTCCCTTGCCGTGCGGAATTTTGACTCCGCCCAGCATCACGTGATCGCCCGGGCCAAAGGCATGAACGTCATAGCCGGTGCCGGTGCGGATGTCGGGACGCGCGAGCATCTCGTCATCCTGCGCGCGGAGGAAATCTTCCGGAGAAGTGATTTTGATATTTCCGCGTTCGCCGGCGAAGGTGACCACGCTCATTCCGGCCCATTCAACGAGCGCGGCATCATCCGGAAAATCGTCGCGTGTTGCCTCGCGCGCCTTCTGATGCGCGGCATAGAGTTTTCCAAACGAAAACGCCTGCGGCGTCTGCACGGTGCGCAACTCCTCGCGCGGCAGCGTATCCAGGACATGCCCGCGCGCATCCACGCGCTTCACGGTATCGGTCACCGGCAGAGCAGGGATCGCCGCACCCGAAGCGCGGGCTGCTTCAATCGCCCGCGAAACCAACGCCGGTGACGCCAGCGGCCGTGCCGCATCATGCACCAGGACGATTTCAGGTTTGTATTTCGTCAGCGCCTCCAGCCCCGCAAACACGGACTGCTGACGGGTCGCGCCGCCATTCGCGGGGGGCATACATTTCACGAGGCCATGGCTGGACCTGTGGAAATCATCCGCATGATCCGGATGGATCACCGGCAATACCGCATCCACATCAGGACTGGATTCAAACAGTTGCAGCGAGCGGCGCAGCACCGGCAGGCCGGACAGATCGCGGTATTGCTTGGGCTGTCCCGGCCCCGCGCGGGTGCCCAGGCCCGCTGCGGCGACAATGGCGGCGACTTTCATGCAGCCTCTATCCGGTTCTTATGCTGAGAGGTCCAGCCCTAACCATATTGCCGCATAGCGGGTAATTCCCTTGGATTCTGCCATCGCAGCGCACAAAAGTGCTTGCAGAGAGCTTTGGTTTGACTAAGATGTGAGCATAATAAACATGGCCTAGATTTTAGGCATCAACAGGTAGCCAGTGACCGGCGCGAAAAACAGAGCCTCCATCCAGATCGGCCCGCATCTGCTCGCAAACCGGGCAGTGCTCGCGCCAATGGCAGGCATTACCGATCTTCCGTTCCGGAAGGCCGTGGCGCGTTACGGCGCGGGACTGGTGGTGTCCGAGATGATCGCCAGCGAACAGCTCGCTGAAGGGGACGCAGCCGCGGCCACCCGCGCCGAAGGCGAGGGCATTGGTCTGCACGTCGTGCAACTCGCCGGCTGCGAGGCGCACTGGCTTTCCGAAGGGGCGCGTATCGCCGAAGCCGCCGGCGCATCAATCATCGACATCAATATGGGATGCCCGGCGAAGCAGGTGACGTCGGGACAGGCAGGAGCCGCGCTGCTGCGCGATCCCGACCACGCCGCGAAGCTGATTGAGTCCGTGATCGCCGCGGTGAGAATTCCAGTGACGCTGAAGATGCGTCTCGGCTGGGACGAGAATTCCATCGTCGCTCCCGCGCTCGCGCTCCGCGCCGAAGAACTCGGCGTTGCCATGGTCAGCGTGCATGGCCGCACACGCGCGCAATTCTATCAGGGCAGCGCGAACTGGACCGCGATAGCGGCGGTAAAGAACGCTGTGAAGATTCCGGTGATCGCCAACGGCGATCTAACCCGCTTTGAAGATGCGGACACGATGCTCAAACAGTCGAACGCCGATGGCGTCATGATTGGCCGCGCTGCGCGCGGACGTCCGTGGTTTCCGGGACAGGTGGGTCACTATCTGGAGACCGGCGAAAAACCCGCCGATCCATCGTTGCAGGATCAGCGCGATCTGCTGCTCGAACTCTATGAGTCATGGCTGCATCATTCGGGCCGCGAGCGCGGCGCGCGGGAAGCCCGAAAACATATCGGCTGGGCGCTGGAAGCAGCCGCCCATTCCTTCGGCCGCGCCGCCGACTGGGCGAAAACCTGGCGGGCGGGACTGCTCAAGGAAAACGATCCCACCAATGTGCTGCGCGGAATTTCCGATGCCTATGACGATCTGGGCTGGAGTGCCGCGGCATGAGCAAGGCGAGCATACGGCACATGGCTTCATCGGGCAGCGGGAGCAGCGCCGAGGCCGTCCTGAACGCGCTGCCGCATCCGGTTCTCACCGTCAGTTCCGACGGCCATGTGGTGGATGCCAATGTCGCCGCCGAAGCATTTTTCGCCGTCGGCGTGCCGGTCATGCGCCGCCAGAAGATCAAGGAAATGGTGCCGTTCGGCAGTCCACTGCTTGCATTGATCGAGCAGGTGCGGGCGCGCGGCTCCGCCGTCAACGAATACCGCGTCGATCTTGGCACGCCGCGCACGGGCGGCGAGCGGGTCGTGGACATTCTGGTCGCGCCGATGATCGAGCGGCAGGGCGAAGTACTGGTCGTGCTGCAAGAGCGCACCATGGCCGACAAGATCGACCGGCAGCTTACCCATCGCGGAGCCGCGCGCACAGTGACGGCACTCGCCGCCATGCTCGCGCATGAAATCAAGAATCCGCTTTCCGGCATCCGTGGTGCCGCGCAACTGCTCGAACAATCCGCCGACGAGGACGACCGCACTTTGACGCGGCTCATTTGCGACGAGGCCGACCGCATCGTGAAGCTCGTGGACCGGATGGAAATTTTCTCCGACGAGCGCCCGATCGAGCGGGAAGCCGTCAACATTCACGCCGTGCTTGAGCACGTGAAGCGCATCGCGATCTCGGGTTTTGCACGCTACATCCGCGTCCACGAGGAATACGATCCCTCATTGCCGCCGGTGTACGCGAACCGCGATCAGCTTGTTCAGGTTTTTCTCAATCTCATCAAGAACGCCGCCGAGGCAATCGACGATTCCAGCGACGGCGAGATCGTGCTCACCACGGCTTTCCGGCCCGGCGTGCGCCTCA
>CAZUJE010000164.1:0-5194 GCA_964620215.1 uncultured Hyphomicrobiales bacterium
CGCGCGCATCAAGAGGGTGGGGGGGTGAAAGCAAAAAGGGTGGGGGGGGGGAGGTTGCGGGAGGCGGTAATCGGGTTCAGGAAAAGGGTGCACCGAGGGCGCCGGTTCGGCCGCCCCGGCGGCGAAGGCGTTTGCGGTTCCTGTTCGATGAATATCGGCGGGCTGAATACGCTGGCCTGAACCAAAGCCATCGACGACGTGAAGGCGCCGGTGAAAATCTACCCGTTGCCGCATTTGGAGGTGGTGAAAGACCTCGTCCCCGATCTTTCGGTGTTCTACGCGCAGTACGCTTCGATCGAGCCTTGGCTGCAAAACAAGGTCAGCGCCACGCCTGAGAAAGAATGGAATCAAAGTCACGACGACCGCGAGAAGCTCGATGGTCTTTACGAGTGCATTCTATGCGCGTGCTGCTCGGCTTCGTGTCCGAGCTACTGGTGGAACGGCGACCGTTACCTCGGCCCTGCGGTGTTGTTGCAGGCCTATCGTTGGCTGTCGGACAGCCGCGACGAGGCGACCGGCGAGCGGCTCGATCAACTGGAAGATCCGTTCCGGCTCTATCGCTGCCATACGATCATGAATTGCGCGAACACCTGTCCGAAGGGATTGAATCCCGCCAAGGCCATCGCCGAAATCAAGAAGATGATGATCGCGCGCCAGCTTTAGTCTCGGCGCCACACGAAACAACCGGCATTTTTGAAAAGCAGAGAGCCGCACGTCGATTGACGCGCGGCTCCAAGCCGATTCGGAGATAATCTTTAGCGAATTTACTTCTTCTTGCGAGCCTTCGTCTTGCGTTTCGCCTTCATCTTCTTTTTGCGTTTAGCCATGGTGCGCCTCTTTCTGGATTTTTTCGCGCTGGATTTTTTGCGCGCGGCCTTTTTCGAAGAAGGTTTCTTCGTTGAGACCGGTTTGGTTTGAGTGGGATTTGCAGAAGTTGACGACGGCATCATCGGGGAGGGTTGTGGTGTAGCAGGCGAAGCGCCCGCTGACTCCCGCGGTTTGATTCCGAGCATGCCAACCATTGGACTTGTAGGACCGTTGTTGTCGGACTTTGACATCCGCGCCTCCGAATCAAGCAGGCGCGCGCAACATCGCGCAACAAATGTGAAATTGCCAACAGAAAAAACACATGTTGCGTCTCAATCGCGCCTTAACCACAAGCGCTGGTGAAACGGAATCACACTCATTGCATCGCAAAAATTGATTCATTCGATGTAAAACGCACGCTTCTCTTCAGTCTAGAACGCAAAAATATGATTTTGGTTCAATTGTTTATTCGATTGCCGCAAAATCGCTCCGATGACCCATGTCAGCGAGTTCGTTTGAATTATCATGCGGATCATGAGTCAAACGAACGCGAACATTCCGTCCACAGGCTTACGAAAAATTTGCGATGAAGGATGAATTCGCGCGTTGCCGGCACTGATTTCGCGCGAGGTAAGCATCATTTGCGCGGGGTGATTCGCGGCAAGCAGCCGTGAAAAACGAACCGGTTTGACGCGGTGTGCGATGCGTTTACACGGTGCAAACATGCGGATCCCCGGAACACGCGGCTCCGGCGAACATCCGACACTCAATCAGGATTGAATTATCCGCTGCTCAGGCAGGACGGAACATGCGGGACTGCACGTCGAGAACAGCAGTCGCATAGCCGTGGCCGTCGGCAATCCATTCGCGCAGTAAGGAGAGCGGTGTCGGGCCGGTATTGGCGACCTCGCCGACCACTTCGTCCGCTTCGAAGCGCAAATCGGCTTCGTATTTCTTGGCGACGGACTGCATCCGGCGGTTTTCCGCGAGGCAGCTCATGTAAATCGTGCGGATTCCGCGGTTCTTGGCGGCGAGAATCGTGCGGTCGAGCAGCGCCGAGCCGACGCCGTTGTTCTGGAAATCCTTTTCGACGCTGAAAGCGGCCTCCGCTTCAGCGGGAAAGCCTCCCCCGAACGGGCGAAGTTCGGCGGCGGCGCGCAGAACGCCGTCCACGTAAAATCCATGCACGACGGAATCGGGGCCGACCGCGCGCGCGGCATAGTTCGAAATGAAAAACTCGTTCACCGGCGAGCCAAAACGCGAGCGGCGGCTTTCGGAATCGAGCCGCAGCAGATGTTCGCGAAACGATTTCGCTTCGCCGATCCACAGTTTGCGGATCGTGCCGGGAATTTCGATTTCGTCGTGGTCTTCATTCCAGTGCATTGGCTTTCAGTTCTTTCAGTTTTCTCTCGTGCGGCGCTTCGATTCGCGCCTCATCATTTCTTAGCGGGTTCGAGCTATATTTATGTGTCCTTGCTTGAGTTTATCGGTATTGCTGCCATGCAGCAGAAGCATGACGTATTACGAGCGATTCCTTGAACGAGGCGCGGCAGGCGGTCGCGGAAAAATGAAAATCCGTTAAAGAATGAGGCGAGCGCGTGTCGAGGCTACTACTGATGTCTAATCGGCGCCGCGAAACTGGGCTGCGAGATTCTGTTTTATGAGCGCGATCGCTGATCGTTACGCGGCGCGGGTTGCGGCCGGAGAGATCGAAACCGATCCCGGACAGTTGCGCGTTATCGGCCGGCTTGAGCGGCTCCAGGATGAATTGGCGCAGAACAAGCCCGGCCTGAAATCCTCGACGCTCGGCTGGCTGATGGCGAAGGGGCCGCGCGTCACGCCGCGCGGGCTGCACATCTGGGGCGATGTCGGGCGCGGCAAGACCATGCTGATGGATATGTTCTTCGCCGATGTGCAGGTGAAGAAAAAACGGCGCGCGCATTTCCACGAGTTCATGGCGGACGTCCACGACCGGGTTCGCCTGCTACGCGAGAAGCTCAAATTCGGGGAGATAACGGCAACAGACCCGATCCGGCTCGCGGCCGAGCAGATCGCCGGCGAGACGGATCTGCTCTGTTTCGACGAATTTCACGTCACGGATATTGCCGACGCGATGATTCTTGGACGTTTGTTCGAGAATCTATTCGCGCGCGGCCTCGTGCTGGTGGCCACCTCGAATGTCCCGCCGTCGGATTTGTATAAGGACGGCCTTAACCGCGCACTGTTCCTGCCGTTCATCCGGATGCTCGAGGATCACCTCGACATCGTGAAACTCGACGCGCGGGCGGACTTCCGGCACGAAAAATTGTCGGGTGTTCCGGTCTGGCATGTGCCGGCGGATAAAAAGGCGAGAATAGAAATCGAGAAAGCCTGGAAGACACTTGCGGGCAAGGACGGCGGCGAAACGCTGGAAATCCCGATGAAGGGACGCTCGATTCATGTCCCGCTGGCGGGCGGCGGGGCCGCGCGTTTTCAGGCCACCGACCTTCTGCACCAGGCGCTCGGCGCCACCGACTTCCTGCGTATTGCGCAGACATTTCATACGCTTGTGATCGAAGCGATCCCCGTGCTCGGTGACGACCAGCGCAACGAAGCGCGGCGGTTTATTCTGTTGATCGACACGCTCTACGACAATGGCGTGAAGCTGATCGCCTCGGCGGCCGCGGAGCCGGACCAGCTCTATACCGCGGTGGATGGCAGGGAAGCCTTTGAATTCAGGCGCACTGCCTCGCGGCTGTATGAGATGCGCTCGGCCGAATATCTCGCGCGGCCGCACGGGCGCGGAGATTCAAAGGCTTCCGGCGCCACCACAGGCCTCGTCGATACCTGAACGAGTTGCCTAGGCGCCTGTGCTTGAACGGGTGTCTTAAACCCGCTACTCAATCGCGCGACAAAGCCCGTCAAACCCTCAAATTTCAAAGCATTTTCACCCATGGCTAGATCGAAAATTGCCCTCATCGGCGCCGGCCAGATCGGCGGCACACTCGCGCTTCTCTCCGGCATGAAAGAACTCGGCGATATCGTCATGTTCGACATTGCCGAAGGCGTCCCGCAGGGAAAATCGCTCGACCTCGCGCAGACCTCGCCGGTCGAAGGCTTCGACGCGAAGCTCACCGGCGCTCAGTCCTACGAAGCGATCGAAGGCGCTGACGTCGTGATCGTCACCGCCGGCGTGCCGCGCAAGCCGGGCATGAGCCGCGACGATCTTCTCAGCATCAACCTCAAGGTGATGGAGCAGGTCGGCTCCGGCATCAAGAAATACGCGCCGAAGGCATTCGTAATCTGCATCACCAACCCCTTGGATGCGATGGTGTGGGCGATCCAGAAAGCCTGTGGCCTGCCGAAGAACATGGTGGTCGGCATGGCGGGCGTGCTCGACTCATCCCGTTTCAGGTATTTCCTCGCCGACGAATTTGCCGTCTCCGTCGAAGACGTGACGGCCTTTGTGCTCGGCGGCCACGGCGACACGATGGTGCCGCTGGTGCGCTATTCCACGGTCGCGGGCATTCCGTTGCCGGATCTCGTGAAGATGGGCTGGTCCACCCAGGACCGCATCGACGCCATCGTTCAGAGAACCCGCGACGGCGGCGCCGAGATCGTGAACCTGCTCAAGACTGGATCGGCGTTCTATGCGCCGGCTGCTTCGGCGATTGCGATGGCCGAGAGCTATCTGCGCGACAAGAAGCGCGTGCTGCCTTGCGCCGCCTATCTCAAGGGCGAGTATGGGGTGCGCGATCTCTATGTCGGTGTGCCGGTCGTCATCGGCGCCAAGGGTGTCGAGCGCATTGTCGAGATCGAAATGGACCGCGGCGAAAAGGCGATGTTCGAGAAGTCGGTCAGCTCGGTGCGGGGTCTCGTGGATGCCTGCCTGAAGATCGCGCCCGACCTCGGCAAGTAAGGCTGCCAGCAGATAGAAGAGTTCGGATTCCGGCTGGAAACATTGCCGTTTCCGCCGGAATCTTTGTTTCAAATGAGCTTTGACAAAGACGATTGAACATTTTCCAGCCCGGCCTATAATCGTGGAATAATGTATAACGATAAGGCCAAAACAGCCTCAGGGGGGAAGCGTGAATATCCACGAATATCAGGCGAAATCTGTCCTTAGAGAGTTCGGCATAGCCGTTCCCAAGGGCGTTCCGGCATTCTCGGTTGCCGATGCGGAAAAGGCCGCAAAAGAACTTGGCGGCCCGGTCTGGGTGGTAAAGGCCCAGATTCATGCGGGCGGCCGCGGCAAGGCCGGCGGCGTCAAGGTCGTGAAATCCATCGACGACGTGAAGGCGGAAGCCAAGCGCCTGCTCGGCTCCACGCTGGTCACGCACCAGACCGGCCCCGTCGGCAAGGAAGTAAACCGCCTCTATATCGAAGAGGGTGCGGCGATCGAGAAAGA
>CAZUJE010000165.1:0-5136 GCA_964620215.1 uncultured Hyphomicrobiales bacterium
AAGAGGCAAGGAGGCCCGACACTCCTGTTATTGCGGAGGGCGGGGTGAAATTCTCCGGCGATCTCGCCAAGGCTCTGGCGGCGGGCGCCGAATGCGCGATGATCGGAAACCTGCTCGCCGGCACGGAAGAAAGCCCCGGCGAGGTCTATCTCTATCAGGGGCGTTCTTATAAGAGCTATCGCGGCATGGGTTCGGTCGCGGCGATGGCGCGCGGATCGGCGGACAGATATTTCCAGCAGGACATCAAGGACAATCTGAAACTCGTGCCGGAAGGCATCGAAGGGCAGGTGCCGTATAAAGGCCCGCTCGGCAGTGTGTTGCATCAGCTCGCGGGTGGCCTGCGCGCAGCGATGGGTTATGTCGGTGCTAAAAATTTAAAAGAGCTTCGCGAGAAGGCGCAGTTCGTGAAAATTTCCGGCGCCGGTCACCGCGAAAGCCACGTCCACGACGTCACCATCACGCGCGAAAGCCCGAATTATCCGACGCGGGTGTAACAGACCGGTTTATTTCTTCCCGCCCAGTCCGGTCGTGTCGCCCAGCAGCGGCACGGATTTGTCCGTGTCCCGGTCCACGCGATAACGGAATTCGTATTTGTCCTCATCGGCAGCGCGGCGCAGACCGTCGCCTGCGGCGATATATTCGACCTGCTCCCATTGCGTGAACGACCCGGTCGGCCCGGGATTGCCCCAGAGCTTGACCGCGAACAGCCGGTCCGGCTCTCCGTCGATTTTCAAAACGAGCAGCCGGTTCGTCGTCCGCATGTAGAGATCGACAAAGCCGTGCAGCACGGAGCGTCCGCCCTCCTGCGTCAGCCATTTGCCGTCGAGGAGCGCGTCGGTCTGGTTCTTGTCGGTATCGAGTGTGATCTTCACCGCCTTCTTGTCCAGCGGCTTTGCATCCGGCGGCAGGCGGATTTCGAACACGACACGCGGCAGCGGGTGGCTGAGATTCGGTAAAGTATAAAGCCGGACCAGAACACCGAGCGTCACCAGCGCCGCGATGGCGCAGACAACCATCGCCCCGCGCCCGGCAATCGCTCCGAAACCGGACAGCTTGCCGTGATAGCGCAGCACCAGCACGATACCGGCGATCAGGCCGATAATTCCGCCGATCGGCGCAATACCCCAGAAGGCAAACATTGCCCGTCCGCCCTCGAAGTCGGACATGCCAAACATTCCGGCGATGGCGGCGGCAGCCATGCCGGTCCCAAACCAGCCTGCCGCCGCGCCCGCAATCCCAGCCAGGATGGCAAGAAAATAGGTCATCGATCTTCCTCGCGTGAATCAGGATATACTCTGGAAAATCGCGAGGGCGTATCTTTCTAATCAATTTTCCCGCCATATCAGTGTCGCCCGCGCAACTACCGATACGCCGCCCGCAACCCTCCGGTTGCGGCGGGAGCCTTCTGTCACAAAACGGAGAACATCGCCGTGAGCGTCCAGGCAATCCTGCTGCCGGTTTTCGTCCAGATATTGCTGATCTTCCTGCTGATCCTTTCCATGGCGCAATCCCGCGTCCGCGCGATCAATTCCAAAAAAGTGCGCATCAAGGACATCGCGCTGCGCCAGCCCAACTGGCCGGAACGGACGACGATTTTTGCGAACGCCTTTCACAATCAGCTCGAACTGCCGGTCCTGTTTTTCATCCTCGTCGCCTTCGCGATGATTACCCAGAAAGCGGATTATCTGTTTGTCGTGCTGTCCTGGGTGTTCGTTTTGTTCCGCTATTTGCAGGCTTACATTTTTGTCACCTCCAACAATGTTCGTATGCGCTCGCTCTACTTCGCCGGGGGCTGTTTTGTGCTGATGGCGATGTGGATCATTTTCGCGCTGAAGATTTACACCGCCTGAGGACACTCTCTTGCCCGCCGATCCGACGAGGTCGCTCGCTGCCATCGGCGGGATTTCCGTATTGTTCCTGATGGCGACCGAGTATGAATATGGCCCGCATCTGCGCTCGCGGATTTCTCCGCTGATGACCGGCGTTGGGCCGGTGGAGGCGGCGGCTGGCACGGCGGCGGCACTCGGCGCGCTCCAGCACGCTGGCAAAAAGCCCGGACTGGTGGTGACGCTCGGTTCCGCCGGTTCGCGCAGGCTGGAACATGCGCAGGTCTATCAGGCGTCGAGCGTGTCCTATCGCGACATGGATTGTTCGCCGCTTGGATTTGAAAAAGGTGTTACACCGTTCATCGAACAACCCGCGGTGATCGAAATTCCCTTGCAAATTCCCGGCATTCCGGCGGCGTCCATTTCCAGTGGCGCGAAAATCGTGGCGGGCACAATGTATGACGAGATCGCGGCAGATATGGTGGACATGGAAACTTTTTCAGTCGTTCGCGCGGGCGCGCATTTCGGCGTGCCGGTCATCAGCCTGCGGCATCAGCGACGGGCGCGGCGAACTGTCGAAGTTCGAGGACTGGACGGAATATCTGCATGTGGTCGATGAGAATCTGGCAAAGGCCGTCGATCTGTTTTTCGAGTTTGCCTTGAGCGGCGCCCTGAAGAGGAAACTTTCATGAGAGCGCCCGCGCTGATTTCCGCCGCCATGGAAGTGCTGGCGGCACTCGACGCCCGCTCGCGCCCCGCGGGCGATGCTTTAAAGGAATGGGGTCTTGCGCACCGCTTCGCCGGCTCCGGCGACCGCTCGGCGATCGCAAGCCTTGTCTTCGACAGCCTGCGCCGGAAAAGTTCCGCTGCCTGGATCATGGGTGCGGAAACCCCGCGCGCCATCGTGCTCGGCATGTTGCGTCTCGCGCGCAAGCTTGAAATCGAAGCGATCGAAAAACTGTTCGACGGCTCACCCCATGCGCAAACTCCCCTGACAGATGAAGAGCGCGAGCAGCTCACCGCCGCCGATCTTTCCAAGGCTCCGCCGCATGTTCTTGGCGATTATCCGGAATGGCTGGATGCGCAGCTTGCCGAAACTTTCGGGGATGCGCGCGCGGAGGAGGGAGCGGCACTCGCCCATCGCGCGCCGCTCGACCTGCGGGTGAATTCGCTGAAATCCACCCGCGAGAAAATCCTGAAGGCGCTTTCGCATCTCGACCCGGCGCCCGCGCGCTGGTCGCCGCTTGGCGTCCGCATCGCGCTGTCCGCCGAAGGCCGTCAGCCGCCGGTCACTTCCGAGGAAGCCTTTATGAAAGGCGGCTTCGAGGTTCAGGACGAAGGTTCGCAACTTGCGGCGTTGCTGTCCGGTGCGGCACCCGGAATGCAGGTGCTCGATCTTTGCGCCGGTTCCGGCGGCAAGACGCTGGCGCTCGCAGGCATGATGGACCGGCGCGGGCAGATCTGGGCTTACGATTCCGATCTGCGCCGCCTCGCGCCCATTCATGACCGGTTGAAACGCGCGGGTGCGCACAACGTTCAGGTTCGCGCGCCGAAGGGAAAACAGGATGTGCTTTCCGATCTCAAGGGAAAAAACGATCTGGTGCTCATCGACGCTCCCTGCACCGGCACCGGTGTCTGGCGCAGAAACCCCGATGCGAAATGGCGGATGCGTCCCGGCGCGCTGGAGCAGCGCATCAAGGAGCAAGTGACTTTGCTCGATCAAGCGGCAGGATTTGTAAAAAAAGGCGGACGCATCGCTTACATCACCTGCTCGGTGTTGCAGGCGGAAAATAATGCGCAGATCCGCAGCTTCGTTGAACGCAAACCCGGTTGGAAAATCACGCCGCCTGCCGAAATCCTGCTCGGCATCGGCGAGCGCGGTGCCGTGCTGAAAGCTGCCGCCCTGACAAGCGAGGAAGGAATTCTGCTGACGCCGAAGCGCACGGAAACCGACGGATTTTTCGTGAGCGTGCTGCGCGCGCCCTGAATTATTCGGTGCGGATGTTTTCCTTCGCGCGATATTTTTCCGCGAGTTCCGGCTGCAAACTGGCCGCCTCCGCCGCATGGAAATCCTGCGGCTGCCATTCGGCGATTTCTTCCGGAGTCTTTTCCACGATCCAGCGTCCGGGCTTCGCCGCCGCCGGGCCTTCGGCATTCGTGTAGGTCAGAAATTCCGCGCGCGGAATATCGCGGAAACCCATCTCCAAAATCGTAGGCGTCGCCGCCTTGCCGTCGTTGATGGCAAAGCCCCATTTCGCCAGATGCCAGTTGAAAACCGTAAATCCAAGTTTCGAGGTGTTGCTCTCGCGGGAAAATTGCGACTCGGTGAAGAACACATTGCCCACGGCGACCCCGTAGCCGCCGCCGACGAGCTGGCCTTCCTTGTTCCACACCTCGAACGAATGCACATGCCCGGCATCGAACATCGCCGCATAGGCGCGCATGATGCGCGGCGTGATCCAGGTGACGTGCCAGCGGCCCGCGCGGCGCTCGGCGCAGGCCTTGATGACGCCCTCGAAATCCTTGTCGAAGGTGACCGTATAGAGGTTTTGCCGCATCAGGCGGCGAAGGCGCTTGGCGATGTGATACTCGCGGAAGAAGAGTACGCAGCGCTCAGGCAGCGACATCCAGGTCAGCCGCCCGAAATGCCCGGCCGGTCCAAGCCCGCGCCGGTAGGCCGCCATCAGCGTCGGCACCGAAAGATTGTGGACGATGCCCGCGAGGCCGTCCTCGTCCAGCGTCGTTTCCGGATCGGGAAGCTCGTCCCGCGGCATCATGATGTCGGTCATGCAAAGCAGGAAATACGGCAGCAGTCCGAAGCCGTGATTTTTCAGCGCCCACGCCACGCCCAGCACGACCCGCTCGCAGCGCTCGAACAGCGTTTCGCGAAACACGGCTTCGCGGCGGGCGGCGGTCTGTGGCGAAACGGTTTCAACAGGCATGGTGGGCATGGGGAAATGGTATGGTAAGACCGGCTAACAGACCGTTATCCGGTGCGTAAAAAGACGCGCCCCATTGAGCTTAAGTCCCCGTTCCGTTACGTGAAATTTATGGCCGCGCCCGTCCACGACAAGATTCTCATCGTCGATTTCGGCTCGCAGGTGACGCAGCTCATCGCGCGGCGCGTGCGCGAGGAGGGGGTCTATTCGGAAATCGTGCCGTTCCAGCAGGCCGAAGCCGCCTTTGAAAAAATGCAGCCGAAGGGCGTGATCCTTTCGGGCGGGCCGGAGTCGGTTCACGAGGCCGGCTCGCCGCGCGCGCCGCAGAAAATTTTCGACTCCGGCGTGCCGGTGCTCGGCATCTGCTACGG
>CAZUJE010000166.1:0-5005 GCA_964620215.1 uncultured Hyphomicrobiales bacterium
AACGCCTCTTCGGGCTCGAACAATTGAATTGGATTGCCCGGCATCACCGTGGAGATGGCATGCTTATAGACAAGCTGGGAGTGTCCATCGCGGCGAAGCAGCACGCAAAAATTATCGAACCAGGTGACCACCCCTTGCAGCTTCACCCCATTCACCAGAAAAATCGTGAGCGGTGTCTTGCTCTTGCGGACATGATTCAGAAATGTGTCTTGCAGGTTTTGTGCTCGTTCCGCCATTGCCATTGTTCCTTATTCTTGATGGGCCAGCGATTATTATTGGCTCCATGCGGCTGAACCCGCCGGAGTTCCGAACATTAGAAAGGCGTTGTTCCGGAGGCGCAAGGAAAATTCCCAGAGAAAATTTCGGGATGCCCCTGAAATGGGCATCCGCCACTAAAGGCTGATCTCGGCGGCTTCGTGAAAACGCGCCCTGAGAGCGCGCGCGACCGGGCCGGGACGCCCGTCCCCGATCTTTTTACCGTCGATCTCCACCACCGGCATCACGATCTGCGTGGCGGCGGTCAAAAACGCTTCTTTCGCCGCGAATGCTTCGGCGACCGTAAATGCGCGCTCCTCGATCTTCAGCTTTTGTCCCCCCGCGACTTCCAGCGTCACGGTGCGGGTGATGCCGCGCAGGATGCCCGCACTGGCGGGCCGGGTGATAATCTTGTTGTCGGCGGTCACGATCCAGGCGTTGCTGGAAGCGCCCTCGGTGACAAAGCCCTCGCGGTCTACGAACCAGGCTTCTTTCGCGCCCTGATCGCGCGCCGCCTGCCTGGCGAGCACATTCGGAAGCAGCCCGATGGTTTTAATATCCACCCGCTCCCAGCGATTGTCCGGCACGGTGATGACGGCAATCCCCGCCTCTGCCTGAATTTCTGATTTTCCCCGGCTGATGTTTTTCGCCGTGATGACGATGCTTGGTTTTACAGGAGTGGCTGGGAAAGCATGGTCGCGGCGCGCGACTCCGCGCGAGACCTGCAAATAAACCAGACCATCATTCACCAGATTTTGTTGGATCACTTCGCGCATCACGACGCGCAGCGCCGATAGATGCATCGGCAGGCCAATGCGGATTTCTGCGAGCGAGCGCTCCAGCCGCTCCAGATGGCGGCGTTCGTCCACGAGTTTGCCGCCCCTCACCTCGCAGACTTCGTAAACGCCGTCGGCGAACTGATAGCCGCGGTCTTCGATATGAACGCTCGCCCGCCCATGCGGCAGGTAGCGGCCATTCACGTAAGCAATTCGGGACATTTATTTTAGCGTGACCGTTCTTCGATGCCGAGCGCCTTCAGCTTGCGGTGCAGGGCCGAGCGCTCCATGCCGACGAATTCCGCGGTACGCGAGATGTTGCCGCCGAAACGGTTGATCTGCGCCACCAGATATTCGCGCTCGAACATTTCGCGCGCTTCTCGTAGAGGCAGGCTCATCAATTGCTCGCCGCCGGCCCCGTTCGGCATGTTCGGCACCAGCGAGCCCACATCCGGCGGCAACATGCTGGCCGTGATCGTTGCTTCCGCTTCCCCGCCCGCGAGGATCAGGAGCCGCTCCACATTGTTGCGGAGCTGACGGATATTTCCCGGCCAGTCATGCGATTGAAGAATTGCAATCGCATCGTCGCCGATCAGCCGTCTCGGCAGACCGGTCGTGTCGGAAATCTGCTCCAAAAAATACTGCACGAGTGCCGGCACGTCGTCGCGCCGTTCCGACAACGGCGGCACGCGGATCGGAACCACGCTGAGGCGATGATAGAGATCCTGCCGCAGCCGTCCCGCCGCGACCTCGTTTTCGAGATTGTGACTGGTGGACGAAATGATCCGTACATCCACGGTCACTTTTGTCGATCCGCCGACGCGCTGGAAACTCTGCTCGGTCAGCACGCGCAGGATGCGATTCTGCGTTTCCATCGGCATGTCGGCGATTTCATCAATGAAAAGAACTCCGCCGTCGGCTTCTTCCAGCGCGCCGATCTTGCCTGAGGCGCCATTGCTCTCGACCCCGAACAATTCGGTTTCCATGCGTTCCGGCGTGATCGATGCCGCATTGATGACGACGAACGGCCCTTCCGCCCGTGCGGACTTCGCATGAATCATGCGCGCCGCCAGCTCTTTTCCCGAACCCGACGGGCCAACAATGAGAATGCGGCTGTTGGTCGGCGCAACACGATCGATGGTCTGCCGCAGCTGGCCGATCGCGGAGGAATTGCCGACGAGGCTGTGCGAATTCACGGCGAGCGATTTCAGCGACTTCACTTCGCGCCGCAGCCGCAGCGTTTCCAGCGCGCGGCTCGCGACCACGACGAGGCGGTCGGCGTTGAACGGCTTTTCGATGAAGTCGTATGCGCCGCGCTTGATGGCTGAAACGGCCGTTTCGACATTGCCGTGACCGGAAATCATCACGACGGGCAAGTCGGCGTGCTGGCCCTTGATGACATCGAGTAAAGCGAGGCCGTCGAGCTTGCTGCCTTCCAGCCAGATGTCGAGCAGCACAAGATTGGGCCGCCGCGCATTGATCGCGGTCAGCGCCTCATCGGCGTCCTTCGCCGTGCGCACCGCATAGCCTTCATCCTCGAGAATCCCGCCCACGAGTTCGCGAATGTCGGCTTCGTCGTCAACGATCAGAATGTCGGTCGGCATGATTTAACTCGCTGAAGCGTCTTGTATGTCGGGTTTCTTGGCAACCGGGGGCGCGGCTGTATTTCCGTTCACCGGGAAACTCAGGCGCATCCATGCGCCACGGCCTCCCTGTTCCACGGCGGGTGCGTCTCTGAGTTCGAGTTTGCCGCCGTGGTCTTCCAGAATCTTGCCGACAATGGCGAGACCAAGGCCGGTGCCTTTCTCGCGCGTAGTTACATAAGGCTCGAGCAGCTTCTCGCGGTTTTCCGAGGGCAATCCCGCGCCATTGTCGATTACATCGATATGGATCAGATCGTCCTCCCGGACCAAGCGGATAAGGATTTTTCCCTTGCCGCGCGTCTCATCCGGAACACCCGAAATTGCTTCAGCGGCGTTCTTCAGGATGTTGGTAAGCGCCTGCGAGACGAGGCGGCGGTCGAATTTCGCGGAGACTGGCCCGGCTGGCAGTTCGGTTTCAAAATCGATCTCGGGGCTGCCGACGCGCTGCAAGAACACCGCCTGCCGCACCGTCTCGGCGAGGTCTTGTTGTTCAAGCACCGGCTTCGGCATCCGCGCGAAGGCGGAGAACTCGTCCACCATGCGGCCGATGTCGCCGACCTGCCGGATGATCGTCTCGGTGCATTGCTCGAAGATTTCCTTGTCCTCGATCACGGCTTTTCCGTATTTGCGGCGAAGTCTCTCGGCGGAGAGCTGAATCGGCGTCAGCGGATTCTTGATCTCGTGCGCGATGCGGCGCGCCACATCCGCCCAGGCGGAAGTGCGTTGCGCCGTTACAAGCTCGGTAATGTCGTCGAGCGTGATGACATAGCCATGCTCGCTTTCGGGCGATGACTCGGTCGTCACCCGCACATTGATGGTGCGTTCGCGCCCGCTGCGCTTGAGCGTGATCGTGCCTTGCGCGCGGGCGGCTCCGCCCATCGCCTGCTGCACGAGTTCTTTCAGTTCCGGAATTGCCTGCACCGCGTCCTTGCCGATTAGATCGTCCTCTCCCCGTCCGGTAAGCCGCTCGGCCGAGCGGTTGACGATGGTGATACGGCCATCGGGATTCAGGCCGATGACACCGGCGCCGACGCCCGCGAGCACTGCTTCCGAGAAGCGCCTGCGCGCGTCGATCTGGTCGCGGGCGCGCACGATGTCGTCGCGTTGCGAGCGAAGTTCGTGCGTCATCGAATTGAAGCTCTCGCCGAGGCTCGCGAGATCGCCTTCGGCGCGGCGCACCGGCACCTGCACGAACAGATTTCCGGAGGCGACAAGATCGGCTGCGGTAATCAATCGCCGGATCGGCGCGACCAGACGGTTGGCGAAATTGATGCCCAGCCAGATGGCGGAGAGCAGCAGGATCAGCGCGACCAGCGCGTACATCAGCGCGAAGGCGACCTGCACGCCGACGCGGCGCTGCTCCAGGCTCTCATACTCAAGCGCGCTCTGTTCGCTTTCCTGCAAATACTGGATCACGCGCGGATCGATCAGGCGCGCCACATAAACATAGGTATCGACAAAGTTCGGCACCGGCGCGATGGCAAAAGCAAAATCGTTGGTGTCCGCCAGCACCAGCAGCGGGTTTTCGGCGGTCGCGAGCCTTGGATCGATATTCGGCGGCACCACGAAGTCGCGGCCGATATTGATGTCGGCCCGCTCGATCAGGCTGCGGTCGGAACGGATGAGCATGATCGCGGGCGTACCGCGCAAGACCGCTTGCGCCCCGAGCAGTTGCCGGAATTGCACGCGGTCTTTGTCAAAGGTCGCGCGGCTGCCGCCGATAAAATTCGCGATTTGCAAGACGTCGGCGCGGATCGTGAAGGCATGATCGCGCACATAAACGCGCGCGACATTCACCGAATTTTCGATGATGCCTTTCGTGCGGCCCGTGAACCAGCGGTCGAGGCCGCGATCCAGTGTGATTGACGCGATCACCGCTACGAGAATGGCCGGGACCGTCGCGATCACGCCGAACAGAAGTACGATGCGCACGTGCAATCGCGCGCCCGCGCGGCCGCGGCGGCGTGCGCGCACAAGGCCGAGGATTTCCCAGGCAATGACGCCGAGCAGAATGACCGCCGTCGCCAGATTGGCCAGCAGAACCGTGACGACGACGTTATGCGTCGGCAGGATCGGCGTGAGGCCGGTGAGGACGAGGAAAGTGACGAGCGCCGACAGTAGCGCGAGCACCACCGCGGCGGGCGCGAAATAGGCGCTCCATGTCCGTGGCGGCCGCGGAAATGGCGGGGAGACGGTTCCGCTTTGGGATTTGGTGCTGGTATCGGACATGGACCCCACGCAGCCGGACGGGCATCGGAATGATGCCGTGCGACAACACTGGTGCAAAAATGTGACAGACGATAGGCAGGTTTGGCTCAAAAAGCCAAGTAA
>CAZUJE010000167.1:0-4938 GCA_964620215.1 uncultured Hyphomicrobiales bacterium
TGAAGGCGCACAAAGTGCGCACGAAATCGCTGCGCGGCGCGCCGCACGGACAGCCGGTCGGCATCGTCGGCGCGCCGGACTCCTTGCCGGCGCCGAAGGACCTCAGTCGCGATCTCTGGGCGGTGTGCTCCGGCATCGGCGACACGGGTGGGCCGGTCACGACACTCGCCGTGGGGGCGAGCAACGTGGGCGACTCCCCGCTGACGACGGGTGAGGGGATGCTGGTCGCCGCGCCCGACTCCACCGTGTACCTCGTGTGGCAGGGCAGTCGGCTGCGGGTGAACCAGAAGGGCGGCGCGATCAATCTTGCGGGTCAGGTCAAGGCCAAGGGTGAGCGGCGCAACACGCGCTCCGACTGGATGAAGATCGAGCGCGAGCGCGGCATCTCCGTCGTCACGTCCGTGATGACCTTCGAGTTTCAGGATCACGTCTTCAACCTGCTCGACACACCGGGCCACGAAGACTTCTCGGAAGATACTTACCGCACGCTGACTGCGGTCGATTCCGCCGTCATGGTGATCGACGCGGCGAAGGGCATCGAAGCGCGCACGCGCAAACTGTTTGAAGTCTGCCGCCTGCGCGATATCCCGATTGTTACCTTCATCAATAAAATGGACCGCGAAAGCCGCGATCCGTTCGAGATTCTGGACGAGATCGAAAAGACCCTGGCGCTCGACGCGGCGCCCGTCATCTGGCCGATCGGGCAGGGCCGCGACTTCGCGGGAACGGTGGAGCTTGCCACCGGCGGCGTCCGCCGTCTCGAAGCCGACGCCAACGCGCCGCGCGAGAAAATGACGCCCGCGCAGATGGCGGCTATGTCGGGCGTCTATTCCGCCGGTTTCGAGGAAGAACTGGCGCTCGCCCAGGACGGCTGCAAGCGTTTCGACATCAAGGCGTTCCGCGAAGGCCATCTGACGCCGGTGTTCTTCGGCAGTGCCTTGAAGAATTTCGGCGTGCGCGATCTGCTGGAAGCGCTCGGCGAACACGCGCCCGCACCCCGCGCGCAGGAAGCCGACAAGCGCCGCGTGGAGGCGACCGAGGAAAAGCTCTCCGCCTTCGTGTTCAAGGTGCAGGCCAATATGGACCCGAATCACCGCGACCGCATCGCTTTTGCGCGTCTCTGTTCGGGTAAGCTTTCGCGCGGCATGAAGGTCAAGGTCGCCCGCACCGAAAAGACCATGTCGCTGAACTCGCCGCAGTTCTTTTTCGCGAATGAACGCGCTACGGCTGACGAGGCTTACGCGGGCGATGTGGTGGGGATTCCAAACCACGGCGTCTTGCGCATCGGTGACACGCTGACCGAAGGTGAAAATATTAATTTCATGGGCGTGCCGAGCTTCGCGCCGGAAATCATCCGGCGCGTGAAACTCGCCGACCCGATGAAAGCAAAAAAACTGAAAGAGGCGCTTCAGCAGCTCGCCGAAGAGGGCGTTGTTCAGGTGTTCAGTCCGCTCGATGGCGCGCCGGCGCTCGTGGGTGTTGTCGGCCCGTTGCAGCTCGACGTGCTAAAGGCGCGTCTCGACGCCGAATACGGTCTTGAGATCGGTCTTGAGCAGAGCGAATTCGATGTGGCCCGCTGGATCGCTTCAAGCGACCGCAAAAAACTCGACGCCTTCGTGCAATCGAAATATTCGTCGGTGGCGTCCGATCTCGACGGCGATCCGGTATTCCTCGCCAAAAGCGCGTTCGATCTGGATTACACGCGCGAGCGCACACCCGACATCGCATTCACTGACATTAAAGACGTGAAAAAAACCGCTTAATTTGTCCGCGCTGCCGCCTGCGCAATTTCCTTCACCGGCAACTGCACCACATTCTCCGGCAGGCTCTTGCGGAAATCGGCGAGGATGGCGGAGGCGAGTTCGCTCTCGGGCATCGGCCTGCCGAACAGATAGCCCTGCACGTGGTCGCAATCGACTTTCTTCAGGAACGCCCGCTGCTTTTCGTTCTCGACGCCTTCCGCGGTGACTTTCAGCTTCAGCGTATGGCCAAGCGCCACGATGGTGCTCACGATTTTTTCCATGTCGTGTTTCTTGCTGCCAAGCGCATCGATGAAGCTGCGGTCGATCTTGATCGCGTCGAACGGGAATCGCCACAGATACTGCAAGCTCGAATAGCCGGTGCCGAAATCGTCCATCACGATCCGCACCCCCAGTTCCTTCAGCCTTGCAAGTTCCTTCAGCACTGTATCGGCGTCGCTGAGCAGCATGTTCTCGGTGACTTCGAGCGCGAGACGGTTCGGCGCCAGCCCGCCGTCCTTCAGCGCCCATTCCACCATGTTGGAAACGCGGCTCGCGAGAAACTGGGCGGGTGAAAGATTGACCGAGAGACGCAAGTTCTCCGGCCAGAGCGCGGCCACCCGGCAACCGCGCCGCATCGTCCATCGCCCGATCACGTCGATCAGGCCCATTTCTTCCGCCAGCGGAATGAACACGCCCGGCGGCACGAAATCTCCTTTGCCGTCCGGCAGCCGCAGCAGCGCCTCAAAACCGACGAGGCGATCCTTGCGCAGGCAAACCAGCGGCTGGAAATAAAGCTCGAAACTTTCGTTCGCGATGGCGTCGCGGATCGCCTGTTCCACTTCCATGCGTTCGGCGAGTTTCACCGCCATGTCCGGCGTGAACATCCGCGCGCAGTTACGGCCGTCGGTCTTGGCGCGGTCGAGCGCCAGTTCGGCGCACTTCACCAGCCGTGTGATGTCGTTGCCGTGTGCCGGTGCGAGCGCGGTGCCGACGCTCGCGGATACCGAAATCTGCTTGCCCTCGAACTGGCACGCCCCCGCGATCTCATCGAGGATGCGGCGCGCCAGCGTCTCGGCCGCTTCGCTGCTGGTCACGTTCGTTTGCAACACCGCGAAACTGTCGCTGCCGAAACACGCCGTCAGGTCCGTGCTGCGCGCGACGAACCGCAGCCGCTCGGCGACCTTGCGGATCACCGTGTCGCCGGCCTCGCGGCCATAGGAATTATTGATGTCTTTCAGCCGATCGAGATCGATGCAGTGGAGCGCGATGGCGGTGCCGTTGGCAGGAAGCGAGGCGAGCGCCATGCCGAGCGTTTCGAAAAAATATTTCCGGTTCGGAAGTTGCGTCATCAGATCGTGACGCGCGAGAAAATGAATGTGTTCGTCGGCGCGGGCTTTTTCCTGGGTGCGCTGGTACCAGGCGAAGGCCGGAACGCCGAATGCGAGTGCCGTGAAAAACGCGATCGAAAGCGCCGCGTACAGAAACAGCGTGCGGTAGTGCTCGCGCTTTTCCGTCTGGTCCACATAGGTTCCGACCACCGCGATGCGGCGGCCATTGATCTCCACCGGCAGATAGGCTTCGGCGTAATAGGCCGGATGATAGAAGCCGCCTTCCTTCACCGCGACGGCCGGATTGCCGGTCGCCATCGCCTTTGCGGCGGAGGCGTCGTAGAGGCCGAGTTTGCCATTGCTATACTCGAGCAACTGGCGATGGTCGGAAAAAACCATCATGTTTCCGTCGCCGTCGAAAATCTTATACCGATAGACGTTGCCGACCTGGCGCGCCTGTTCGAGCACGGACAGGCTTTCCGCCGACGGCGTTCCGCCTTGTGCGACAGCTTCGATGTCCTTCAGATTGTTGGCGATATATTTCGCCCAGCTGTGCCCGGTCGAAACCGCGTCGCGATACAGCAAATGATCGACGGTGTACCGCGCTCCGAAGAGTGCGATAGCAATGAGCGCGAGGAAAAGGCTCGCGCTGAGGATCAATTCCCGGCGGCGTGTAAACATCCAGCAATTGAACCAGAAAAATGTTGCTACCCGCTTATAGGATCATGAAAATTGTCCCGATCCGGGAAGGCAACGGATTCAAGCGGCCATGGGATCCGTGTGGTTAAGTGCCGGTGAATCCCGCCGTGACAAGCGCCCGAGATCGGGTCTAGCCTCCGCCGCCAGCCTCCAGCCAAGGAAAGCCAGCCATGCTCCTGATGATTGCCGGCCTTGTTCTCTTTCTCGGTATGCACGCCTTCACCACCATGCGCGGGCAGCGCGCCGCATTGGTCGCGAAGCTGGGTGAGGGGCCGTACAAGGGGCTTTATTCGCTGATCGCGCTCGCGGGCCTTGTAATGACGGGTTATGGCTACGGTGCATGGCGCGCCGCGGGTCCGGCGATCCTCTACAATCCGCCGGTCGGGCTTCGTCACCTGGCGCTGCTCCTGATGCTGTTCGCGAGCATCATGCTGGTCGCGGCCTATGCGCCGGGACGCATCAAGACCACACTCAAACACCCGATGCTCACTTCGGTAAAAACCTGGGCACTCGCGCATCTTCTTGCCAATGGGGACGCCGCCACCGTGACGCTATCGCTTGCGGTGCTGGCCTGGGCGGTCTATGCGCGGATTTCACTGAAGCGCCGCGGCGAATATCACAATGAGCCGGTCGTGCGCCACGGCTGGAAAGGCGATGTAATCGCGCTGGCGGGCGGACTGGCGGTTTATGTCTTTCTCGCCTATCTGTTCCATCCATATGTCGTGGGTGTGCCGGTGATGCCGGCCTGAGGAACAAATGAGCCAGCATAACGAATCTGAAATCCGCCGGATCACCGCGCCGGACATTCGCGCCCGCAAGGGCGGCGATCCGATCGTATCGCTCACGTCCTATCACGCGCACACCGCGCGGCTCCTCGATCAGTATGTGGACGTAATTCTCGTCGGCGACAGTCTCGGCATGGTGATGCACGGGCTGGAGACAACCGTGCCGGTCACGCTCGACATGATGATTCTGCAAGGCCGCGCCGTGATGCGCGGCTCGAAGCGCGCGCTGGTGGTGGTCGATATGCCCTTTGGCAGCTACGAAGAAAGCCCCGAACAGGCTTTCCGCAACGCCGTCCGTGTGTTGAAGGAAACCCAGGCCGGCGCGATCAAGCTCGAGGGCGGCGTGAAGATGGCCGAGACGATCAAGTTTCTCACCGCGCGCGG
>CAZUJE010000168.1:0-4878 GCA_964620215.1 uncultured Hyphomicrobiales bacterium
ACCGACGGCATCGCCATGGGCCATGCCGGCATGCGTGCGAGCCTTCCTTCGCGGGAAGTGATCGCCGACTCCGTTGAACTCACGATGCGCGGCCACGCCTATGATGCGATCGTCGGCATCGCCGGTTGTGACAAATCACAGCCGGGCATGATGATGGCCATGTGTCGCCTCAATGTTCCCTCGATCTTTATTTACGGTGGCTCAATCCTGCCGGGTTCCTTCCGCGGGCAACCCGTCACCATTCAGGATGTCTTCGAGGCCGTCGGTTGGCACTCGGTCGGGAAATTCTCCGACGAAGATCTCGAAGAACTGGAACACATCGCTTGCCCGTCCGCGGGCGCCTGCGGCGCACAGTTCACGGCGAACACGATGGCGACCGTTTCAGAGGCAATCGGCCTGGCATTACCCTATTCCGCGGGCGCACCTGCTCCGTACGAAATCCGCGATGCGTTCTGCATGACCGCTGGCGAGATGATCATGGAACTGGTGAAACGCCGTATCCGCCCTCGCGACATCGTCACCCTGAAAGCGTTGGAGAACGCGGCGACCGTCGTCGCCGCGACCGGCGGTTCCACCAATGCGGGCCTGCATCTGCCGGCCATCGCGCATGAATGCGGAATCAAATTCGACCTTTTCGACGTTGCCGAAATCTTCAAGCGCACGCCTTACATCGCGGACCTGAAGCCGGGCGGAAAATATGTCGCCAAGGACGTATTCGAAGTCGGTGGCATTCCGCTCCTGATGAAGACACTGCTCGATCACGGCTATCTGCATGGCGACTGCCTGACCGTCACCGGCCGCACGATCGCGGAAAATCTGAAGAACGTGAAATGGAATCCGAACCAGGACGTGATCCGCACCGCTGACAAGCCGCTGTCGCCGAATGGCGGGGTCGTCGGCCTGAAGGGCAATCTCGCCGCCGAAGGTGCGATCGTCAAAGTTGCGGGCATGAAGAATTTGAAATTCACCGGCCCCGCGCGCTGCTTCGACGGCGAAGAAGCATGTTTCGACGCGGTCACGCACAAGAAATACAAGGAAGGCGAAGTACTCGTCATCCGCTACGAAGGCCCGAGGGGTGGTCCGGGGATGCGCGAGATGCTGTCCACGACGGCGGCATTGTACGGGCAGGGCGCTGGTGAAAAAGTCGCGCTCATCACCGACGGACGTTTCTCCGGCGCCACGCGCGGCTTCTGCGTCGGCCATGTCGGCCCGGAAGCGGCGGTCGGCGGACCCATCGGGTTGTTGAAAGACGGCGACATCATCGAGATCGACGCAATTGCCGGCACGCTGAATGTGAAGCTCGACGACAAGGAACTGGAAAAGCGCCGCGCCGTGTGGAAACCGCGCGCGACCGGTTCGCAGTCCGGCTATCTCTGGAAATACGCGCAGGGCGTCGGCCCTGCGCGCGATGGCGCTGTCACCCATCCGGGTGGCGCAGCGGAGACGGAGAGCTATGCGGACATCTAACGCTCTCCGCATCGGCGTGGTTTTGATCGCGGCGATTTCCGCGACCAGCACCGGCGCGCTCGACGGCCAGCCGGCTTCCTCGGCTCCTCCGCAGGCCGCGGCGGTTACGCCTTTCCAGGCTTTCCGTTCGGGCAACGAGTTGCTGAAATCCGGCGGCGACAAGAAGCGCGCGGTTGAAGAACTGAACTACGCTGCGGAGCGCGGCCATCTCGCCGCGCAGTGGAAGCTTGCTCGCATCTTTGCCGAAGGCGACGGCGTGAAGCGCGACGATATCAAAGCGTTTCACTATTACAGCCGTATCGCGTCGGAACATGCGGAGTCGAATCCGTGGAATCCACAGGCTCGCTTCGTGGCGAGCGCTTATGTTTCGCTCGGCGGCTATTACCTCACCGGCATTCCGAACTCGCAGGTGCGCGCCGATCCGAACCGCGCGCGCGAACTTCTGCATTACGCCGCATCCTATTTCGGGGACGCTGACGCGCAGTATCAGCTTGCGCGGCTCTATCTCGAAGGTGCTGGCAATGCACAGAAAGACACCCGTCAGGGACTTCGCTGGCTCGGCCTCGCTGCGCAGAAGGGCCAGTATCAGGCGCAGGCGCTTCTGGGCCAGATGCTCTTCAGCGGCGGCGAAGGAATCCAGCGCCAGGCCGGACGCGGCCTGATGTGGCTGACCCTTGCGCGCGACGCGGCAGCCGGCAAGGACGATGGCTGGATCGTGCAAGCCTACGAGGAGTGTTTTGCGCGGGCCACAGAGGACGAGCGCTCGGTCGCGCATATCCATCTTGAGAAGTGGCTGAAAAGTCCGCGCTGACTAAAAGTCTAAATCAATCCACACCGGCACATGATCGGACGGCTTCTCGCCGCCGCGCATCTGCTTGTCGATTCCGGTCGCGGTGAGTTTGTCGGCGGCCTGCGGCGACAGCAACAAGTGATCGATGCGGATGCCGTTGTTCTTCTGGAACGCGCCCGCCTGATAATCCCAGAACGTATAGAGTCCCGGATCGTCCGACGTTGCACGGATCGCATCTGTAAGGCCAAGCGAGGTCAGTGTGCGCCACTTTGCGCGCGTCTCCGGCAGGAACAGCGCGTCGTTTACCCAAAGAGCGGGATCGTGAACGTCGTCGGGCATCGGGATCGCGTTGAAGTCGCCCGCGAGTACCATCGGTTCTTCCAGCGCCAGCCGCGCATGCGCGAACTGGTGCAGCCGGTCCATCCATTTCAGTTTGTAAGTGTACTTATCGCCGGGGGCTGGATTTCCGTTCGGCAGATAAATGGACGCGATGCGCACGGCACCCTTGCCGGTGGACACCACCGCCTCGATGAAACGCGCGTGTTCGTCGAGGTCGTCGCCTGGCAGCCCGTTTTTCACTTCTTCCAGTGGAAACTTCGATAGCAGCGCGACGCCGTTGTAAGCCTTCTGTCCATGCGTCGCGATGTTGTAGCCGAGTTCTTCGATGGGCTCGCGCGGAAAGGCCTCATCGACGCATTTGATCTCTTGCAGGCAGACGACATCCGGTTTGCGCTCGCCCAGCCATTTGACGAGCGGCTCAACACGCTGCTTGATGGAATTAACGTTCCAGGTGGCGATGCGCATGCCGCATCAAAGCGCGAAGCTGGTGCCGCAGCCGCAGGAAGCGGTGGCGTTCGGGTTCTCGATCTTGAAGGCCGCGCCGATCAGTTCGTTCACGTAATCGATTCGGGAGCCGGCGAGGTATTGCAGCGACACCGGGTCGATCACGACCTTCGCGCCCTCGCGCTCGATCACGAAATCGTCGGGCGCGGAAGATTTCTCAATGTCGAATTTATATTGAAAGCCTGAGCAGCCGCCGCCCTCGACGCTTACCCGCAGCACCGACGGCGCTTTTTCAGCGCCGAGAATCGAGGCGATGCGCTTGACGGCGTTCTCGGTGACGATGACGGGCTCAGTGCTCATAAGGCTCTCCAACGGCCATTGAAGGCCTGCCTGAAGCATAGTTAGGTGCTGTTAGCGGAGTGTCAATTCGAGGGCAATGCATGGCTGTGGCGGAAGGCAAGGCGCGGGCGGCTTATGCTGCCGATCCGGCCCGCTCGCGCGGTCGGTTGTTCCCAGAGGAGCCGAGCCCGCTCCGCAACGAGTTCCGCCGCGATTGCGACCGGATCATTCATTCGACGGCCTTCCGCCGCCTGAAGCACAAGACGCAGGTTTTCGTATCGCATGAGGGCGATCACTACCGCACGCGGCTCACGCATACTTTGGAAGTGACGCAGATCGCGCGGGCATTGGCTCGGGGACTTGGTCTTGATGAAGATTTGGCGGAAGCGCTGGCGCTCTCTCACGATCTTGGTCATCCGCCCTTTGGTCATGCAGGCGAGCGCTCGCTCGACCAGTGCATGAGCGCCTATGCAGGTTTCGACCACAACGCGCAATCGCTGAAAATTGTCACCGAACTGGAGCGGCGTTATGCGCGCTTTGATGGTTTAAATCTGACATGGGAGACGCTGGAAGGCATCGCGAAACACAATGGGCCGCTGTCGGATCGCGAGGGTAAAGGAGTCGGGAAATACGCGGCCAAAGGCGTGCCCGCTTTCATCGCGGATTATTCCCGCAAGCATGATCTGGAATTATGGAGCTACGCCAGCGCCGAGGCGCAGGCGGCTGCGATTGCCGACGACATCGCCTATGACGCGCACGATCTGGACGATGCGCTGCGCGCGGGACTTTTCCCGGTCGAGGAATTACAGGAAATTCCGCTTGTGAACGGAATTCTCGGCGAGGTTCGTTCGCTTCATGGTGAAGTCGAGCGCTCGCGCATCGTCAACGAAATCACCCGGCGGCTAATCGCGCGCATGATCGCGGATGTGATTGCGGAATCCGAAAATCGCCTTGCCGCGCTGAAAGCGAAGTCTATCGATGATATTCGCGGCGCGAAATCCTCAGTGGTTGGATTTTCCAGCGAACTGGCGCAGGTTGACCGCTCGATCAAAAAATTCCTGACGCCGCGCATGTATCAAAGCTCGCGTGTGATGGAAGTAATGCAGGAAGCGCAGGATTTGGTGGCCGCGCTGTTCGCGCATTATCTGGTGCATCCGGAAGATTTTCCGGAGGAGTGGCGCACGGGGCTTGAGGAAACCGATGACGGCGCCTATGCGCGGCGCGTGACGGACTTTATCGCGGGAATGACGGATCGTTTCGCGCTGGCGGAGCACAAGCGGTTTTTTAGCTCCAGCCCGGAATTGCGCTGAATCAGGCTGTGAGCGCCAGTTCTTCTTTTTTCGGTGCGAGGAAACGCACCATCGATTCCGCCGTGATCGGACGGCTGAAGAAATAGCCCTGCATTTCCGTGCAGCCCAGTTCGCGGATTTTGAGCAGTTGCGCTTCGGTTTCCACGCCCTCGGCGGTGGTGATGACGTTGAGGCTTTTCGCCATGCCCG
>CAZUJE010000169.1:0-4845 GCA_964620215.1 uncultured Hyphomicrobiales bacterium
GGATCAGCTTGTCCTTGATCAGCTTCCAGATGATGCGGGTCATCTCGTCGCCGTCCATTTCGACGACGGGATTCGCGACTTTGATCTTCGCCATGTTGCGAGGTCTCTTTGGAAAAGCGTGAAAGAAAACCGCCGACGGCGGCGAAAGCCCTATAGCAAAGGCGGGCGCAAACCGGAAGTAATGCCCTCGTCTAACGGGGCTCCTTGACGCCGCAGCCCGGCTCCGGCACAGGCCCGTTTTTGGAAATCATTTCCATGCCCGGAGCAGGTACCGATCATACGCAGGAATGGCCCGATACCGGCGGGCCGGTGGTGATCCTTGTGGAGCCACAGCTCGGCGAGAATATCGGCGCCTGCGCGCGGGCGATGGCGAATTTCGGTCTGAAACGTCTGCGGCTCGTGAAGCCACGAGACGGCTGGCCCAATCCTTATGCACAGCGTTCGGCGGCGGGGGCGGACCTCGTGCTTAACGGGGCCGAGCTTTTTGACACGCTCAAGGAAGCGATTGCCGACTGCACGCTGGTGCTCGCCTGCACCGCGCGCGAGCACGGGCAGGTGAAGCCGGTGGTGTCAGCCGAAGAAGCGGCGCGTGACATGCAGGGGCCGGTGGCGGCGGGCGAAAACGTAGCGCTCGTGTTCGGGCGCGAGCGGAACGGGCTTGAGAGCCATGAGATCGCGCTCGCCGATAAAATCGTGACGCTACCTGTGAACCCCGCCTTCTCTTCGCTGAATTTGGGGCAGGCCGTTCTCGTGCTCGCCTACGAGTGGTTCAAGCTCGCGAGCGAAGGCGAACTGCCGTTCAAGATGAATCCGAAATCAGGGCCGGCGCCGAAGGAGCAGTTGATGGCTTTCTTCGAGGGACTGGAAAAGGAGCTGGAGCGGGTCGAGTTTTTCCGCCCGCCGGAAAAGCGCGAGGTGATGACAATCAACCTGCGCAATCTCATTCATCGTATGTCGCCGAACCATCAGGACGTGCAGACGCTGCACGGGATTGTCCGTGCGCTGGTGGAGGGAAGAAAAGGTCCGGCCGAGGGCGGCATTCTGCGCGGCGGAGAAGCGGAGCTTTTGCGCGAGCTGCTGAACAAGCACGCGGTGCAGGAAGATTCCGGTACCGCGCCCGGAAAAGGCCTCGCGCGGCTGCTGCGGCGAAATCCGACCCAGGCGGAGAAAAAGCTCTGGAAGGCGCTTTCCAACGACCGGCGTTTTGCCGGTGTCTTCAAGCGCAACGTGCCGATCGGCCCGCAGGTGGCGGATTTTCTGGCGCAGCCGTTGCGGCTGCTGCTTGAGATCGTTCCTGCCGATGAGGCCGCAGAAGCGAAAACCGCCCGCGCCGCCAAGCGCGGCTGGCTGGAGGCGCGAAATTACCGGATGATCGAGTTATCTTCCGCGGAGATCATCGAACATCTTGAAACAGTGCTCGAACGGATCGCGGCTGAAACGGTTATCCAGTCATGAAGATCCTTCGCTGGCTTACACTCTCGTTCAATATCGTGGTTCTGGTCTGGATGCTTGTAGCGGCATACCGTGACCCTTCCGGCCCGACATCGGCGGAAGACAAGTTCCTTGTTCTTTTCCTCGCCGCCGCCTGCGTCAGCTCGATCATCGTCATGATTGATCTTTTGTTTATCCGCCGGCGGTGAGTTGAGGGTTCCCTAGCCAAGACGCCCGAACGCTACCGGAATCTGAATCCGCATCCTTGCATTTCGTTGTGCGCGTTAAACCGCGCGGAACAAGAGTCGAACTATAGAAGAACGAACGAGGAGTATCCGAAGGAGCGAGCATGATCCGTGTTCTCACTGTTGGCTTGTTGTTTGCCTTAACGCTTTCCGCCAGCGCGCAGACGCGCGTGACCATCGAGCCGAATTCAGGTTCCCCGCAGCCGCGCGGCGACAGCGTGCGTGTGCAGGTCAATGTCAGTTTTCAGGTTCCCGGCATGGCGGGAGACAGCGAGGAAGCAGTCAAGGCGCAGGAGAATGCCCGCCGCACGCTCTACACGATTGCTGACCGGGAATGCGGGTTGCTCAAGGAAATCATCGCCACGGAATGCAGGCTTGAAGCGGTCAATGTGAACGTCAACCGGCAACGCAATCCGGGACAGGACCAGATCAACGCCAATGGCTCGATGACCTATCGGGTCACGCTGAAATAAGGTGGATGAAGTCTTCACTGCGCCGCGCTAAAAAGGCGGCGCATGAGCGTCTCCCCCGTACTCATATTCGACTCCGGCCTCGGCGGCCTCACGGTGCTGCGCGAGATCGAGAAGGCGCGGCCGGACCTGCCGCTTGCCTATCTCGCCGACGATGCGGTGTTTCCCATCGGGCGGCTGGAAGAGGATCTATTGAGGGCGCGGGTGCTTGCGGTGATGGAGCATTACATCACCAAGCTTGCCCCCCGCATGGTGGTGATCGCCTGCAACACGGCCTCCACGCTGGTGTTGCCGGTATTGCGCCAGAAATTCTCCATTCCCTTTGTCGGCACGGTGCCGGCGATCAAGCCGGCCTGCGCGCAATCGAAAACCAAGCGCGTGAGCGTGCTGGCGACCCCCGGCACGGTGAAGCGCGATTACACCAAGGCGCTGATTCAGGAATTCGCCCATGACTGCAAAGTGACGCTGGTGGGGGCGGAGCATCTGGCTTCTCTGGCGGAAATCTCCATGCGCGGCGGGGCGGTGGAAGAAATGGCCATCGTCAACGAGGTTAGCCCCTGTTTCGTGGACGATGGCGCGCGCACCGACACGGTGGTGCTCGCCTGCACCCATTACCCGCTTATTCTGGACCGGCTGAAAGCCTGCTCTCCCTGGCCGGTGACGTTCATCGACCCGGCTCCGGCCATCGCGCGGCGGGTGTCGGAACTCGCGGGGCCGGATGGCGAGCGGGTCACTGAAAGCGGCCGGGCTTATTTCACCAGCGGCCAGACGCCCGGGTTGGAACTCGTGGCATCGCTCGCGGCCTTTGGGCTGATGCCGGTGCATGAGCCGCCTTTGGCGGTTTGACAGCCCCGCCTACAGGGCGTATCCACCCACCGTCTGGCGGGCCTTTTAGGCCCGCTTGGCATTTTTCCGCACCCGTGGCGGCGAGGCTTGTTTCGCAGGTTTACCTGCGGCGCTCGGCTTCCCGCCTGTCGGCCGGCAACCCCGGCAGAGGAGGGCGCGATCCACACTCTTGAAAGGGATCCGCGATGACGAAGCGCCTTACCGCGAAGCATAAAATCGACCGCCGCATGGGCGAGAATATCTGGGGCCGCCCGAAGAGCCCCGTGGCCCGCCGTGAATACGGCCCCGGCCAGCACGGCCAGCGCCGCAAGGGCAAGCTCTCCGACTTCGGCGTGCAGCTTCGCGCCAAGCAGAAATTGAAGGGCTACTACGCCAACATCACCGAAAAACAGTTCCGCAACATCTACGCGGAAGCAAACCGCATGAAGGGCGACACCGGCGCGCATCTGATCGGCCTGCTGGAGCGCCGCCTCGACGCGATGATCTATCGCGCGAAGCTGGTGCCGACCGTGTTCGCCGCCCGCCAGGTCGTTTCGCACGGCCATGTGCAGGTTGACGGCAAGCGCGTGAACATTCCGAGCTATCGCCTGAAGGTCGGCGAAGTGGTTTCGCTCACCGAAAAAGGCAAAGACCTCGCCATCGTGATCGAAGCCGGACAGTCGCCCGAGCGCGACGTGCCGGATTACATCGACGCGGATCACAAAAAGGGCAGCGCAAAGCTTTCGCGCATTCCTATTCTGACCGATGTGCCATATCCGGTGCAGATGGAGCCGCATCTCGTCGTCGAATATTACTCGCGCTGACGCAAAATTTTCGCTGGCAGCGGGTATCGAAATGAAAACGGGCGCGAATCACGCGCCCGTTTTTCTTTGCGCGCTGTTTCTTTCAGCGAACAAAAGCGCTGCGTGCTGCGCCGCAAACTGGAAAAACGCCCGCATAATCGGGATTTTTGGCCGTTGATAAGGTAAGCGCCAACAGTGGCGCTCGCGGCAATTCCGGCTAGTTTCAGCGCGCCTCTACGAAAGTAGTAGGGGCTCACTAGCTAGCTAATGGGGAGAATCGCACATGGACGCAGTCAAAGGCGTAAAGAGCATTATCGCAGCGCTGACCGAAATTGGTTTGATGCTGCTCGCGTTGGCGATTGTAGCGACACTGCTGGTCGGCACGAATGTGCCGTTCTTCGGCGGGGTAGTTGGTAACATCACAGCACTTGTGAAGGATCTGGGCGCCAACGGGCTCGTCGGCCTGATCGTTCTCGGCTTCATCCTCTGGCTGTTTTCCAAACGGACCGTGGGCTGATCCGGCAAGGACAACTCCCGGCCGGCGGTAAGCCGGTTTGAACATTGTTGGGTGAGGGATCATCCTCACCCAACTGCCGGAGGCAGGTATGATGCAGTACATCGAAAAATCGAAACAAATTCTGTGGGCCTTCGTCGAACTCGGGTTCTTGCTCGTGCTCGCGGCTGTCCTGATTTTCCTGCTGATGGGGGCGGGCTCCGGCCCGTTCATCACGGGGGTCGCGGACAATGTGATGAAATTCGCCAACGGCTTGCAGCCGCAGGCCACGGTTGGCATCGCCATCGTTCTGGCGCTGATCTACATCATCATGAACCGAATGAAGGCGTAAAACGGCGCATCTTCAACAGTGTAAAAGGCCGCCTCCGGGCGGCCTTTTTGCTTGGGTGGAGGCGTTTCCGCGGCGCGGCAAAAGCAAAAGGCCGCCCGTCGGGGCGGCCTGCCCATCATCCCGGGCGAGGCAATAAGCCGACATCCGGGATCGCATGAGCATTCTGATAAAGATCCCGGATATTTCGCTGCGCGAAATTCCGGGACGACGGCTTACGCCGTCGCCT
>CAZUJE010000170.1:0-4802 GCA_964620215.1 uncultured Hyphomicrobiales bacterium
GGGGGTTCTTATGCCTGCTGATACTTTGAAAATCGCGAACCGCGTTTTCCATTCGCGTCTTTTTCTCGGCACCGGAAATTATCCGAGCGAGAAAGTCATGCTCGACTGTCACCTGGCCAGTGGTGCCGAGATGGTCACCGCCTCGATCCGGCGCATGAACATGAAAGGCCTCAACGAGACGCTGATCGACAAACTCGAGGGCCGCGTACATCTCCTGCCGAACACCGCCGGCTGTTACACGGTGGAAGAAGCGTTGCTGACGGCGGAATTGGCGCGCGAGGCGCTCGGCAATGACTGGATCAAGCTGGAAGTGATCGGCGACCGGGTATCACTCTATCCCGACATCGAAGGAACGATTGCCGCCACGAAAATTCTCGCCGCGAAAGGCTTCATCGTGCTGCCCTATTGCAGTGACGATCCGGTCTCGTGCCGCAAGCTCGCGGACGCAGGCGCTGCCGCCGTGATGCCGCTTGGATCGCTGATCGGCTCCGGGCTCGGAATCGTGAATCCGCATCTGATCGAACTCATCTGCGCGCAGAGTCATGTGCCGGTGATCCTCGACGCCGGCATCGGCACCGCGTCCGATGCCACGCAAGCGATGGAGCTTGGCTGTTCCGCCGTGTTGCTCAACACCGCCGTCGCAAAGGCGAAACATCCGGTGCAGATGGCGGCGGCCATGAAAGCGGCAGTGGAGGCGGGCAGGCTGGCGTTTAATTCGGGCCGCATGGCGAAGCGTCCGCACGCGGAGCCGTCGAGCCCGCAGCTTGGTTTAGTCGGAACGTGAAATTTCCCGATCCTCCGCTGTTGCTCATCACCGACCGCAAACAGGCCAAACGTCCGCTCCCTGAAATCGCCGAACTGGCTTTTGCCGCTGGATGCCGCTGGCTCAGCATCCGCGAGAAAGATCTGCCGGAAGCCGAATTGCTCGCCCTTGCGGAGGAAATCGGAATCCGAGCGAGAAAATCCGGCGCGCGGTTTGGAATTCACGGGACACCGGAGACGGCGAGGAAGGCGGGGGTGGGGGTGCATCTCGCTTCCGGTCATGACGCGCATCATGCGCGCAAATTGCTCGGCGGGGATAAGCTGATCGGCATTTCCATTCACTCCGTTGAAGAAGCTCGTAAGCTCGATTCAAAATTCGTGGATTACGCAATCACGGGCGCGGTATTCGAGACCGAAAGCAAGCCCGGCTACCGCCCGCTCGGGCTGGATGGCCTGAAAGCGATTGCGGAGGCTTCGCCAGTTCCAATCATCGCCATCGGCGGGATAGGTGCTCGCAACTGCGCCAGCGTGATACGGGCAGGGGCAACCGGCATCGCGGTGATGGGCGGAGTGATGCGATCCACCGATCCCGCCCGGGAAATCCGCGCGCTGATTGCCGCGTTGCGCGCGGCGGGCTAACAGTCCATTCAAAGCACCAGATTCCCATTGCCGGAAAAGCCCATGACCGCCATTACCAACATCCGCGCCCGCGAAATCCTCGACAGCCGCGGCAATCCCACCGTCGAGGTCGATGTCACGCTGGAAGACGGCTCGATGGGCCGCGCCGCAGTGCCTTCCGGTGCATCCACCGGCAAGCACGAGGCGGTCGAACTGCGCGACGGCGACAAGAAACGCTATCTTGGCAAGGGCGTACGCAAGGCCGTAGAGGCGGTGAACGGCGAAATCTTCGACGCCGCCGGGGGCATGGATGCGACCGATCAGGCCAAGATCGACGAGACATTGATTGCGCTCGACGGTACGCCGAACAAGGCGCGGCTCGGCGCCAATGCGATCCTTGGCGTCTCATTGGCGGTCGCGAAGGCGGCGGCGCAATCCGCGAACCTTTCGCTCTATCGTTATGTCGGCGGTGCCAGCGCCCGTGTTTTACCGGTGCCGATGATGAACATCGTCAATGGCGGCGCGCATGCGGACAATCCCATCGACTTCCAGGAATTCATGGTGATGCCGATCGGCGCTTCCTCTTTCGCCGAAGCGCTGCGGATGGGTGTGGAAATTTTCCATACGCTGAAAAAAGGCCTGAAGGATGCAGGCCACAATACCAATGTCGGCGACGAAGGCGGCTTCGCGCCGAACCTCGATGACGCCGACGCGGCACTTTCATTCGTAATGAAATCCATTGAACAGGCCGGTTATCGCCCCGGCGAGGATGTGGTGCTGGCGCTCGATTGCGCGGCGACCGAATTCTACAAGGGCGGAAAATATGTCTACGAAGGCGAGGGCGAAACGCGCGATGCCACCGCGCAAGTCGATTACCTCGCCGATCTCTGCCACCGCTATCCGATCCGCTCGATTGAAGACGGCATGGCGGAGGACGACTGGGATGGCTGGAAGCTGCTGACCGACCGCATCGGTGATCGCGTGCAGCTTGTTGGCGACGATCTGTTCGTCACCAATGAAACAAGATTGAAGGAAGGCATCGCGAAAGGCACGGCGAACGCGATCCTCGTGAAAGTGAACCAGATCGGCTCGCTCACCGAAACGCTTGCTTCGGTCGAGACCGCGCATCGCGCGGCATACAGAGCGGTGATGTCCCATCGCTCGGGCGAGACCGAGGACGCGACGATTTCCGATCTCGCTGTCGCGACGAACTGTGGACAGATCAAAACCGGCTCGCTCGCACGCTCGGATCGTACCGCCAAGTACAATCAGCTTTTGCGCATCGAGGAAGAACTCGGCAAGGAAGCGCGCTACGCGGGCAAGGCGGCGCTGAAGGCGCTGGCCTGACGTATTAACTCGGGGGCAAGAGATTGGGCCGATAAAGGTGCATGGTCTCCCGCACCCGCTTCGGCCGCATCCTGCAAAATCTTGCGCTGTTTCTCGGCGCCGCCGCGATCATCGGCTATTTCTATCTCCAGACCTATGACGGCAACTACGGATTGGTTGCCCAGCGCGTGTTTGAGCAGGAGATCGTGAACCTCACGCTCGAGCGCGATGCGCTGCGCACAAGCCGCATCGAGTGGGAGCACCGGTTGGAGCTGCTCCGGAGCGACCGGCTCGACCCGGATTTTCTCGAGGAAATCGCCCGCCGCGACCTTGGCTTTGTAAAACCCAACGATTTTGTCCTGCTGAATCCTTCCCGTTGAAATTGAATTTCGTGGAACGGCCCGGGCGCGAAATTCCCTTGCGCCATGCAGCGAACCAATCGCCCTATGTGTTCCTCCGCATGGCGCGCGACAGAATATTGCGCTAGGGTTTTTGGGTAGGGAGAACGCCACAGATGCCCGCCGCCGCCAAATCCGAAGCGCCCAAAGCCGCCTCCGCGAAAACAGGCGGCGCCATTGCCAATCTGAGCGTCGAGGATGAGGTACGCGCCTATCGGGAAATGCTGCTGATCCGGCGGTTCGAGGAAAAGGCCGGCCAGCTCTACGGCATGGGCCTGATCGGCGGCTTCTGCCACCTCTATATCGGCCAGGAAGCCGTCGTCGTCGGCATGCAGATGGCGCTGGAAGAGGGCGATCAGATCATCACCGCTTACCGTGACCATGGCCACATGCTTGTCACTGGCATGGATCCCAAAGGCATCATGGCCGAACTCACGGGCCGCCGCTCCGGTTTCTCCAAGGGCAAGGGCGGCTCGATGCATATGTTCTCCATCGAGAAGAATTTCTACGGCGGCCACGGCATCGTCGGCGCGCAGGTGTCGCTCGGCACCGGCATCGCGTTTGCAAACAGGTATCGCGAGAATGGCCGCGTGTGCCTGACCTATTTCGGCGACGGCGCCGCCAATCAGGGCCAGGTCTATGAGAGCTTCAACATGGCCGAGCTATGGAAGCTGCCCTGCATCTACATCATCGAGAACAACAAATACGCGATGGGCACTTCCGTGAGCCGCGCTTCCGCGCAGACGGATTTTTCCAAGCGCGGCGCTTCGTTCAACATTCCGGGCGAGCAGGTGGACGGCATGGATGTGCGCGCGGTGAAAGCCGCCGGCGACCGCGCGGTGAAATTCGCGCGCGACGGCAACGGCCCCTACATTCTGGAAATGCTCACGTATAGATACCGCGGCCACTCCATGTCCGATCCGGCGAAATACCGAAGCAAGGAAGAAGTCGAGAAGGTCCGCACCGATCAGGATCCGATCACGATGATCCGCGCGCGGCTGCTGGAAACGAAACGCGCCAGCGAAGATGAGTTAAAAAAGATCGACGGCGAAGTGCGCAACACCGTCAACGATGCCGCCGAATTTGCTTCCAACGATCCGGAGCCGGATGTGTCCGAGCTTTGGACAGATGTAACGCGCTAGTCGCAGAGTTATTTCATGCCCATTCAGGTTTTGATGCCCGCGCTCTCTCCGACGATGGAAAAGGGCAATCTCGCCAAGTGGGTGAAGAACGAAGGCGACACCATTAAAGCTGGCGACGTCATCGCCGAAATCGAAACCGACAAGGCGACGATGGAAGTGGAAGCCGTCGATGAAGGCACGCTCGGGAAAATTCTCGTTCCCGCCGGCACTAACGATGTGGCGGTGAACACCCCCATCGCTGTAATTCTCGCTGAAGGCGAAAGGGCGAGCGACATTTCTGCTGCCGCTGCGCCCGCAAAACAGCAGAAGGTCGCGGAATCCGCGCCGCCTGCGAAAGCGCCGGCAGCACCCGCACCCGCCGCAGCACCCGCTGCTCCCACAGCACAAATCGCAAGCGATCCGGACATCCCCGAAGGCACCGAAATGGTCACCATGACCATGCGCGAGGCGTTGCGCGACGCGATGGCCGAGGAAATGCGCCGCGACAAGGATGTGTTCGTGATGGGCGAGGAGGTCGCCGAATATCAGGGCGCCTACAAGGTCACGCAGGGGCTGC
>CAZUJE010000171.1:0-4682 GCA_964620215.1 uncultured Hyphomicrobiales bacterium
TTTTGGGTGAGTTCCTTGGGCTATGGATAAACGACGGATACGAGTGACGGGGGGGGACGATGAACAAGGAAATGACGGGCGCGGAAATGGTGATCCAGGCTCTGCTCGATCAGGGGGTCGAGCACATTTTCGGATATCCCGGCGGGGCCGTGCTGCCGATCTATGACGCGCTGTTCCAGCAGGACAAGCTGAAGCACATTCTCGTCCGCCACGAGCAGGGTGCGGTTCATGCCGCCGAAGGCTATTCGCGCTCGTCGGGCAAGATCGGCTGCGTGCTGGTCACATCCGGCCCCGGCGCGACGAATGCCGTCACCGGCCTCGTCGATGCGCTGATGGATTCGATCCCGATCGTCGTCATCACCGGGCAGGTGCCGACGCATCTGATCGGCAACGACGCGTTCCAGGAATGCGACACGGTCGGCATCACGCGCCCCTGCACGAAACACAATTATCTCGTGAAGGATGTGAAGGATCTGCCTCGCATCATCCACGAGGCTTTCTATGTGGCGCAGCATGGGCGTCCCGGCCCGGTCGTCATCGACATCCCGAAAGATATTCAATTCAACAAAGGCAATTACGTCGGCCCGAAGAATATCGAGCACAAAACCTATCGTCCAAAGGTCAAGGGCGACATCGAGAAAATAAAGCAGGCGGTGGAGCTGATGCGCCACGCCAAGCGCCCGCTGTTTTATACGGGCGGCGGCGTCATCAATTCCGGCTCGGAAGCATCCGTGCTGCTGCGCGAACTGGTGAAGCTCTCGGGTTTTCCGATCACGTCCACGCTGATGGGCCTCGGCGCCTATCCGGCGGCCGATCCGCAATGGCTCGGCATGTTGGGCATGCATGGCACCTGGGAAGCCAACTGGTCGATGCACGATTGCGACGTGATGATCTGCATCGGCGCCCGCTTCGACGACCGCATCACCGGCAGGCTGGATGCGTTCGCGCCCCATTCGAAAAAGATTCACGTTGATATCGACCCAAGCTCGATCAATAAAAACGTCAAGGCGGATGTCGGCATCATCGGTGATGTCGCGCATGTGCTGGAAGACATGCTGCGCTTGTGGCGCACCGGCGCCGTCACGCCCGACAAAAAGGCGCTCGCCGAGTGGTGGAAGCAGATCGACAAATGGCGTGCGCGGAAGTCGCTCGCCTATAAAAATTCCAAGGAAGTCATCAAGCCGCAATATGCGATCCAGCGGCTGTATGAACTGACGAAGGACATGGACACCTACATCACGACCGAAGTCGGTCAGCACCAGATGTGGGCCGCGCAGCACTATCACTTCCAGGAGCCGCGCCGCTGGATGACGTCTGGTGGATTGGGAACGATGGGCTATGGCCTGCCGGCCGCGGTCGGCGTGCAGATGGCGCATCCGAAGTCGCTCGTCATCGACATCGCCGGCGAAGCCTCGGTGCAGATGACCATGCAGGAGATGAGCACGGCCGCGCAGTACGACCTGCCGATCAAGATCTTCATCCTCAACAACGAATATATGGGCATGGTGCGCCAGTGGCAGGAACTGCTGCATGGCGGCCGCTACTCGCACTCTTATTCAGAAGCATTGCCGGATTTCGTGAAGCTGGCCGAAGCCTACAAGTGCGTCGGCATGCGCTGCGAAAAGCCGGGCGACCTCGATGGTGCCATCAAGGAAATGATCAAGGTGAAAAAGCCGGTCATTTTCGATTGCGTCGTGGACAAGATGGAAAACTGCTTCCCGATGATCCCGTCGGGACGCGCGCACAATGAAATGCTGCTCGGAGATGCCGGCGTCGCCATCGAGGACGCGATCACCGAAGAAGGAAAGGTGATGGTGTGAACGTCATGTCCCAACCCTCCGGTACGACCTCCCATTATCCTGCCCAGCAAACCGTGGAGCAGGTGGTTCATCGCACGCTGTCCGTGCTCGTGGACAACGAGCCGGGCGTGCTCGCGCGCGTCATCGGCCTGTTTTCGGGGCGCGGCTACAATATCGACTCTCTCACGGTGTCCGAGACGGAGCATGAAAAACATCTGTCCCGCATCACCGTCGCCACGCAGGGAACGCCGATGGTGATCGAGCAGATCAAGCACCAGCTTGAGCGGCTCGTGCCGGTGCATCGTGTCGTTGACCTCACTGAATCCGGCAAGGCAATGGAGCGCGAATTGGCGCTCGTGAAGGTGCGCGGCAAGGACCATAACCGCGTGGAAGCGATGCGCCTCGCCGATGCCTTCCGCGCGCGTGTCATCGACGCCACCACGGAAAGCTTCGTGTTCGAGCTGACCGGCAAGCCAGAAAAGATCGACCAGTTCGTGAATCTGATGGCGCCGCTCGGGCTCGTCGAGGTTTCGCGCACCGGCATCTGCGCCATCTCGCGCGGGCCGGAGGGGATGTGAGCGCGGCAATGCCGCGATAACTCATGTCCCTCGAAACCTTCCTCGCCGCCACCGTGTTCGCCCTCGTGATGACCTTCACGCCGGGGCCGAACAACGTGATGCTGATGTCGTCGGGGCTTACGTTCGGCTACCGGCGCACGCTGCCGCTCGTGTTCGGCGTGTTCCTCGGCTTCGGCCTGATGGTGTTTCTGGTCGGCATCGGGCTTGGCGCGATCTTCCAGTGGTATCCAATCCTGCTGACCATCCTGAAATATGTGGGCGCGGCCTACATGATCTGGCTCGCCTGGATGATCGGGAAATCCGGCGGCGTGGAGGACAACGGAAAAACCTCCCGCCCGTTCACGTTTCTGGAGGGCGCCGCCTTCCAGTGGGTCAACGTGAAAGGCTGGATCGCCGCCGTCACCGCGATCAGCGCCTATGCCGGCATCTCCAGCTTTCCGTGGAACGTGATCCTGCTGGCGCTGATTTTCACGGTCGCGGGGGCCGGCTCCAGCTCGACCTGGGCGTTCTTCGGCTCGGCGCTGCGGCGGGTGCTGAAGGATTCCTTGCATGTGAAGCTGTTCAACTTCGTCATGGCGGTGCTTTTGATCGCCTCGCTCTATCCGGTGTTCAAGGACGGCATCTGGTAGCCCTTGCGGCGGCGCTGCTCTTCGGTCATTAGCTTCATATCTGACCGGGAGACTCAGCTATGCTTTCTTCCCGCGCGAAATATGCACTTCGGGCAATGGTCTGGCTCGCGAGCCACCGCGGCAGCGACCCGGTTTCGGTCACCGAGCTTGCGGAAGAAGCGAAAGTGCCGCGCGCTTTCCTCGAGCAAATTCTCAACGACCTGAAGCGGAGGAATCTTCTCATCAGCACGCGCGGCAAGCATGGCGGCTTCCGGCTGGCGCGTCCGATGGACGACATCAGCTTCGCCGACATCATCCGGCACATCGATGGGCCGCTGGCGCTCGCTCCTTGCGCGAGCAAGACCGCGTACCGTCCGTGCGACGAATGCGACGACGTAAACACATGCCCGCTCCGTAAAACGCTGATGGCCGCGCGCGATGCATCGGCGGAAATCCTTGAAAACACTAGTCTTGCCGCTGCGGCGAAGCGGGTGCTCAAAAAGCGTACTTAGCCTATTAATCTGATTGACATAGTCAGATATAGAGATTTACGCTCGCTTCCTGAAAGAAACAGGAGGCGTAGCCATGAATTTTACGAAGCTGGTTGTTTCCCTTGCGAAACGCGAAGAAATGCAGCGGATGTTTTCGCTCGCATTGACGGGAGCGATTGCGCTGTCGGCGGCCGTGTTATGGCAGCCCGCATCCGCGCAGGATGTTTCGCTGCTGAACGTATCCTACGACCCGACGCGCGAACTGTACGCCGATTTCAACAAGGCTTTCGTCGCGAAATACAGGGCCGACACCGGCAAAATCATTGAAGTGAAGCAGTCGCATGGCGGCGCCGCGCGCCAGGCGCGCTCGGTGATCGATGGCTTGCAGGCCGACGTGGTAACGCTCGCGCTTGCCTACGACATCGATGCGATCGCTGAAAAGGGATTGATCGACAAGGACTGGCAGAAGCGTCTCGCCAACAATTCCTCGCCCTACACCTCGACCATCGTGTTGCTCGTGCGCGCGGGCAACCCGAAGAAAATCAAGGACTGGGACGATCTCGTCCGCTCCGACGTGAAGGTCATCACGCCGAATCCGAAAACCTCCGGCGGCGCGCGCTGGAATTATCTGGCGGCCTGGGGTTACGCCTTGAAAAAGCCGGGCGGCAACGAGCAGACGGCGAAGGACTTCGTCGCCAAGCTCTACAAAAACGTGCCGGTGCTGGATTCCGGCGCGCGCGGTTCCACTACCACGTTCGTGCAGCGCGGTATCGGCGACGTGCTGGTGACCTGGGAAAACGAGGCCTTTTTAGCGGCCAAGGAATTCGGCGAAGGCAAAGTGCAAATCGTGGTGCCGTCGGTCAGCATCCTCGCCGAACCGCCGGTCGCGCTCATAGACAAAAACGCGGACAAACACGGCACTCGCGCCGCCGCCCAGGCCTATCTGGAATATTTGTATACGCCAGAAGGTCAGGAAATCGCCGCCAAAAATTATTACCGTCCGCGGTTGGAGGCGGTGACCGTGAAGTACGCCAAGCAGTTTCCCAAGGTGAATCTGTTCACCATCGACGAGGTGTTCGGCGGCTGGACCAAGGCGCAGAAGGCGCACTTCGCCGACGAGGGCGTGTTCGATCGGATCTACACGCCGGACCGCTAAACAACACGGAGTTCATGACGGCAAGCGCCGAAGCACATACAATCTGAGGA
>CAZUJE010000172.1:0-4674 GCA_964620215.1 uncultured Hyphomicrobiales bacterium
GGTCGCGAGCGTCGTGTCATTCTGACCGAGGTTGCGGCGCACTGCACCGGGCGCGAAGTCGAAGGCGAAACATTCGCCGAAGCCGAAGCAGGGTATTTCCGCAACATCGTTGAAGGCGTCTTGCACGAACAGCGCTCGCTCGATCCGCTGGTGGACGATGCGCTCCGCAATGGCTGGCCGTTGAAGCGCGTCGAGGCCGTGTTGCGCGCGGTATTGCGCGCGGGTGCTTATGAACTCGTGCATCGCTCCGATATTCCCGCCCGCGTCGTGGTTAGCGAATATGTCGATGTGGCGGGCGCGTTTCTGGACAAGGACGAAACCGGCATGGTGAACGCCGTTCTGCAACAACTGGCACAGCAGGCGCGCAGCAGCGAATTCAGCAAGCCCGCGGGTTAGGTGCGGCCATGACCGGAACAGCAAAACCCTCCGGCGAAGACAGACTGATCGCGAAATATTTTCGCCCAATCGCGAAGGATGCCGGCGCGCTCGGCCTGCTCGACGACGCAGCACGTTTGAAGCCGCCCGCCGGTCACGACCTCGTCGTTACCGCCGACATGATCGTGGCGGGCGTGCATTTTTTCGCCGACGATCCGGCGGACGCGATCGCAAAAAAAGCCCTGCGCGTGAACCTGTCCGATCTCGCCGCCAAGGGGGCGGCGCCGCTCGGCGCGCTGATGGCGATCTCGCTGCCGGAAAACACCGGCGAGGAATGGCTTGCAAAATTCGCCCACGGGCTTGGGGAGGATTGCGAGGACTATGACTGCCCGCTGCTCGGCGGCGACACCACGCGAACGCCCGCGCTTCTGACCATCGCAATCACGGCGATTGGGGCGGTGCCTTCCGGAAAAATGGTGAAGCGGTCGGGCGCAAAGGCAGGCGATCTGCTGGTTGTGAGCGGCACCATCGGCGACGCCGCACTCGGGCTGAAACTGCACCGCGATCCGGTCAACGCCGCTTTCGTGAAACTTGCACCCGCGATGCGCGGTCATTTGCTCGACCGCTATTTGTTTCCGCGCCCGCGCAACGCGCTGTCTCCTGCGCTCTTGGAATTCGCCCATGCCGCCCTCGACGTTTCGGATGGGCTTGCGGGCGATGTGGCGAAACTTGCCTCCGTTTCAGGCGTCCATGCGGTGATCGAATCGAAGCGCGTGCCGCTCTCGGACGCGGCCCGCGGCGCGGTCGAAGCCGATCCAAAACTGCTGGAAACCGTGCTCACCGGCGGCGACGACTTCGAGATCGTGGCGGCAATTCCCGAAGACTCCCTGAAACCTTTCCAGGCCGCCGCGAAAAAAGCCGGCGTCGAACTCACGCCCATCGGCCGCCTGGAAGCGGGCAAGGGGATTGACGTTTTGGGAACAGATGGCAGTCTGATGGAATTGAAACAGCTTTCTTTCAGCCATTTCTAAATCCATACTCTTTCCAAATCACTTGTGTCCCATCTCCGCAAAAGATTGAACGATGCAGGCGAATGGTGCTTTGCCCGAAGAAGAAAATTTTCGGCAGCTTCAATCGCGCAAGGATCAGGTGCTGGATGCCCATCATGCCCGCTCGTCCAAAGCAGCGGAGATCAGGGAATTAATCTCCAGCTATAAAGACGCGGCAATCCGGTCGCCGCAGCTTGCCGCTCAGGCAAAGCTGGCGCTCGCCGATCTGCATACTGCATTGAACGAAGAAGAGCCCGCCTTGTCGGCTCTGGCGGAGATCGCCGGGAAAGAGAGCAACAAGGCCGTCGCCAAGGCGGCTGAAATCATGCTGCGGATGAACAGCAGAAGAAGGAACTCAAGAAAAGTCGTTCAGCCGACCGCAGAAAACATACGAAAAATCGCCGGGCAAATATCGCTGGCGGCGCGGCCGGGTTTTCAGCGAAACCGGCTCGATATGTTTCTGGCTGCGTTCAATCGCGATTACCAGCTCACATTGAATAAGTGCGAGCAGAATCTCCGGCTAAAGCCCGCACAAACGATCATTGATCTCCGGCGGATTCTTGCCGGGAAATTTCCGCGCCAGCATCCGGATCTGGGGAAGCTCATTTCGAAATGCAGCCGGGAAATGGAGGCCGGCAAGGGCGTGGACATCATACAGACGTATCGCGTGCTGGTGCACGCAAATGCCGGCCGCTGGAAAGCCTTCTGGTCCGCCCGCAAGGTGAAAGCGTCGGTCGCTGGATTTCTGGCGTCGGCAAGCGCCGATGAAATTATGTGTTTCTCCATGGCGCTGAAACCGATGCGGCATGTCGGCGGTTTTGTTCAGTCCGTTAAAATAGCCACGCTGGAGGAATTGAAGAGACGCCTCTCAAGCGGATCGTTCAGCGAGCCGAAGCAAATGATTGGCTATCTTGCAGAAGCCGGCAACACGCTCCGGTTCTGGCAGGATGCTGGCTGGCGGGAAGATGTTCTGTCGTCTGCGGAGCGTCTGGCGGCGAACCGATCCGATCCCCAATCCCGCTTTGTGCTGGGTACGGTTGCGTTCCTGCGGTGCGATTTCAAAACGGCGCAGTCTCATTTTTCCGCAGCCACCGAGGGTGAAATCACGGTGTCCACGGGTGCCGCCAATTATTTTCTCAATCTTCAGCCCGACGATTTTGCAAGGACGTTATTGGCGAATGACAGCGTGATATTGCCGGATGAGCCTCGTTCTCCCGCCGCCATCGTTGCATGCGCGGACAGCGGTTATTTCAACAAATTCGCGAAGCGTTATCTGAATTCGTTTCGCGATGTGGGCGGCCAATCAAGAGTTCATTTCCATATCGCGGGAACACGCGCTGAAGTCAGCGAGACGATCGCGGATTTGCAACGCTCAGGTTCAGGTCATGTGTCCTTCTCCTTTGAAAATCCTCCCTCCGCGTCGCCCGCCTATTACGCCAGCATGAGATTTTTGAGAGGGCCGCTTTTCCTTGAGCGGATCGCCGGACGGATCCTCCTGACGGATATCGATGCGGTATTCATCCGAAATCCCGACTCCGATCTCAGGAAAATGGAAGAGCAGAAAGCCGATGTTGCCTTGCGTTTGATTGATTCCATCCGGGTCGTGCGGGACTCCGGGCCGAACGGAAAGGAATTCTACCGCTATCCGCAGCTTCATCCCTGGCATCTGGCCATGGCGGGCTACATCTACATTTCCGGCAGCCCTTTGGGCATGACGGCCGCCAATATCATTGCCGAAGACCTCGCATGTCACCTGAGCAAGGCTTTCAGCAGCGGCAAGCAAGTCTGGTGGATCGATCAAAATTCGCTGTTTTACTCGTACCGCAGATTGAAAACGATTGACGGCCTTCGTCTCGTGAACGTGGAAGATATTGGGACGCCATTCGGATTCGATTATTCGCAGCTTCGGAATCTCGGTGGTGTTACGCCCGTCATGAAGTGTTGAAAATTTTTGGCGGAACTTTCTTATCCCCGCCGCGAAGAAAATTTCCCAGCAATTTCAATTCAGCCAACGAACTTATCCCCGCCCTCCGCGCCTCGAATAAAATCCGCTCGTCTCGGTCTGAATAAAGGGGCGCATGGCCAGCGTTCTCATGTGCGGATCGGGAGCGGTGGCTTTGTTGCGGGCTGTAACGCGGCTCAATACATCGCGGCCCAAGCCGTCCGTGCCCGGCGAACCGACCGTTCGCCACAGGCATCCGGGTCTGGCGCTTCCCGTGGGCCCAACCACGGTCGCGCCGGTGTGGTGCCGGCAGCGGTGGATAGAGCAGGGGTCCGTTCGTAGCGGGCCTGGTTAGTCCACCGGGGTTCGGGCGGAGCAAGCCGATTAAACACCGCGTGCGGGACGCCGGCGATTCTCCGGCACCTGCGGCGAAGTCCTCCTGTGTGTTCCTTCTCTACGCACACAGGACCGTGGGGACCGGCGGTCCCCGGCGTCCCGCGCCTCCCTTTGAGGCGTAAAAGACCCCAACCCGGGCGGAATGCCGCTGCGGGAACGCCCCCTATTGAGCGGGCGTAGCATTGCGCAGCAGGGCCGGTTTTGGCATGGATACGCCGCTTCGGACCCCCAGGGGGAATGGTCCGGGACGCGGGCTGCGCTCGTTGCGCCGGCGGAAATGCGATCCCTGAAAATTGAATTCTTGAGGTAGCTCAATGCTTTCTTTGTGGCTCATCATCCTTTGCGGTCTTGCCGCGATTGCTTATGGCGTCTGGGCGACCCAGTCGGTCATGGCCGCCGATGCGCGCAATGCCCGCATGCAGGAGATCCCGGGCGCGATCCCCGGTGGCCCGCAGGCGCATCGGCCCCGTCAGTACATCCCCATCGGTATCCGGGGCGCGGTGATCTTCGTGCTCGTCGGTTACCTGCTCGGATGGCTGGTCGCCATCGGTTTCGCGATCGGCGCGGTTCTTTCAGGTGCAGCCGGCTTCATCGGCATGAACGTTTCGGTTCGCGCCAACGTCCGTACCGCGCAGGCCGCCACCAAGTCGCTGGCCGAGGGTCTTGAACTCGCATTCAAGTCCGGCGCCATCACCGGCATGTTGGTCGCCGGTCTCGCCCTCTTGGGCGTCGCGGTTTACTACATGATCCTCACCGGACCGCTTGGTTTCGCCCCGAACAACCGCACCGTCATCGACGCGCTGGTGGCGCTGGGTTTTGGCGCTTCGCTGATTTCGATCTTCGCCCGTCTCGGCGGCGGCATCTTTACCAAGGGTGCGGACGTCGGCGGCGATCTCGTCGGCAAGGTGGAAG
>CAZUJE010000173.1:0-4601 GCA_964620215.1 uncultured Hyphomicrobiales bacterium
TCCGTTTCAACAACGACGCCGCCTTCGGCAACAATGAATTGCCCGGCGCGCCGCGTCACTACATCCGCACGGAACTGCTCTACAAACATCCGAGCGGATTTTTCTTCGGGCCGAACACCGAAATCGTTCCGCAGGCGTATTTCATCGACAGTGCCAATACGACGAAAACCGCGAGCTACGCGATCTGGGGTCTGCGCGCTGGTTATGAAACGGGAAATTTCGCTGCCTATGTCGAGGGTCGCAATCTCTCGGACAAGGCGTATATTTCGAGCGCACAGGTCACCAACACATTCGATCCCGCATTCCCGAACCAGTTTGAGCCGGGCACGGGACGCGCGGTCTATGCGGGGGTGCGGACGAAGTGGTGAGCCGTCACTTCTGAATGACGTGAACGGTCGTGCCGACCTGTACCCTATTGTAAAGGTCGATCACATCTTCATTGGTCATGCGGAAGCAGCCGGACGATACCGCCTGTCCGATCGTCTCCGGCTCGTTGGAGCCGTGGATGCGGTAAAGCGTGGAGCCGAGATACATCGCGCGCGCGCCGAGCGGATTTTCAGGACCGCCCTTCACGTGACGCGGCAATTTCGGGTCGCGCTTCAGCATTTCTTCCGGCGGTACCCAGTCCGGCCACTCTTTTTTCTGCGTGACCGTATGCGTGCCGCCCCAGCGGAAACCGTCGCGGCCGACGCCGATGCCGTATTTGATCGCCCAGTGACTGTCGACAATGTAATAAAGCCGCCGCTCGGCGGTGTTCACGATGATCGTGCCGGGCGCGTATTTGGAGCCGTCGAACAACACCGTCTGGCGCGGGACGGGGTTGTAGATGAAACCGCTCTTGCCGCGAGCGCCGATCGGCTGGCGCGTGACCGGATCGACCTCGAGGCCGCCGCCGCCGAACGAGAAGCTCGGCATGCTGCCCCAACCCCATGCGGAGGGTGCCGGTGGCGGTGGAGGCGTCTGCTTCTTTTTCTGTTGCTGTGCGAACGCGCCGGTGGCGATCAATGCCGCGCAAAGGAAAACCGAAACAGCGGCAAAACGTGAGAATCTCATCCCTTGCTCCCCCGGGCGTAAACACACGACCGCAACAATTCATACTCCCGCGCAAAATTCAATCGCGAATGTGAAGCCGATTTTCACGCTACCTTGAGCCGCTTGGCGTTTCGGTCGCCGCTGTTTAAGTTTCCATGCAGTTTCCCGCATGAATAACCCACCGGGGTAGTTCGCGATGAATGCACTGGCGCATATCGGCGAGGCGCTGGCGATGCATGCGCGGATGTTTCCGGACAAGATCGGCGCGCGCGATCTCGAGCGGAAAATGACCTTTCGCGAATGGCATGGCCGCGCCTGCAAACTGGCGAATGCGCTTGCGGGCTTGGGTCTCGCGAAGGGCGACCGCGTCTGCGTGCTCGCCTACAACTGCCTCGAATGGGTTGAAATCTACGCCGCCTGCGCTTTCGCTGGCCTGATCGCGGTGCCGATCAATTTCCGGCTGGTCGGTCCGGAGATTAAATACATCATCGAAAACAGCGAAGCGCGGGCGCTGATTTTTCAGGACGAGTTTCTGGAGACGGTGGAGGCGCTGAAGTCCGCTCTGGATATTCCCGCGAAAAATTTCATCCTGTTCGGCGCGAAAAAATCCAGTGGGTTCGTTTCATATGAAGACCTGATCTCGCGAAGCCGCGACACGCCACCAAACATCAGCGTCTCCCTCGATGACCCCTGGGCGCTGATGTACACATCCGGCACCACAGGAAAACCCAAAGGCGCCATCCGCACCCATCGCGGCAGCTCGATGCTGGCACTCGTGACCGCCGCCGAATTCAATCTGACACGAAACGACGCGGCGCTGCTCGTGATGCCAATGTGCCATGCGAACTCGCTGTTCTTCTTCGGCGCGTTTTCCTATTGCGGCGCCGCCTGCACGATCTACAGCCGGAAAAGTTTCGATCCGGAGCATTTCCTCCGCACCATGGCCGAAGGCGGCTCAACCTTCACATCATTGGTGCCGACCCATTACATCATGATGCTGGCGCTCTCGTCTGCGCTGCGCTCCAAACTGAATGTCGATGCGGTGACGAAGCTGCTTGTCTCCTCGGCACCCGCGCGTCGCGACACCAAGCTCGAGATCATGGAGTATTTCAAGAATTCCGGCTTGTTTGAATTGTACGGCTCCACCGAAGCCGGCTGGGTAACGATGCTGCATCCCGATGAACAGTTTTCCAAACTCGGATCGGTGGGCCGGGAAACCATCGGCTCCAGAAAAATCCGCCTGCTCGATCCCGACGGCAATGATGTGCCGGATGGCGAGCCGGGCGAACTCTATTCCTGCAACGCCAGCACCTTCACCGGCTACTGGAAGCTGCCGGAAAAAACCCGCGAGGCCTTTCGCGGCGAATACTGCACCGTCGGCGATCTCGCCCGCCGCGACGGGGACGGCTACATCCATCTCGTCGACCGCAAGAGCAACATGATTATTTCCGGCGGCGAGAACGTCTATCCGTCCGAGGTGGAGACGATGCTGGGCTCCCATCCCGATGTGAAGGATGTGGCCGTCATCGGCGTCAATGATGCCAAATGGGGCGAGCGCGTGCACGCCGTCATCATTCCGCACGCGGGAAAAACACTCTCTGAAGAATCCGTGATTGAATGGTGCAAGGACAGGATCGCGGGCTACAAGCGCCCGCGCTCGGCTTCGTTCATCAGGGACGAGGAAATGCCGCGCACGGCGACGGGAAAAATTCTGCACCGGATTTTGCGTGAGCGTCACGCGGGGAAATGAGTGAGGCGGACATGAAGGATTTCAAAACCCAGGACCTGAACGCCGACGAGAATTCCTGCGCCGCCTGGATCGCGCGCTTCCTGAAGGCGCGCGGCATCGACCGCATCTTCGGCCTGCAAGGCGGGCATATTCAGCCGATCTGGGATCACATCGCGCGTCAGGGCATTCGCATCATTGACGTGCGCGACGAGGGCGCCGCCGTCCACATGGCCCACGCTCACGCAGAACTCATGAACACATTCGGTGTCGCGATGGTCACCGCCGGTCCCGGCGTCACCAATTGCGTGACCGCGATGGCGAATGCTTCGCTCGCGCGCGTGCCGGTGTTGCTGATTGGCGGCTGCACCTCGCGCCCGCAGGCGAATATGGGTCCGTTGCAGGACATTCCGCATGTGGATTTGCTGAAGCCGGTCTGCCGCTATTCGCGCACCGCGCGCGTGGCCGATCAGGTCATCCGCGAATTTGAAGAGGCCGTATCGAGGGCGATGGGCGACGTGGGGGAGCCGGGTCCGGCCTACATCGAAATTCCAACCGACGTTCTCCGCACGCATGTCGCGCCGAATCTCGTGCTCGGCGAATGGATGGCGGCCAAGCCTGCGCGCGCGATCCCGCCGCATCCGGACGATGTGAAAAAAGCCGTCGATCTGTTCTGGTCCGCGAAACGTCCGCTGGTGATGACCGGACGCGGAGCGAAGCAGGCGAGCGCGGCCTTGGTAAGATTCCTCGACGCAACCGGCGCGCTCTATCTCGACACGCAGGAGAGCCGGGGACTGGTGCCCGCGGAACATCCTTCCACCGCCGCCGCCGTCCGCGCGCAGGCGATGAAGGAAGCGGATGTTGTTCTGCTCATTGGCCGCAAGCTCGATTACCAGATGGGCTACGGTTCGCCCGCCGTATTCGAGAACGCCAGTTTCATTCGCCTCGCTGACAATGCCGGTGAACTGATCGACAACCGGCGCGGCCAGCCGGAAATGCTCGCGACGCCTTCAATTGCCCTCGACGCGATGGTGGCGCTCGCGGGAAACCGCGAGACTTCAATCGATAAAAAATGGGCCGATGGCCTCCGCCAAAAACACAAGGAACGTTCCGGCAAAAAGGAAAAAGGTCCGTCCACCGGCTCTGATGGCAAGATTCATCCGCGCGTGATTTTCGATGCGATCTCCGAAATCGCCGATCCGGATTACATCGGCATCGCCGATGGCGGCGATCTGCTGAGCTTCGCCCGCACCGGCCTTCAGTCAAAAATCTACATGGACGCAGGCAGCTTCGGTTGTCTCGGCGTCGGCGTGCCATTCGCGGTGGCGGCGGCACTCGCGATGCCGAACCGGCAGGTGATCTCCGTCAATGGCGACGGCGCTTTCGGCATCAACGCCATGGAAATCGATACCGCCGTCCGTCACGGCGCAAAAGCCGTGTTCATCGTTTCCAACAATGCCGCCTGGAACATCGAGAGACTCGATCAGGAAATGAATTACGGCGGCCGCGTTGTCGGCACCACGCTGCGCCACTCCGATTACGCCGCGATGGCCCGCGCACTCGGCCTGCATGGCGAGCGGGTGGAGAAGGCGGAGGATTTTCCAGAGGCATTGAAGCGCGCGCTGAAAAACGCACCTGCACTGATTGACGTTGTCACGTCGCAAACCGTGCTCTCATCCGACGCGCAAAAAGGCCTCGGCTTCGTGCCGGATTTTCAGGCGCTGACGGCGTGGGATGAGGCGGAGCAGAGAAGGCGGAAAAAATAAATGGTGGGCGCGACAGGGATTGAACCTGTGACCCCTCCCGTGTGAAGGGAGTGCTCTCCCGCTGAGCTACGCGCCCG
>CAZUJE010000174.1:0-4568 GCA_964620215.1 uncultured Hyphomicrobiales bacterium
TGCAACATGCGCGTGAACACGCCTTCGGTGATGAATTCAATTCTTGTGCGCTTTGAAATCTTCGAGCCGAAGCGGACTCTAAATCCTATTGTTCCGCCCGCTTCCTCGCCGATGCTTTTGGCGATAAAGCCCGCCGCCGCCCGCGCCGCCAACCGGCGCGGTTCCAGCACCAGAATTTTCCGTCCCGCCACCCACGGCTCATCCAGTAAAGCCAAAGGCGCGCGCGTGGTTTTGCCCGCGCCCGGCGGCGCAACCAGCACAGCCGAGCGGCCGTCCGCCAGCGCCTTCTTCAACGACGGCAGCGCCTCGTCCACCGGCATCTGCTGGCTAAAGGGATTGGTCATTGTCCCGTGCTTCTATCCGGCACCCTCAAACAGGCCAAATCCGGCGGATCGGGCGGCATGGCGATTGCGACTGAATCACTGAATAGCGCGATCAGTCCCAAAACGGGACAAAATGAGGATTCCGCCATGCAGGACCGCATCGATTGGGTCGATTACGCCAAGGGCTTCTGCATCGTCATGGTGGTGACGATGCATTCGACGCTCGGTGTCGAAGCCGCCGCCGGCCAGCAGGGCTGGATGCACTGGTTGGTGGAATTCGCGAAGCCGTTCCGGATGCCGGATTTCTTCCTGATCTCCGGCCTGTTTCTCGCGCGCGTCATCGACCGCGACTGGCAGCGCTATTTCGACCGCAAGGTTCTGCATTTCTTCTATTTCTACGCGCTGTGGATGACGATCCAGTTCGCGTTCAAGGCGCCCGGCCTGCTGAATGAAATGGGCGCGGCCGGTCTGTTGAAATTCTATCTGTTCTCCTACATCGAGCCGTTCGGCACGCTCTGGTTCATCTATCTCCTGCCGGTGTTCTTCGTGGTGACAAAACTTCTGCGCCGCGTTCCGGCGCTGTTCGTGTTCGCGCTGGCGGCGGCGTTTGAAATCGCGCCCATTGAAACCGGCTACACGATGATCGACGAATTCGCGTCGCGTTACGTTTATTTCTTCGCGGGTTACTGGCTGGCGCAAAACTGGTTCTGGCTGGCGGAACGGGCGCAGGCAAAACCCGTACTCGCCATTGCCGGTCTTTCGGTATGGGCGATCATCAACGGCGTGATGGTGGCGATGGGCTATGCAAGTATGCCGTTCTTCTCGCTGGCGCTTGGTTTCGCGGGCGCGGCGGCAGTCGTCGCCTTCTCCGCGCTGCTCACCAAAGTGAAATGGCTCGAACTCCTGCGCTATGCGGGCGAGAATTCCATTGTGATTTATCTCGCCTTCTTTCTCCCCATGGCGGCGACGCGCATCGTCCTCCTGAAAACCGGCATCATCGCCGATCTCGGCACGGTCTCTGTGATCGTCACAGCCGCGGGCGTCATCGCCCCGCTGGTGCTGCACTGGCTCACCTGCGGAACACGGCTGGATTTCCTGTTCACGCGACCGGACTTCTTCCGCATCCAGAGCCGCCCGCGCCTGCAAGCCGCCGAGTGATCGCCGTCTGTTGAAGGACTGATCGCCGGGGTTGTCCCGCGCGTTGCACTTGTGCATCGTGCGGGCGACATGGCCAAAAAACCCGAAAAGAAACCCGCCAAGGCAGCGACCAAGCCAGCAGCCAAGCCGGAGAAAAAAGCCGACGCGCCCGCGCCTAAATCCGCGAAGGGCGGCAAGCGCGACCATGTGTTTCTGGTCGATGGCTCCTCCTATATTTTCCGCGCCTATTTCGCGATGTTCAAGGCCGCGCAGAACAGCAAGACGGGCTATGGCTTCAAGCGTTCGGACGGGCTGCCTACTGGCGCGGTAATGTTTTTCTGCAACATGCTATGGAAGCTTTACCGCGATGGACTCGAAGGCATAAAGCCCACGCATCTAGGAGTAGTCTTCGACTATTCAGGCGAGACCTTCAGAAACAAAATCTATCCCGCCTACAAGGCGAATCGCGATGAACCTCCCTCTGATCTCATTCCGCAATTTCCTCTAATGCGTGACGCTGTTAAAGCGTTCGGACTAATTCCTGTTGAGGAAAAAGGATTCGAAGCCGACGACCTGATAGCAACCTACGCGCGCTCCGCAATCAATGATGGCGCGGACGTAACTATCGTCGCTGGAGACAAGGACTTGATGCAGTTGATCCGGCCGGGGATCACCATGTTCGATCCGATGCCGGGAAAAGAGCGACGCATTGGACCGAAGGAGGTCGAAGAAAAATTTGGCGTCGGTCCCGAAAAGGTTGCGGAAGTACAATCACTCGCGGGCGACTCTACGGACAACGTACCGGGTGTTCCAGGAATCGGCATCAAGACAGCAGCTTTGCTTATCCAAGAATATGGAGATCTCGAAACACTGCTTTCACGTGCTTCAGAGATCAAGCAAGAAAAGCGTAGACAGTCATTGATCGAGTTTGCGGAACAGGCACGCATCTCAAAAAAATTGGTGCTCCTTGACGATGAGGCACCTCTTCACATTCCTCTGGCCGATCTGAAATTAGAAGAGCCCGACGGCAAGAGGCTTGTCGCCTTTTTGAAGGCGATGGAATTTAATAAAGTAACAAAGAACGTAGCTGATTTTTTCGAATTCAATGCGGACGAGATCGAAGCCGATCCAAATCTGAAAGCAGGCGGACGCAGAACGACAAAGCAAGTCGATGCGCCGCCTGTGCAGGGCGGCACCACGCCGCCTGTCATCAAGAAAACCGGCAGCGAAGGAATGACGCCGCAGGCCTTCGCCGCCACGCGCCTCGCCGAAGCCAAGCAGACGAAATGCGACCGCTCGAAATACGAAACCGTCCGTGACGTAGCCCGCCTGAAGGAATGGATGGCGAAGGCGAAGGAGCAGGGCTTCCTCGCCATCGACACCGAAACAAGCTCACTCGATTCCATGCAGGCCGATCTCGTCGGCTTCTCGCTGGCGCTGTCGCCAGGCGAAGCCTGTTACGTGCCGCTCGGCCATATGGGCGGCGAGGATTTGTTCAGCGGCGGACTGCTGCCCGGGCAAATCCCGGTGAAGGACGCGCTCGCCGCCATCAAGCCGGTGCTCGAAGACAGAAGCGTCCTCAAGATCGCGCAGAACATGAAATATGACTGGCTCGTGCTCGCGCGCCACGGCATCGAGATGCAGCCCTACGACGACACGATGCTGATGTCCTATGCGCTCGATGCCGGCTTGCACGGGCATGGCATGGACGAGCTGTCCGAGCTTTATCTCAACCACACCTGCATCGCCTATGACGACGTGGCCGGAAAAGGAAAGGCGCATATCGGCTTCGCGCGCGTGGCCATCGACAAGGCCAGCGAATACGCCGCCGAGGACGCCGATGTGACGCTCCGGCTCTGGCGCGCGCTGAAGGCGCGGCTTGTGTCGGAAGGCATGAACACGGTGTACGAAACGCTGGAGCGGCAGATGCCGCTTGTTCTTGCCAGAATGGAGCGGCGCGGCATTTCCATCGACCGGCAACTGCTGTCACGGCTTTCCGGCGAATTCGCGCAGATCATCGCGCGGCTGGAAGACGAGATTAAGGAAATCGCGGGCGAAGAATTCAACCCCGGCAGCCCGAAACAGCTCGGCGATATTCTGTTCGGAAAAATGAGCCTGCCTGGCGGCACGAAAACGGCGACAGGCGCATGGTCCACCGGCGCGAAAGCGCTGGAAGACTTGGCGGAAGAAGGCCACGAACTGCCGAAGAAAATTCTGGAATGGCGGCAGTTGTCCAAGCTGCGTTCGACCTATACCGACGCGCTGCCGCAATTCGTGAACAAGGAAACCCACCGCGTTCACACATCTTACGCGCTGGCGGCGACGCCCACCGCGCGGCTGTCGTCTTCCGATCCGAATTTGCAGAACATTCCCGCCCGCACCGAAGAAGGCCGGAAAATCCGCCGCGCCTTCGTCGCCGAGAAGGGAATGAAAATCGTCTCCGCGGATTACTCCCAGATCGAGCTGCGGCTGCTAGCGGAAATCGCGGATATTCCCTCGCTGAAAAAAGCCTTCAGCGACGGGCTGGATATTCATGCCATGACGGCTTCGGAAATGTTCGGCGTGCCGGTGCAGGGCATGCCCGCGCAAATCCGCAACCGCGCGAAGGCGATCAATTTCGGAATCATCTACGGAATTTCAGCTTTTGGTCTGGCGAACCAGCTCGGCATCCCGCGCGACGAGGCCGGCGCCTACATCAAGAAATATTTCGAGCGCTTCCCCGGCATCCGCGCCTACATGGATGAGACGCGCGCGAACTGCAAAAAAATCGGCTATGTGCAGACGCTGTTCGGCAGGAAGGTTCATTATCCCGGCATCAACGACAGCAATCCGTCCGTGCGCGGCTTCAATGAGCGCGCCGCGATCAACGCGCGCCTGCAAGGCTCCGCCGCCGACATCATCCGCCGCGCCATGACCCGCATGGATACCGCGCGGGCGAAGAAGAAGCTCAGCGCGCGGATGCTACTGCAGGTGCACGACGAGCTGGTGTTCGAGGTGCCGGAGGACGAGGTCGAGCGGACTTTGCCGGTGGTGAAGGCGGTGATGGAGGACGCGCCACATCCGGCGGTGTCGCTGTCGGTGCCGCTCGCAGTCGACGCCCGCGCCGCC
>CAZUJE010000175.1:0-4535 GCA_964620215.1 uncultured Hyphomicrobiales bacterium
CCGGCGGCGACAACCTGGCCGCGACCTTTTCGCCCGAACTCGCGGACGTCACAATTTATGTCATCGATGTATCGGCCGGAGAGAAGATTCCGCGCAAGGGCGGCCCCGGCATCACCCGTTCTGACTTACTTGTGATTAATAAAATCGACCTCGCCCCGCTGGTCGGCGCCTCGCTGGAAGTGATGGAACGGGACGCCAAAAAGATGCGCGGTGAGCGGCCTTTCCACTTTACCAACCTGAAATCCGGCGAAGGCCTCGCGGAAGTGGCCAATTTTGTTGAGCGCGCGGGCGGCCTGAAAGGCTAGGTCCGGGGTTCCCCCAAGAGGACGGTTAACAGGCAGGCGCTTGTTGCGGGCGGGCCAATCTGGAATCTATGGAACCTAGGGGGAAGGGGCTTTTGGCGCGACCTTACGGCATGTTAATCCCGCCGACAGGGTGCCCATGTTACATCTATAGGAGCTGCGGAGTCGGTCACGGCGCCGGGTCGCGCGCCCATGCAAAAAGGCATTAGCGGTTTCATGAAGTTTCCGAAATTCAAGTTGCCGAAGACGAAGCTGTCCACGAAATCCGAAATGGCGACCGTGGCGGTGGGTGCGGGCGTGCTCGTACTCGCCGGGGCAGTCGGCTGGTGGGCGCTCTCCGGCGGCAGCGGGGCCAACGCCCAGCAAAAAGGCGCGCAGCCGCGCGCCATTTCAGTTTTTGTCAGCAAGGCCGAGCGTAAGGACGTTCCGTATCGCCTCGACTCCATCGGCACCGTGCAGCCGATTGTCAGCGTTGCAGTCCGCACGCGCGTCGACAGTCAGGTGACCAAGGTGCATTTCGCCGACGGGGCCACCGTGAAAGAAGGCGATCCGCTGTACACGCTCGATTCCCGTGCGATCGATGCACAGGTGGAGCAGGCCGAAGCAACGCTTGTCCGTGACAAGGCTCAACTCGACAAGGCGCGCCGCGATGTGGATCGCGTTCAGGGACTTGTCGATCGCAATGTCGTTTCCAAGGTGCAACTGGACGACACCCGCACCAATCTGGATGTGCTGAGCGCGACCGTGAAGCAGAACGCGGCGCTGCTGGACAATCTGAAAGTGCTGCGCACCTATTACGACATCAAGGCGCCGGCCAGTGGGCGGGTCGGAATTTCCGGCGTGCGTGAGGGCGCGATCGTGCGCGCAGCGGAATCTTCCGCGGCCGCGACAGCCGTCGCTCAGCAGCCCACACAGCTAACTACGGTCAACCAGCTTTCTCCGATCTATGTCGCCTTCGGCGTTCCCGAGCGCTACATCCCCGACCTGCGCTCGGCCGGAAGCAACGCCACCGTGGAAGTGTCGCTTCAGAACGAAATGACGGTGAGCGGCGGCAAGGTCGCCTTCATCGAGAACACCGTCGACTCGCAAACCGGCACCATCATGGTGCGAGCGAGCTTCGACAATAAGGACGAGCGTCTGTGGCCTGGCACGCTTGCCAGTGTCCGTGTAACGCTGCGCTCCGAAACGGATGTCGTGACTGTTCCCGCCGAAGCCGTGCAGAGCGGCCAGAAGGGCTCCTTCGTTTTCGTGATCGAAAACGGTCAGTCCAAGGTCAGGAATGTCACCGTCAGCCGCACGCTGGAAGGACAGGCGATCATCTCAACCGGCCTGAAAGGCGGCGAGACGGTCGTGACCGACGGCCAGTTGTCGTTGCGTGACGGCTCTCGGGTCGACATCAAGACCCGTCCGGGCGCTGGAGCCTGATGTGAATCTTCCCGAGACCTGTATCCGCCGCCCGGTGATGACGACGCTCTTGATGGCGTCGCTGATCGTCGCGGGCATTTTCGGCTACCGGCTGCTTGCCGTGTCGGCGCTACCCCGCGTTGATTTCCCGACCATCCAGATCAGCGCCACGTTGCAGGGCGCCAGCCCGGAAACGATGGCGGCTTCGGTGGCGACACCGATCGAGCGCCAGCTCGCGACCATCGCCGGCATCAATTCGATGATTTCGTCGAGCGCGAACGGCAATGCTTCCATAACGGTGCAGTTCGATCTCAGCCGTGACATCGACGCCGCCGCCCTCGACGTGCAGACGGCGCTCTCCGCTGCGCAAAGATTTTTGCCGAGCGAAATGCGGACGCCGCCCAGCTTCCGCAAGGTGAACCCGGCCGACGCGCCGGTGATGTTCCTCTCGCTTGTGTCCGGCACGCTGCCGCTTTCGACCGTGCATGAGTACGGCGACACGCTGCTCGCCCAGCAGATTTCGCAGATCACCGGCGTTGCCCAGGTGCAAGTGTTCGGCGGGCAGAAATACGCGGTCCGCATCCGTTTGAATCCCGAAGCCGCCGCCTTGCGTGGCATCTCAACGGCGGAGATTCAAACCGCCATTGCGTCTCTGGCTTCCAGTACGCCGACAGGCGTGCTCGCGGGCTCCAAGCAAAACCTCACCATCGATATGGGTCAGGCCGAGCGCAGCGCGCGGCTCTACAAGGAACTCGTTGTCGCCTACCGTAACGGCGCGCCGGTCCGGCTAAGCGAGATCGCCATCGTCGAGGATGGCGTCGAGAACGAGCGCATCGCCGGCTGGTACAACGAAACGCGGTCGATCAATCTTGCGATCTATCGCCAGCCCGATGCCAACACCATCGACGTCGTGGATTCCGTCAAGAAGAAGTTGCCGGAATTCCGCGCACAGGTGCCGGGCTCCATCAACATCGAAGTGCTGCTCGACCGCTCGGTTTCCATCCGCGATTCCGTCTCCGCGGTGCAGTGGACGCTGATCGAGGCCATCGTACTCGTCGTGCTTGTGATTTTTCTGTTTTTGCGAAACGGGCGCGCTACGCTCATCCCTGCGTTGGCGCTGCCGTTGTCGATCGTCGCGACCTTCGCCGCGATGTACGTGCTCGATTTTTCCATCAACAACATGACGCTGCTGGCGCTCGTCCTGTGCGTCGGCTTCGTGGTGGACGACGCCATCGTGGTGCTGGAAAACATCTATCGCTATGTCGAGCAGGGGATGCGGCCGTTCCAGGCCGCGATCAAAGGCTCGCGCGAGATCGGCTTCACGATCATCTCGATCACCTTATCGCTCGTTGCCGTGTTCATCCCCGTGCTGTTCATGGGCGGCGTGGTAGGCCGCGTATTCCGTGAATTCGCGGTTACAATCTCCGTTGCGATTCTAATTTCAGGTTTTGTCTCGCTGACGCTCACGCCGATGCTTTGTGCGCGCCTGCTGAAACCGGTCGATCACAAGAAAAAGCCCGGCAAGCTGATGGCCTGGTCCGAGCGCGTGTTCGATGGCTGGCTCGCGGGCTACCGGCGCTCGCTCGACTTCGTTCTGCGCCACCAGCGCGCGACGCTCGGGATCACGCTTTCGACCATCGTGGTCGCGACCGTGATGTATATTTACGTCCCCAAGGGTTTCTTCCCGAATGAGGACACCGGCTTCGTTTCCGGCACGCTGGAAGCGGCGACCGATATTTCCTTCCCGGCGATGTACGAGCGCACCCAGCAGGTGGCGGCGATCCTCCGCAAGGATCCCGACGTCTCCTATGTGCTCTCGACCGCCGGCGCCACCGGCATCAGCCGCACCGGCAACACCGGCCGTATTTTCGTGGCGCTGAAACCACGCAGCGAACGCAAGCTTTCCGCCTACCAGATTATCCAGCGGCTTCGCAGCTCAGTGCTGACGATCCCCGGCGTCGCCGTGTTCTTTCAGCCGGTTCAGAACATCAACATCGGCGGCTTCGTGTCCAAGAGCCAGTATCAGTACACGCTGCAAAGCTCCGACACCGATGCGCTCTATGATTCCGCGCCAAAACTGACCGACTTGCTCGCGGACTTGCCGGAACTGCGCGACGTGACTTCCGATTTGCAGATCACCAACCCGCAGTTGACCATCGATCTCGACCGCGACAAGGCGCGCGCGCTCGGCATCGGCGAGGATCAGGTCCGCAGCACGCTTTACACGCAATACGGCACGCGCGAAGTGGCGACGCTTTACACGGCTTCGAACCAGTTTCCGATCATCGTGGAATCCCAGCCACGCTTCCAGACCGATGCCTCCGACTTGAGCCGTATTTATCTGCGCACCGGCACCGGCCAGCAGATTCCATTAAGCGCCGTCGCCGAAGTAAAGCGCACGGTCGGCCCGCTCCAGGTCGCGCACCAGCAGCAGCAGCCGGCGGTGACGATTTCCTTCAACCTTGCGCCCGGCGTGGCGCTCGGCGAAGCCGTCGAGGCGATCCGCGCCACCGAACGCAGCGCGAACCTGCCGGCGACGATCTCCACCGGCTTCCAGGGCACCGCGCAGGTGTTTCAGGATTCGCTCTCGAACCAGCCGCTGTTGCTGCTCGCCGCCGTGATCGTGATCTATATCGTGCTCGGCATTCTCTATGAGAGCTTCATCCATCCGATCACGATTTTGTCGGGCCTGCCGGCGGCGGCTCTGGGCGCGCTTTTGACCCTGATGCTGTTCCATCAGGATATGATCGTCATCGCGATCATCGGCATCATCATGCTGATCGGCATCGTCAAGAAGAACGCGATCATGATGATCGACTTCGCGCTCGA
>CAZUJE010000176.1:0-4494 GCA_964620215.1 uncultured Hyphomicrobiales bacterium
GGACCGGGGCGCGGGACGCCCTGCGGGGTCGGGGTTCGTGAGCTCCCTGGTGTGGCCGGACATCGACTGCCCGATGTCGCCCGGGCGCGGGGCGTTGCCGTCCGGCATGTTTTCGACGACGCGGATGGCGCCGATGACGTTCGCTTTTGCTTTCCGCGCGGCAAGGGTGTGCATCAGGCCGACGACGCAGGCCGCCCCCGCCATGTCGCCCTTCATGTCTTCCATCGACGCGGCTGGCTTGATGGAGATACCACCGGTGTCGAAGCACACGCCCTTGCCGATGATGGCGACCGGCGTTTCGGATTTCTTCGCGCCGTTCCAGCGCATGATGACGACGCGGCTCTCATGCGAGGAGCCCTGCCCGACGCCGAGCAGCATCCTCATGCCGAGTTTTTCCATCGCTTTTTTATCGAGGACTTCGACTTTGACGCCGAGTTTTTTCAGCGCCGATGCACGGCGGGCGAACTCGACGGGAAAGAGAACGTTCGGCGGCTCGTTCACAAGCTCGCGCGCGGCGATCACGCCCTCGCCCACGGCTTGGCGGGCTTTCCATTTCTTTTTCGTATCAGCCAGATCGGAGACGGCGACCGTCACCGAGCAAGACGGACGCTGGTCCTTGTCGTCGCTGTCCTTCTTTTTCGTCTTGTAGCGGTCGAAACGATAGGCGCGGAGCTGCATCCCGAGCGCCATGTCGGCGGCCTGCTCGCCGCTGACCCTGCCGTCGGGAGATTCGGCGAGCAGCGTTACCGCCTTCGCGGCGGGCGGAACCTTGCCCATGATGTAGCCGCCGAGCCGGATCCAGTCCGATTCCTTCATGTCCTGTGGTTTTCCGGTACCAACCACAATCACCCGTTCCGCCTTCAAACCTGTGGGCGCGACCAGTTCCATCGCCTTCTTTTTTTTACCTTTGAAGCCCTCCGCCTTGGCCGAGCGGTCGAACTGGTCACGTGCCGGGGCCATGATCCTGGTGCCGGTACGGCCAAATTTGAGGGATTCATCGGTCAAAACGACCAAAACCCCGCTGAATCCGGGCTTCAGGTCGGTGAAGGCGATCTTGAGGGGCTCGGCCATGATTTCGGAACTCCGGAACGGGGCAAAAAGCGGGGCGGGGAACCTCTATTAACCTATTAAGAAAGCGCCGATAAGCCGCCCAAACGCGGCCCCAATTGACCCCCAGTTTGCCGGCCGAAAAGGGACGGGGCACGGGCTTGGGGAAGGCCGTGCCGGCGGGGAGTTCATGAGCCGGCTTGAGCGGTACATTTTGCTGAACGCTGGGGGTGCCTTCATCGGTATTCTCGTCGTGCTCACCAGCATGATCTGGCTGGCGACGGCGTTGCGCCGGTTCGATCTCGTCACGAGCCAGGGCCAGACTTTCTGGGTGTTTCTCACCGTTACCGGCCTGTCACTTCCCGCCCTGATGGCCGTGATCGCGCCGATCGCCCTCTTCATCGCGGTCGCCTACACGCTGCACCGGCTGAATTCAGACTCCGAACTCGTCGTGATGAGTGCTGCCGGCGTCAGGCCGTGGCAGATTTTCCGCGCACCGCTGCTGCTTTCCGTCATCGTCGCGATCGTTTCCTGGATGGTGACCGCCGATCTCGGCCCGCGCAGCCTGCTGTTCCTGCGCGACCAGCTCTCCAAGGTGAACGCCGACATCATCACCAACGTAGCGATCCCCGGAAAGTTCTCGCAGATCGAAAAGGGGCTGACGTTCCACGTCCGCGAACGCTCGCCGAACGGCATCCTGCTCGGCGTATTCATGAACGACCAGCGCGATGTGGAGCGGCAAACGACCTTCCTCGCCGACCGCGGCCGCGTCGTGAATTCCGACAACGGACTGTTTTTGCTGCTTGAGCAAGGCTCGATCCATCGCAGCGGTATCAGCAAAACCCGTGACGGCAAGCCGCGCGAAGGCGGCGGCGACTCCATCGTGGAGTTCGAGCGCTACGCATTCGAGCTTTCGCAGTTTTCCGCGAGCAACGAGAACAGCAACAATTTCCGTCCCGGCTTTCGCAACCTGACTGACCTGCTTTGGCCCGCGGAAAACGATCCCGGCCACCGCGACGACGCCAAGGGCCACCGGGTCGAACTGCACAAGCGTCTGTCCGCTCCGCTCTATCCGGTCGCGGCCTTCGCGATTGCATTTGCATTCCTCGGCGCGCCGCGCACAACGCGGCAGAGCCGCGGGCTTGCCATCGCGGGCGCGGCCACCGCGTTTCTCACCATGGAAATCATCGGCCTTGGCTCCGCCGGCTTCGTCGAGCGGAGTGCCGCCTTCGCACCCCTGCCCTACATCGTTCCCGCCCTCGCCATCGTGCTCGGCACGTTCTTCTCGATGGGCGACCCCAAAACCACCATTCCCGAACCGTTGCAGCGCTTCGCCGACGCAATCGTCGCGCGCTTCGAACGGCTTGGCACGGCGTAAAGGGATGGCATTGTGATTGCGTTCGGAAAACTCGGCCGCTATTTCGGCTACCGCTTTTCAACGGCGGTATTCGGCGTATTCATCACCTGCGTCGGGCTGATCGCGTTCGCGGATTTCTTCGAGCTGACGCGCCGCTTCGCCGGCCGCTCCAACGTCGTGTTCTCCGACATCGCGCTCCTGGTGTTGTTGCGCCTTCCCTCCTTCACCGAGCAACTGCTTCCTTTCGCCGTGCTGCTCGGCGCGATGGGTACATTCCTCACGCTGTCCCGCCAGCTCGAGATGGTGGTGGCGCGCGCCGCCGGCATGTCGGTCTGGCAATTTACCGGGTCCGCGATGGCGGCGGCATTCGCCGTCGGCGTGTTCGCGACCGTGATCTACAACCCGATGTCGGCGGCGATGAAGGAACGCGCCAACGACATGGAGGCGGGTTTCTCCAACAAGCGCGCAAGCCTGTTTCAAGGCAGCGAGAAAAGCATCTGGGTCCGCCAGCACAGCAGCGACGGACAGGCGATCATTCAGGCGCAGTCCGCATCCGACCAGGGCCGCTCGCTTACCACTGTCAAAGTTTATTCGTTCGATAAGGATGGCAGTTTCCTGGAGCGCATCACCGCCGAAACAGCGCGGCTGGAAGCGGGCAACTGGGTGCTCAACAAGGCGCAGATTCTCGGCCCCAAGGGCGAGCCGCAGGAACATCCGACCTACAAATTCCCCACCAACCTCACCTACGAGCAGGTGCGCGGCAATCTCGCGAGCGCCGACTCGCTCTCCTTCTGGGATCTCCCCGAGGCGATCGAAGTGGCGGAGCGCGCGGGCCTGCGCGCCGAACGCTACCGGCTGCAATATCAGGTACTGCTGGCGCGTCCGCTGCTGCTCGTGGCGATGGTCATCATCGCGGCGGTCGTTTGCCTGCGCGTGTTCCGCCTCGGCGGCGTCGGCAAGATGATTCTGTCCGGCGTGATCGCGGGTTTTGGGCTGTTCGTCATATCCCGCCTCGCGGAAGAACTGGGGGAAAGCGGGATCGTCTATCCCGCCATCGCCGCCTGGTTTCCCGCCGTGCTGGGATCGTTAATGGGTTGCTTGCTACTGTTGCACCAAGAGGACGGGTGAATGGTGTTGCGTAGTTCCGTCCAGTCGCAGGGTAGTACCCCGCGCTGGCCTTCGGGCCGGCGTTCGTTTGCTATTGCGCTGGCCGCATTGGCTTTGCTGCTGATCGTGCCGTCAGAACCGGTTCACGCGCAGCAGCCTGCCGTGAAGCAGAAAAAATCCAGCGGCGGCCTGATGGGCGGGACCAAAAGCAAGGTCAATCCCAACGCCAAGATGCTCGTGAACGCGGACGAGATCCTTTACGACTACCAGAAGGAACAGGTTTCGGCGGTCGGCCACGTCCAGATTTATTACGACGGCTCGGTGCTGGAAGCAGACCGTGTCACCCAGGACCGCAAGACCAACCGCCTGCATGCGCACGGCAACGTCCGTTACAAGACCAAGGACGGCAACGTGCTTTACGGCGAGCAGATCGAACTCGACGCCGATTTCCGTGACGGGTTCATCGAGTCGTTCCTCGTCGAGACAACGGACCGCACGCGCTTCGCCGCCGCCCGCGCCAACCGCCGCGACGGAAACATCACCGAGATGGAAAGCGGCATCTACACCGCCTGCGAGCCGTGCAAGGAAGATCCGAAGCGCCCGCCGGTCTGGCAGGTGAAAGCCGCCCGCGTCATTCACAACGAGGGCGAGAAGGTCATCTATTACGAAAACGCCACGGTCGAACTGTTCGGCATGCCGATCGCCTACTTCCCCGTGTTCTGGCATCCGGACCCGACGGTGAAACGCCGGTCCGGATTCCTGACGCCGAGCACGTTCTCGCACAGCCGCACCGGCGTCGGCGTTGAGATTCCGTATTACTTCGCGCTCGCGCCGAATTACGACCTGACTGTCTCGGTCACGCCGATGACCGAGCAGCACATTCCGATGATTAAAGGCGAATGGCGTCACCTGCTCGAAAACGGCGGATACAATTTCCGCGCCGCCGGAATCTGGCAGACCGATCCGGCGGCTTTCCGGCAGGG
>CAZUJE010000177.1:0-4459 GCA_964620215.1 uncultured Hyphomicrobiales bacterium
TGCCGCCGTTAATGACGGTCGGATCGAAACTGCCGGCGTCGAGCAGCGAAGCGACCAAAGAAGTCGTCGTGGTCTTGCCATGCGTGCCCGCGATCGCGACACAGGCCTTCAGCCGCATCAGCTCGGCCAGCATTTCCGCGCGCCGCACCACTGGAAGACGCTTCGCCCGCGCCGCAACCAACTCCGGATTATCCCGTTTCACCGCCGAGGAGACGACCACCACCGCAGCACCCTCGACATTCTTCGCTTCATGACCGATGGCGGTCTTGATGCCGAGCGAAGCGACCCGCTTCACATTCGTGCTTTCCACGATGTCGGAGCCACGCACCTGATAGCCGAGATTCTTCAGCACCTCGGCAATGCCGCTCATGCCGATGCCGCCGATACCGACGAAATGAATAGGGCCGAGTTCGTGGGGAAGTTTCATGCGGCGGTGTTTTCGCCCATTCAGGCCGGGAGGGCAACGCGGGCGACTTCGGATGCCAGACGCTCGGCGGCATCGGCCCTGCCCACCCTTTTGGCAGAAGCCGCCAGCGCCGCCAGACCCAAGGGTTCAGTGGCAAAGCGGGTCAGTTCACGGGCCAGCCGTTCAGCGCTGAATTCGTCCTGCCGGATGAGCAGCGCCCCGCCCGAAGCCGCCAGAGCCGTGGCATTGGCGAGTTGATCCTGATCGAGCGCATGCGGCAGCGGCACCAGAATGGATGGCCGCCCCAGCACCGCAAGCTCCGCCACCGTTCCCGCACCCGAGCGCGCGATGACGAGATGCGCGTTGGCAATACGTTTCGGCAGATCGTCAAAGAACGGCGCCGTCTCCGCTTTCACATTGAGGCGCTGATAGATCGCTTTGCACTGGGGCATGTCCTCGGCGCGGCATTGCTGCACGATCTCTACGCGCGAGCGGATGTCCGCCGAAAGCCGCTCAACGGCGGCCGGCACGATCTCGCTCATGATGCGCGCGCCCTGACTACCGCCGAATACGAGCAGGAGAAGCGGTCCATTGTTCGACGGCGCTTCATAAGGCGTGTTCGCCGCTTCCTTCACCGCCGCGCGCACGGGATTGCCGACATGTACGGCTTTCTCCGCGAGCTTAGGATCGGCGGAGAGGACATTCGGATAGCCGGTGCCGATTTTCGTCGCGACCGGAGCAAGCAGACGGTTTGCGCGGCCCATCACGGCGTTCTGCTCGTGGATCACGCGCGGAATGCGCAGCAGCCACGCCGCAATAATCGGCGGCACGGTCGGATAGCCGCCGAAACCGGCAACGACCGCCGGTTTTATTTTTATCAGAAGAAAAACCGCGCGCAGCGTGCCGTAGCCCAAAACCAGTCCGGTCTTCAGCAGGGAAAACGGATTGCCACCGCGCACCGTGTCCGACGGCAGCACATGCACCTGACGGGCGGGAAAATTCCCGGCGTAGTCGGCGGCGCGGGAGTCTGTCGCGAGATCGATGTCGAAGCCGCGATCCTTCAGTGCAGCGGCCAGAGCCTCGGCGGCGAAGAGATGCCCGCCCGTTCCGCCCGCAGTGATGAGCGCAAGGGGCTTCGCGCCCTCGCTCATGCGCGCGCACCCGCAAGCCGCGCTTCATGATGTTCAAGTTCAGCAATTGCCTCGGCGCGCGGGCGGCGGCGCGTAAGCGCCACCAGCATACCCATTCCATACGCAAGCGAAATCAGCGAGGAACCACCGTAAGAGATGAACGGCAGCGTCATTCCCTTGGCCGGCACCAGATGCAGGTTCACCGCCATCGCGATGGACGACTGCAAGCCGAACAGAAGCGCCAGACCGGAAATCGCAAGCCGCATGAAAGGATCTTCGTCCCGTTGCGCGTGGAGGAGTGCCCGCAGCACTACAAACGCAAACAATGCGGCCACCGCGAGGCAAAGCACGAGGCCGAATTCCTCCGCCGCCACCGCGAAGATAAAGTCCGCATGGCCATCGGGGAGAATGCGCTTCACCGTTCCCTCGCCCGGGCCACGGCCAAGCCAGCCGCCGCGCGCGAAGGAATCCAGTGCGGTGTCGATCTGAAAGGTGTCGCCTGAACCCGGATCGAAGAAACTGTCGAAGCGTTTTCTCACATGCGGGATCAGTTGATAGGCCGCATAGACACTGGCGAGACCGCCACCGGCGAGACCCGCCACCCAGGTCCATGCGAGCCCGGAAAGAAAGAACAGCCCCGACCACACGAGCACGATCAAAACCGTCTGCCCGAAGTCAGGCTGCATCACGAGCGGTGTAATCGAGACGAGCAGCAAACCCATCGCCAGGAATGTCGTCGGCATTTCGGGACGGCGCGCGCTTTCGGAAAACGCCCAGGCCGCGAGCACGGCCAGCGAAGGCTTCAGGAATTCCGACGGCTGCATGCTGACGCCGAATAAACTGATCCAGCGCCGCGCGCCCTTGATCTCCGCGCCGAAGACGAGCGTCGCGAAAACAAGCGCGAGAGAAACGAGAAATACGGCCAGCGCCACACGGCGCACATGACGGGGCGTCAGCAGCGAAGTCGCGATCAGCACCGCGAGCGCCGGCACCAGATACATCGCCTGCCGGTTCACGAAATAGAACGGCTCGTAACCGAGCCGGATCGCAACCGCCGGACTGGCCGCCAGCAAAAGTACAAAACCGATCAGCACAAGCGCCACCAGAGCGCCCAGCAGCAGGCGGTCCACCGTCCACCACCATTCGCCGAACAGCGTGCGTTTCGCCCGCGACATCATGCCGGAAATCCCCTTGATCCCAAGGGTTCAAGCAATCGCACGAACCAGTTTACGGAACGTATCTCCCCGGACCTCGAAATTCGGGAACTGGTCGTAACTGGCGCAGGCGGGGGACAAAAGCACTACCGGCTCGCGAGAATCCGAGGCTTTCGCGTCGGCGGCGGCCATCTCCACGGCCTTTTCCAGCGTGCCCGCCATCTCGTATTTCATGTGATGCTTGATCTGGAGCGAGAACGGCTCCGCCGACTCGCCGATCAGATAGGCCTTGCGGATACGGGGGAAATACTTCTCCAGGCTGCTCACGCCGCCTTCCTTGGCGCGCCCGCCAGCAATCCAGAAAATATCCTTGAACGTTTCCAGCGCGCGGGCGGCGGCGTCCGCATTCGTTGCCTTGGAGTCGTTGATGAACAGCACATTGCCGCGGCGGGCCACTTCTTCCATCCGGTGCGCAAGCCCCGGGAATGTGCGCAGCGCCTGGTCGATTTCGCCAACGCCGATGCCGAGTGCGCGCGCCGCCGCATAGGCGCAGGCGGCATTCTGGCCGTTGTGAAGGCCGCGCAGGGATGAAATCCCGCGCAGCGAAATGGAGGCGGTCTGTTTTCCGTTTTGAATGTCGAGCAGATTTTCGCCGTCGAAGAAAATTCCGTCAGAGAATACTTTCCGCTTCACCGAGACACGGACGATCTTTTGCCCTGCCCGCTCGGCATGATCCGCAATCGACGCGCAATGTTCGTCATCGACCCCGATCACCGCCGTACCACCATGCTCGACACCGGTGATGAGTTTCTCCTTCACCGCCGCGTAGTCGCGCATGGTGCCGTGGCGGTCGAGATGGTCGGGGCTGAGATTGAGGAGAATGCCCACGGAAGGATCGAGCGTCGGCGCCAGATCGATCTGGAACGACGAGCACTCGATCACATGGGTGCGTGACCGGCTCGGCGGATTCAGTTCCAGAATAGGCGTGCCGAGATTGCCGCCCACCGCCACATCGCGTCCCGTTTTCGCGACGATATGGCCGAGCAGCGCCGTCGTCGTGGACTTGCCGTTGGTCCCGGTAATGGCGGCAAAGGGCGAGCGTGGCGCGCGTGAGCGGCGCTCACGGCAGAAGAGTTCGATATCACCGATAACTTCCACATCCTTGATGCGAGAGAGCTTCACCGACCAGTGCGGCGCCGGATGGGTGAACGGCACGCCCGGGGCGAGCACCGTGATCGCCACCGTCTTCCAGTCGAGTTTGCGCAGGTCGCCGGTGTTGATTCCGGCCGCGGCCGCCTCATCGATTTTCTGCGACGAGTCGTCGAAAGCGACGACATTGGCGCCGCCCTGCATCAGCGCCTTGCAGGTGGAAATGCCCGACTTGCCGAGTCCGAACACGGCAACGGTCTTGCCTTTGAAAACGGTCACCGGGGTCAAGGTCGTCTCGCTTTTTCTTCAGCGCAATTTCAGCGTCGAAAGACCGATCAGCGCCAGCACGATGGAGATGATCCAGAACCGGATCACCACCTGCGACTCGGTCCAGCCCTTCTGCTCGAAGTGGTGATGGATCGGAGCCATCCGGAACACGCGCTTGCCGGTCAGCTTGAAGGAAACCACCTGCACGATCACCGACACCGCTTCCAGCACGAACAGTCCGCCGATGATGGCGAGCGGGATCTCGTGTTTGGTCGCGACCGCAACCGAGCCGATCAGCCCGCCGAGCGCCAGCGAGCCGGTATCGCCCATGAAGATCATCGCCGGCGGCGCGT
>CAZUJE010000178.1:0-4445 GCA_964620215.1 uncultured Hyphomicrobiales bacterium
AAATCGTCACTTGAAGGCGATGGGGTTCGCGTTCGATGGCGCGAACGGGGCCGCGTATAGGGCCGCGCCTGAAGCCCTGTGGGAGCTTGGGGCCGAGGTGTTTCCCATCGGCGTCGAGCCGGATGGATTCAATATCAACCAGGATTGCGGCTCCACTTCGCCGGATACGCTGGCGGCGAAAGTCCGCGAAATGCGGGCGGATATCGGTATTGCACTCGACGGCGACGCCGACCGGGTCGTCTTGATCGACGAGAAAGGCCATCTCGTGGACGGCGACCAGTTGCTCGCCGTTGTGGCGGAAAGCTTCAAGGAAGACGGCCGCCTCTCGAAGCCCGCCATTGTCGGCACGGTGATGTCGAATCTTGGCCTGGAGCGGCACCTGAAAAAGCTCGGCATCGAGCTTGTGCGCACGCCGGTCGGCGACCGTTACGTGCTGGAGCAGATGATGGCCCGCGGCATTAATGTCGGCGGGGAACAGTCGGGACACATCATCCTGTCCGACTATGCGACCACCGGAGACGGATTGATCGCCGCCTTGCAGGTGCTGGCCGTGGTGCGGAAATCCGGCAAGCCGGTCAGCCAGGTCTGCCACCGGTTCGATCCGCTTCCGCAAATCCTGAAAAACGTGCGTTACAAGTCGGGCAAACCGCTTGAGGACGCCAAAGTGAAGACGGCGATCGAAACCGCCGAGAAAAAACTGCACGGCGTTGGCCGTCTGCTTGTCCGTTCGTCGGGAACGGAACCCGTGATCCGCGTGATGGGCGAGGGCGAGAACCGCGATCTTGTCGAGTCGGTTGTCGACGACATCGTCGATGTGTTGAACAAGGCTGCCGCCTGATTCGAGCCCGGAATTTTTTGCCGGGTCCGGCCCCAACTGCTAACGCCGGTTAATCCATCCTAACGAAGTCTGAATTTTCTGCTCGCCCTTAACGGCGCGATGCTCGTTTGCTTGAATTTTTTTATGAAAATTTTCTGCGCGGGCGAAGGTGAACGAACGCAGTTAAGAATTAACCTTAAGCGGCCCTTAAGTTTTCCCTGCCAACTTCCCTCCTTCGGTAACAGCGGATCGCGCGAGTTGGCGCGTCCGCGAGAAACAGAAGGACAAGGAAGATGGGCAGCAGCCTCAAGACCGTTGCGCTCGCCGCGGCTGTGACGGCCGCGCTGGCGCCGCAAATTTCCAATGCGGCCGATCTGCCGCCACCGCCTTTGCCCGTACCCGTGATCGAGGAATACGGCGGCTGGTATCTGCGCGGCGACATCGGCATGACCAATCAGCGTGTGAGCAAGCTCGACAACGTGCTGTTCGTGACCGCTCAGGATCATCAGATGGTCGATAAGAACTTTGAAGCCGGCATGCTGTTCGGCCTCGGCATCGGATACAAGTACAACAACTGGTTCCGTTGGGATCTCACCGGCGAATATCGCGGTGAAACAGGCTTCCACGGCCTCGATCTCTGGAACGACGGCGTGGACGATCGTTTCAACAATTACACCGCCAAGAAGTCGGAGTGGTTGTTCCTTGCCAATGCCTATATCGATCTCGGCACCTGGCGTGCGATCACGCCGTTCGTGGGCGCCGGCATCGGTGCGGCGCGGGTTTCAATCCACAGCTTCCGCGATACCGGCATTGATCCCGCGGGACCGTCTCCGACGCTTGCTTATGCGAATTCTGCTTCGCAATGGAACTTCGCCTGGGCGCTCTATGCGGGCCTCACCTACGACGTGACCCCGAATTTCGCGATCGAACTGTCTTACCGCTACCTGCATCTGGGTGACGGCAAGAGCGGTGACATCATCGCGTTCGACGGAACCAACCTCGTGAACAACCCGATGCACTTCAAGGATCTCAGCTCGCATGATCTGAAACTTGGCATGCGCTGGATGTTCGCGGACGCGGGCTACACGGAATATCAGCCGCCGCTCATCCGCAAATACTGAGCGACGCAAAACGAATCACGGAAACGGCGCGGCATTTTTTTGGCGGCCGCGCCGGACTCTCGATCTTCGATCTCGACGGCGCGGCAGATTTTGCCGCGCCGTTTTCTTTTTCAGTGCGCGTCGCGCATCCGGGAAAGTAACCCGGCATTAAGGTTAACCAATCATGATTGCCCACGAATCCAAGTGGCTAAGGGGTCGGTCGATGCGCATTGCGATGCGGTTTTTGATTTCGGGACTCGCGCTCGCGAGCTTCCCCCATATTGCGCTCGCGCAGAATTCCGGTCCGTTGCCAGTGCTGCGCGGATCGGATTATCGTCCCGTAGCGCCGACCTATCGCAACTGGAGCGGTTTCTATTTTGGCGGACAGATCGGTCATTCGAGCGCGAATGCCGATTTCAGCGGTTCTGGCAATCAACTGCTGGAAAGAATTCTGGAGAACACCATCCTCGAAAACGAATTTCAGGTTTCCACCTGGCCGCAACCGTCGAGTGCCAGCAACAACGCCAATCCATGGGGCGTGTTCATCGGTTACAACTGGCAGTCCGATAATGCCGTTTACGGCGTCGAATTCAGCTACAACCGCACCAAGCATGCAATGAGCGGCGTCGACTCGGTCAGTCGAATCGTCACGACATCGACGGAATACCAGTTCGATGTGACTGCTTCGGCGGGCGCCACTGCCGAGGTCATGGATTTTTCAAATCTACGCCTGCGAACCGGCGCGGTTTATGGGCAGTTGCTGCCTTACATGACAGTCGGCTTAGCGGTAGGCCGCATGTCTGTAGTCCAGACTGCGAACGTCAACTATCCCGCGCCTATCGATGTCTCCGCAGGCGGCGGTCAGCCTGCGCTTCCCGCCGTGAATATCACACGCACTGAAGGCAAGAAAAACGCTTATGTCCTTGGCCTCTCGGCAGGTCTCGGCTTTGATTTCGAAGTCATCCCTCACGTTTTCCTGCGCGGCGAATATGAGTATGTGGGATTTGCCGAAGTGAACGACGTCAATATTTCCATTCACACCGCGCGCGCGGGTATCGGCCTGAAATTCTGAACTGAATCATCACCCGGCATGACGGGGCGGCATGGCCGCCCTGCATTCGCGCATGCGCCTTTCGGCGCGCTTGACGGAAACCATCCCTCCGCATATTCCGGTCAGTGGGACACCCCTCCCCAACGAGGGGCTTCTATCTGGAAGGATAGGTTATGACGAACAAGCCTGCTGCGCGGCCGAAGTCCGCGCATTTTTCATCCGGCCCCTGCGCCAAGCGCCCCGGATGGACCATCGAAACCCTCAAACATTCCCTGACCGGCCGTTCGCACCGCGCGAAGCCGCTGAAGGCCAAGCTCAAGCAGGCGATCGAGCTGACGCGCGAAGTGCTCGGCGTTCCCGCCAATTACAAAATCGGCATCGTGCCAGCCTCCGACACTGGCGCCGTCGAAATGGCGATGTGGTCGCTCTTGGGCGCACGCGGTGTCGATGTGCTGGTGTGGGAGAGCTTCGGCGAAGGCTGGGCCACCGACATCAACAAACAACTAAAACTCAAGGACGTGCGCGTGCTGAAGGCGGGTTACGGTGATTTGCCGAACCTCGCCGAAGTCGATCCGGCCCGCGATGTTGTGTTCACATGGAACGGCACGACCTCGGGCGTCCGCGTGCCGAATGGCGACTGGATCAAGTCTGACCGCGCGGGCCTGACCATCTGTGACGCCACCTCCGCTGCCTTCGCGCAGGCGCTGCCTTTCGATAAATTGGATGTGGTGACTTTCTCCTGGCAGAAAGTGCTCGGCTCTGAGGGCGCGCATGGAATGCTGATCCTGTCGCCCCGCGCCGTCGAACGTCTTGAAACGCATACCCCCGCATGGCCGATGCCGAAGCTCTTCCGCATGACCAAGGGCGGCAAGCTGATCGAAGGAATTTTCGAGGGCGAGACCATCAACACGCCGTCCATGATCTGTGTCGAGGATTATGTCGATGCGCTGAACTGGGCGAAATCAGTTGGAAACGCACCCGGCCTGAAAAAACGCGCCGACGAAAATTTTGCGAAGCTTTCCGCCTGGGTCGAGCGCACGCCCTGGATCGAGTTTCTCGCGAAAAAACCGGAGACGCGCTCGAACACATCCGTCTGTCTCGTTGTTGCCGATCCGGATGTGAAGGTGCTGGCACCCGACGCGCAGGCTGCGTTCGCGAAGTCGCTTGTTTCCGTGCTCGACAAGGAAGGCGTCGCCTACGACATCGGCCATTATCGCGACGCGCCCGCCGGACTTCGCATCTGGACCGGCGCCACGGTGGAAAGCTCCGATCTCGAGGCGTTGTTCCCGTGGCTCGACTGGGCCTTCGCGCAGACCAAGGCTTCGCTCTCCAAGGCTGCCTGATTATTCGCCGCGCGCGGAATGCGCGCGGCTTCCCCATCAAATTTGAAGAAGGAATGCCGCCATGGCACCTCGCGTTCTGATTTCCGACGCTCTTTCGCCCGCCGCCGTGCAGATTTTCAAGGACCGCGGAGTCG
>CAZUJE010000179.1:0-4339 GCA_964620215.1 uncultured Hyphomicrobiales bacterium
CTCCACCGCGTGCCGGGGCGGAGAAGCGTGGGGTCTTGTTGATTGTGTGACGGGAAGGTGCGCGGTTACCGGAGTGAAGATTGGGCGGTTCCGAGTCTATCCATGGGGAGGTTGATACCGATTTCACGCAGCCGGTGCAGCGCCGCGAGCGTGGTTTCAGTGTTTTGCATCAGAACGGACTCGGTGATTTCCACGTCGAGACGGGTCGCGGGCAATCCGGCGGATGCGAGCGCGCTCATGACGATCGGCACGAGGTTCTGGTTCATTACCTGGATGGGCGACAGATTCACCGCGACCTTGATGTCGCGGCCCCAGCTTGCGGCGTCCTGGCAGGCGCGGCGGATAACCCACTCACCGATGGGAACGATCAGGCCGATTTCCTCGGCGACCGGGATGAATTCCCCCGGGGAGATCATGCCGCGTTCGGGATGATTCCAGCGCAGCAACGCCTCGCAGGTCGTGACGCGGTTTTCGCGGAGATCAAGCAACGGCTGGTAGTGCAGTTCAAACTGGTTGCCTGCGATGGCGTCGCGCAACGCAAGCTCAAGCGCGCGCCGCTCTTTCATGCGGCTGTCCATGTCCGGTTCAAAGAAGCGATACGTGCCGCGTCCATCGCCCTTGGCCTTGTAGAGCGCCATGTCGGCGTTCTTGATGAGTCCGTCCGGCTCGGTGCCATCATTGGGAGCAACGGCAATGCCGATGCTGGTATCCGCGATTACAACATGGCCTTGCAGGTCGTAGGGCGCCCGGATCGCTTCGCAGATACGGCGGGCGAGGATCGCGGTTTCGGTCGGATTCTTCGCCGAGGTAATAACGGCGAATTCATCGCCGCCTACGCGCGCCACCGTATCGCCTTCGCGAACGGTGTTCGACAGGCGCTTGGCGACCATCTTCAGGAGTTCGTCGCCGATCGTGTGGCCGAGGGTGTCATTCACGCTTTTGAAATGGTCGAGATCGAGATAGAGCACCGCCAGGCGTTCTCCGCGATGCACGCTCTTGAGCGCATCCGTCAGCCGCTCGCGCAAGAGAGTGCGGTTCGGCAGATCGGTAAGCGCGTCATGCCTCGCCATATGCGCGATTTTTTTCTCAGCGGTACGGCGTTCGGTGATGTCTTCGTGGGTCGTCACCCAGCCGCCACCGGCCATCGGTGAATTCAATACGGCGATGGTGCGGCCATCCGGCAATTCGACGAGGCGGCTCGCGGCCTTGCCGCTGTCCACTACCTTGTAGAGATGGTCGAGGTAGCGGTCGACATCGACGTCCAGCGAGCCCATCTCGACACGCGATTGGAGCAGTTCGCGCGCCGTGCGTCCCGGCGAGGCGAGGTGCTCGGGCAAACCGTACATATCCCGGTAGCGTCCGTTGCAAATGAGCAGCCGTCCCGAAGCGTCGAACATAAGGAGTGCTTGCGACATATTGCTGATCGCAACGTCAAACAACATATTCTGCGATTGCAGCCGCGCTTCGCTTTCCTTCAGTTCTCCGGTGCGGTCGGTGACTTTCTGCTCGAGATCGCGGTTCAGCTTGTCGAGTTCCTCGATCATGAGGGACATTGAACGGGCGGTGCGGCGCGAGTCGCGGTCGGCCTCGTCATAGGCCGCCACGACAAGTTCGCCCAGCTTGTCGAGATCAAGTTCGCCCGCGGCATTGCTTGCCTTGGCGAGCTGGCGCGCGAACAGCTTTTGCATGGCTACGCGGCCTCGGTGATGGTGGTGACCGTCATGGTCTGATTGTGCAACTGGCACACACCGGAAGCGCTATGCGGGGAAATCTCGCCATACGAATAGAAACCGATGCGGCGCGTTTGGTGACCCAGTTCAGCGCCCGCCGCTTCCAGTTCTTCTATCGTTCGCTGACCCATCAGCAGCCGGCGACCGATGCAACTCACAAGCAGGGCAACCTGATCGCTCCCTTCGTTTTCGGAAATCGAAGCCAATGCCTGACGCGCGGCGTCGGCGGCACCCGCGGCCAGCCGCTCGAAATTTCCGCGCATAAGCTGGGCGGTCCAGCCTTCGGGCATGTTTCCCGCAAACGTCATGGTGCCTGCTTCGTGATCGACTGCGAGCACGGTGCGGACGACATCGTATTCGGGATGATCCGGGTCAGTGATGCGGAGCGGGAAGAGGAGTGCAGTGCCCGGAAGACCGTTTGCTTCCTCGCCGAGATATTTCTTGTAGAGATCGAGTGCAGGCTTGCCGTCGAGTTCAAACAGCACGTTCCCGGTTGAGCGCGTGATGCGGCGGCGGGGGCCGAACTGGTCCCAGCCTCCGGCACTTCCATGTCCGATGCGCACCCGGTCACCATAAAATCCGACCGCGGCGACTTTGCCGATGCGCGGCGCGCAATCGCCGCCGACCAGCGTCTCGCGGAACTCCGCGCCGTCGCCGGCCATGCCGCCGGTAATCGGCACTTCTTTTCCAAGAACCGAATTCAGCCCCGTCACGAGATCGCTGCCGTTCACGGTGAGCCCATCGGAGAGAACGAGCACACCGGCAAGATCGGGGGCAGTCAGCTCCCTGCCTATCGCCGCGCCGCATTCACGCGACTGATCGGGAGATTTTGAATATTCGCAGGCGAGTTTCAGCCGGGTTTTATCGAATTTGATCGCCGTTGCGGCGATCTCGTCGTCCAGCACGTCGTCACCGACGATCTGGCCGCCGGTGCTGCATCCGACAATATGCGCGGAAGGAAATTTGGCGCGCAATTCGTGATAGCGCGATCCGCACGCAAGCGATTGGCGTGTTCCGAAATAGAGTACGAGGTCGGCGCCATTCTGACTGCCGCCAGAATCGGCCCAACCGTCCGCCTCGGTCCAGTTCAGTTGCGTCGCCCGCATAGCCGCCGTCTTTGGTCGAAAAGCGCAAAGTTGTAACCAGACGGATACTAGATCGGCGTGAAGATTAGGTTAGGGGTTGCATTACGATTGTCGGTGTCAGATTAGTCAGTCCAATGTAACGGCTCTGCGCGGACCGTATTGCGCGGTTCCTCTCCAGTTTCCGCAATCTCGGATTAACCATATGAATCTCTTCGCGCTGTACGCCGATCACGTGCGGGACGCTGTTGCCGCGATCGCCAAGGAACAGAATCTCGCGGTTCCCGACCTGTCGCGGATCGCGGTCGAGCCGCCGCGCGAGGAAGGTCACGGCGATCTCGCGATCAACGCGGCGATGGTGCTGTCAAAAGATTTCGGCATGAAGCCGCGCGATCTTGCGGTGCGGCTCGCGACAATCCTGGACTCTTTGCCGGATGTGATCAAAACCGACATCGCCGGTCCCGGCTTCATCAATGTCACCCTCGATCATTCGGCATGGTTGAGGGTATTGAAGGAGACGATCAGGGTTGGCCGCGAATTCGGCAAAACCGACCTCGGCAAGTCGGAATCCGTGAACGTCGAGTATGTCTCCGCCAATCCCACCGGTCCGATGCATGTAGGCCACGGGCGTGGCGCCGTGTTCGGCGACGCGCTGGCGAATTTGCTGGACTTCGCCGGCTTCAAGGTGGTGCGCGAATATTACATCAACGATGCCGGCGCTCAGGTGGACGTGCTCGCGCGCTCGGCATTCCTTCGCTATCGCGAAGCACTCGGCGAAAAGATCGGCACCATCCCGGAAGGACTTTATCCCGGGGACTACCTGGTTCCGGTCGGCGAGAAGTTGGCGAAGCAGCACGGCAAAAAATTGCTCGATCAAAAAGAGTCTGAATGGCTGCTGGTCGTTCGCCAGGCCGCCATCGACATGATGATGGATATGATCCGTGAGGATCTGGCTGCACTTTCCATCAGGCACGAAGTTTTCTTTTCCGAGCGTTCGCTGACCTCCGGCGGCGACAAGGTCGCCGCCACCATCGAGCAGCTTGAGAAAGCCGGTCATATCTATGAGGGTCGTTTGCCGCCGCCCAAGGGCGCGCCGGTGGAAGATTATGAGGACCGCGAACAGACCTTGTTCCGTGCCACCGCCTTCGGCGACGACGTGGATCGCCCGATCAAGAAGTCCGACGGCAGCTACACCTATTTCGCAGCCGACATGGCCTATCACCGCGACAAGATCGAGCGGGGCTTCACCACGCTGATTGACGTCTGGGGGGCGGACCACGGCGGCTATGTGAAACGCATGCAGGCTGCGGTCGGTGCTCTGGGTGGCGGTAAGGTTACTCTCGACGTGAAGTTGTGCCAGCTCGTCCGCCTGCTACGTGCAGGCGAACCGGTGAAGATGTCGAAGCGGGCAGGTGACTTCGTGACCCTGAGAGAAGGTGTGGATGAAGTTGGGCAAGACCCGGGGCGGTTCATGATGCTGTTCCGCAAGAACGACGCTACCCTCGACTTCGGCCGGGCCAAGGTGAA
>CAZUJE010000180.1:0-4289 GCA_964620215.1 uncultured Hyphomicrobiales bacterium
CCGACGTGCTCGATCCCGCGCTGCTGCGTCCGGGCCGCTTCGACCGTCAGGTCGTCGTGCCGAACCCGGACGTCACCGGCCGCGAGCAGATCCTGAAGGTCCACATCCGCAAGGTGCCGCTGGCACCCGACGTGAATCTGAAGACGATCGCGCGCGGCACGCCCGGTTTCTCCGGCGCGGATCTCGCCAACCTCATCAACGAAGCCGCCCTCATGGCCGCGCGCCGCAACAAGCGCATGGTCACCCAGGCGGAATTCGAGGACGCCAAGGACAAAGTAATGATGGGCTCCGAGCGCCGTTCGCTTGTGATGACGGAGGAGGAAAAACTCCTCACCGCCTATCACGAAGGCGGTCATGCGCTCGTGGCGCTCAACGTCAAGGCCACCGATCCGGTGCACAAGGCCACGATCATCCCGCGCGGCCGCGCGCTCGGCATGGTTATGCAGTTGCCCGAACGCGATAAACTCTCGATGTCGTTCGAGCAGATGACCTCGCGCCTTGCCATCATGATGGGCGGCCGTGTCGCCGAGGAAATGATCTTCGGTCACGACAAGGTCACGTCCGGCGCGCAGTCCGACATCGAGCAGGCTACCCGTCTCGCGCGCATGATGGTGACGCGCTGGGGCTTCTCGCCGGAGCTTGGCACCGTCGCCTACGGCGAGAACCAGGAAGAAGTATTCCTCGGCCATTCGGTTTCGCGCACGCAGAACGTTTCGGAAGCGACCTCGCAGAAGATCGATTCCGAAGTGCGGCGCTTGGTGGAATCCGGCCTTACCGAAGCGCGCAAGATTCTGGACGACAAGCGCGCTGACCTTGAAAAGCTCGCCAAGGGGCTGATCGAATACGAGACGCTGTCCGGCGACGAGATCAAGGATTTGCTTTTGGGCAAGCCGCCCGTGCGCGAAAGCTCAGCCGAGCCTTCGACGCCGCGCGGCTCCGCTGTTCCGCCGTCCGGCAAGCCGCGCCCGCGGCCCGGCGGCACCGGCCCGATGGAGCCACAGCCGCAGGCTTGAGGCATTCGCAGAAAAATAAGATCGCCCGCTCTTGCGGGCGATTTTTTTATGGTGGGTTCTCAGCGGAACGGATTCGGGATCGACGGAATTGGCGGGATCAGATTCGGGATGATGCCCGGGCCTTTTCCAAGCCCCGGAATCAAACCGAGATAAATGTTGGCGACATTCTGCGCGGAACGGAAGCCGGGAGCGAGAACGTTCTGGTTTGCGATGAATGGCAATGCGCGGGCGAAGGGAACTCCGCGCAGGAATGTGCCGTCCCAGCTTCTGCGCAACGTGAATGCTCCGCCCGGTGCCAGATGCAGGAACTGTCCGACGATTCCATGCACGCGGCAGGCGCTGCCACGCGGGCAAACTTCCACCTGGCCGTTAATCATCGCGACTGCCATCTCGCCGTTCTCCGCCACATAGACATCGAACGCCGTGCCACGCACGCCAACGGTCGCCGCCGGGGTCACGATCTTGTACGCGGTCTTCTGACTGTTGCCGCTGATGAAGCGAAATGCGCCTTTGCCAAGCTCTACAGTCACGGCAGACGCATTGCGGCCTCCGGCAAAAACGAACTCGTCGATCTTCACCTTTGAGCCCGGTCCGATGGCGAGTTTTGTGTTGTCCAGAAACTCGAACTGGCCGATGCCTTTGTCGTCGGTTTCGATTTGTTCGTTCAGGAAAATCTGGTCGCCGTTCCGGATCGGCTTCGCGGCTCCGGATGAATTGCCGGTCACGGCCGTTGCGATGGAAGTAGCCTTGCCGACACCGTCGGCAGCAAATGCGCTGCCGCTGGCAATAAGTGCGACAAGGAAAAAGATTCGTGCCGGTGCGCGCATTCGAATTCCCCCGCAGCGGAATGCGTCTAAATCTACACAAACTCAAGCCTAAGTTGAAGGCAAACGCAGCAGGCCATGTGCGTGGCCCCCGCGACATGCTATTCGCGCGGGCCGCCGCCGTTTATAGATTCGTTACAGGTATCCGAATCTCCCATGAAAAAGAAAAGAAGGACTAGGCGGGCCTATTGGTCCGTGGATGGACTGGCGCTCGGCGCGCGGATGCTGCTGCCGGTCGTGCCGGGCATGATGGCGTTCGCGGTCGCCGTGGGCAGCACCACGGCGCAAAAAGGATTTTCCTTCGCCGACTGTCTCCTGATGAACTTCCTCGTCTATGCGGGGGCGTCTCAGATGGTGGCGATGGAGATCTGGCCGGAGACGCTGACCTTCGGCTCGATTCTGGCGCTCGCGATTGTGGCCGGCACGGTGAATGCGCGCTTGTTGTTGCTTGGCGCCGCACTCCGGCCCTGGCTCGGCACGCTACCGGCGTGGCAGATTTATCCGACGCTGCATTTGCTGACCGATCCGGGCTGGATCGCCGCCATGCGGTATCGCCGCGAAGGCGGCGCGGATGCTTCGGTGCTGCTCGGCGGAGCATTGTTTTTTTGCGCGGCGTGGATCGCGGCGGTCTCGGCCGGATATTTTCTCGGCGCGCTGATCGCCAATCCAAAAGCAATCGGGCTGGATCTGGTCATGCCGATTTTCTTCACGGCAATGCTGGTGCCGCTCTGGCGCGGCTCAGGCAATCTGGTCCCCTGGCTTACGGCGGGTGCGGTGTCGCTGCTGTTCTATTATTTCGTGCCGGGCTGGTGGTACGTGGTCGCGGGCGCGCTCGCCGGCAGCATCGCCGGAGGCTTCAGCGATGACGAGTGAACCGCACTGGCTGGTGCTCGCCGCGATCCTCGCGATGGCGCTCGCGACCTATCCGATGCGCGCGGGCGGTTTCTGGCTGATGGGCCATGTGCCGCTGACGCCGCGCATTCGCAAAATTCTCGCGGCCTCTCCGGGGGCGGTCATCATCGCCACCATCGCGCCGATCATCGTGCGCGAAGGCGGGCCTGCCGCGCTGGCTATTCTTGCGGGCGGGATGGTGATGCTCGTCTGGCGGAAGGATTTTCTTGCGGTGCTGGCCGGAATGGCGGCGGCCGCGGCCGCGCGCGCTTTCCTGTTCTGATTACTTCATCGCGGCTTTGATCGATTCCGCCGTGGCGCCCGGCGCCTTCGCCGCGCCGATGATTTTCGCTTCCTTGGCCAGAATTATATCGAGCGCCGGTTTCATCTTGTCGATGAGATTGAACGGCACGATCACCGCGCCGTGCTGGTCGGCGTGGATGAGATCACCGCTGTTTGCCGCCATGCCGTGGATATTTACCGGCACGCCATACTCCTCGACATGCACAAAAGCGTGCGACGGCGAAATCGAGCCGGCGAGCATTTGAAAGCCCTCCGCCACTTGCGGAATATCGCGCACCGAGCCGTTGGTGATGGTGCCGAGGCAGCCGAGTGCCTTGTGAACGTTGGTCTGCACCTCGCCCCAGAACGCGCCGTAGCCCACATGTTCGCCGTCCAGGTCTTCGATCAGCACTACGCTGGGGTTCGGCGCGGAGGCGATGTAATCGAGATAATCGAGCCGCTTCTGCATGTAGCCTCCGTCGCCGAGACCAAACGAATCCTTCGACTTGATGGTGACGGTTTTCGCGAAACCGACCATCGGCGGCAGATTCGGAAACGGGCAATGCAGATGCTTCACCGTGTAGCCGAAGCCGCGCCGCTCCGGCGCCACCATTTCAATGAGGTTGCATACGGTCGGCGTGTCGATGGAACGGAGGAATTCGGTCTGGGCTGGGGAGAGCATTGAATTTCCTTGTTTTGTTTTTCCATGCCGCCGGTGGCAGGAATGACAGCATTAACAATCGCCGTTAATATCACTTACAATATTTGAAGCTTTCCCCGATAGATTAGTGCTACCACGCGGCTTGAATGCGGCTGGGATTACCATGAAGCGCAAATATTTCGGCACCGATGGCATCCGCGGACGGGCAAACGGCCTGATTACGCCGGAGCTTGCCCTCAAGGTCGGCATGGCCGCGGGGCTCGTGTTCCTGCGCGGCGAGCACCGCCACCGCGTGCTGATCGGCAAGGACACGCGCCTGTCCGGCTACATGATCGAGCAGGCGCTGACGGCCGGATTCCTGTCGGTCGGCGTCGACGTCCTGCTGCTGGGGCCGATCCCGACGCCGGCCGTCGGCTTCCTCACCCGCTCGATGCGCGCCGACATGGGCGTGATGATCTCGGCCTCGCACAATCCCTACCAGGATAACGGCATCAAGCTGTTCGGACCGGATGGCTTCAAGCTGTCCGACGCGGTCGAGGACCAGATCGAGGGCCTGGTGGCGTCCCACTCGCAAATGGAGCTGGCCGCGTCCCGCCCCATCGGCCGCGCCAAGCCGCC
>CAZUJE010000181.1:0-4238 GCA_964620215.1 uncultured Hyphomicrobiales bacterium
GGAAAGTATCGTAAGCCGCGCCGGCGCGCTGGAAAAAACTTCGGATGAAAGAATCTTCCTTCCACGCGCGAAACGCGCGGAAATCCATTCACGAAATACAAGCGGTGCCGGTTTCACCAACTGCTTCCCCGTGCGTCTTCCCTGAACGCTGGTGAAGGATTAGCTGACCAAATTTAATGCACCGCTATTTCAGCGCTTCTCCCCCGTAAGTATCAGGGTTCGATTTTTTCGTGGTTAAGCCGTTGTAAAAAACGGCGAGTTCCACCGCGAAAAATCCCGTGAACACGGGCATGCCGTCCGGCACATTTCGTTAAGCATGATCGCTTGGTGCCCGCGGCTGGAGTCGAACCAGCACGGGGGTTGCCCCCCGAGGGATTTTAAGTCCCATGCGTCTACCGTTCCGCCACGCGGGCAATGGGCGACAAGACGCGCATGGATAGGCGGACAGCCCCTCCCTCGCAAGCTGAAGCCGCGAAAATCCGGCTAAAACGGAGGCTGCGTAAGGCATTCATTCCGCTATAGTCCCGGCAAAATAAAAGGCTCTGAAAAGTTCTTGGGGGAAACATGTTCGAGACGACCGTCGCGGGAAGCCTGCCGAAACCGTCCTGGCTCGCCGAGCCCAACAAGTTATGGCCGCAGTGGCGCCTGCAAGGCGCCGAGCTGGACGCCGCCAAGGCGGACGCGACCTTGCTTGCGCTCAAGGAGCAGGAAGACGCGGGCCTCGACATCGTCAGCGACGGCGAACAGTCGCGCCAGCATTTCGTCCACGGATTTCTGGAATTCGTGGACGGCATCGACTTCGCGCACAAGGTCGAAATGGGAATCCGCGCCGACCGCTACAAGGCGATGGTCCCGCAGGTCGTCGGCGAACTGAAACTGAAAGGCCGCGTGCATGGCGCGGAAGCAAAGCTCGCCCGCGCCCATACGAAGAAGAAACTGAAATTCACCATGCCCGGGCCGATGACCATCATCGACACCATTGCCGACCAGCACTACGGCGACAAGGTGAAGATGGCGATGGCGTTCGCTTCGCTCCTGAATCAGGAAGCCCGCGCGCTCGAAGCCGACGGCGTGGATACAATTCAATTCGATGAGCCGGCCTTCAATGTGTACATGGGCGAGGTGAAGGAATGGGGCATCGAGGCGCTGCACCGCGCCATCGACGGGCTCAAATGCACTACCGCGGTGCATATTTGCTACGGCTACGGCATCAAGGCTAACAACGACTGGAAGACGACGCTCGGCGGCGAATGGCGTCAGTATGAGGAAACATTTCCGGCGCTGGCGAAAAGCAAAATCAAGCAGGTCTCGCTGGAAGCGCAGAATTCTCGCGTGCCGATCAGTCTTATCAAGCTGCTCGACGGAAAAGACATCCTGATCGGCGCCATCGACGTGGCGTCGGACAAAGTGGAGACACCCGAACAGGTGGCCGCCGTCATCGGCGAGGCAACGAAATACGTGGCAAAGGAAAAAATCTTCGGCTGCACCAATTGCGGCATGGCGCCGATGCAGCGCGGCCTCGCCTACGCAAAACTCGCGGCGCTGGCCAAGGGCGCCGAACTGGCGCGCAAGAAATTCGGCTGAGAACCGCCTTCCCTAACCTTGTGACCGCGGTGTAACGACGAATTTTGAACCCGGCGTCATCATGCCCATCCCGCAATTGAACGAGATGTCTCCAGCCGTTTCCGGCGTGAATTGTATGATTGTCAGAGCGTTCGCGGACAGCAGCCGCGATATCCGGAGTTTCGGAATGACAATGACCCGGCCGCATCCTTCCGCCTCCTGAGCGTCGATCCGCCACTCAACGGGAATGCCCTCGACCACCATAAACCGGTTAGGCACATATTCCAGGCCGACGACTTTCATCTCGACCACCTGCTTGCCTTCCTTGATTGCGCTTTTCTCCTGCGGCCCGGGCTTGCCAGCTATCGCCGGTTTCTCCGGCCATAAATCCAGCAACACCAATCCTTGCTGGATGCTGGCAAAACTTAAAAAGATAACCGCCGCGCCCGCGAAACGGAAAAAGTACCGCTTGAAATTTCCGCCGGCGAAATTGGCGGTGAACGAAATGCCTAGCAACACGGGCAGCGTGCCGAGCGAAAACGCTAGCATTGTCAGCGCGCCAGCGATGGGGTCCGCTTTCGCCAGCACATAAAGTTGCAGTGCCTGCGTGAAACCGCACGGAAGAAAGAAAGTAAGCCCGCCTAGAATGAACGCTGCAATGCCGGATCGCCGTTGCGAAAGCCTGTCGGACCAGCGCTTGACGATGTTCGGCGTTCCAATCTTGAAAACTCGCGGAGATAGTCCCAGCATCTGAAGGCCAAGCAACAACATCAGAATACTGGCCGTGATCGCCACGATTCCATAAGCGGCGGGCGAAAGCGTAAGCGCCGACCCGGCAAGCCCGATCAGGCCTCCAAACGCCGTGTAGGAAATGATTCTTCCGGCATTGAAGGAAAGATGCGCGACAAATCGCGTCTCGGCCGGAAGATGCGTCGCCTGTTCGTTGTATTTCGATGCAAGAGACACCAGCAGGCCGCCGGTAACGGCGAGGCAGGTGGATACGGAAGCCAGCAGACCGATCAGAAATACGAGCCCGTAACTTATATTTCCTTCGATCGAAAAGTTCGCTGGCAGCAGATTGAACTTGGACAACAGGAAGAGCAGCCCCGCGCCCGCGAGCACCGCTCCGCCAAGCGGCGCGTAATTCCGGCTCACGCCATTGAGAAATCGGTTTTTCCCTTCGGGGGCCATGACATCATTCTCTCACGATGCAAGGGTGGACTAAACTTTCCTGGTGATCACACCTGCGTGAGGCCAAACACGATTCATCAAGCCTAGCGTTCAGCGCGGGCAAACACCTCGATCAATTCCGCGACCTTCCTGCGCTGCTCGGTTTTATTTCCGCTTTCGATTGCCCCCTCGACGCAACTTGCCACATGGTCGCGCATGATTTCGTCCTCGGCGCGGCGCAAGGCTGCGCGCGCGGCGGAGATTTGAGTCACGATGTCGATGCAGTAGCGGTCCTGCTCGACCATGCGCGAAAGCCCGCGCACCTGGCCTTCCACGCGATTGAGACGTTTCAGAACCGAAGCCTTGGCATGTTTGCGCATCGGCGCTATATACCCCCTAGGGGTATTAGAGGCAAGAGCATGGATCATCACGCGCATCATCATCACGACCATGGCGACAAATCGCATCTCGCGACCGATCCCGTCTGCGGCATGAAGGTCGATCCGCATACGGCGAAGCACCGCGCCGAACACGCGGGCCACGCCTATTATTTCTGCAATCCGCGCTGCAAGGAAAAATTCGTCGCCGATCCCGCGAAATATCTCTCGAAAGAAAAGGCGCGGGAGAAAGTGCCCGAAGGCACGATCTACACCTGCCCGATGCACCCTGAAATAAAGCAGGTCGGTCCCGGCTCCTGTCCCATTTGCGGCATGGCGCTGGAGCCCCTGCTCGCCACCGCCGACGCCGGGCCAAATCCCGAGCTGACCGATTTCACCCGCCGCTTCTGGATCGGGCTGGCGCTGAGCATTCCTGTTCTGGTTCTGGAAATGGGCGCGCATCTCACGGGAATTCATTTAGCCGCGCCGCAGACTTCCAACTGGATTCAGCTCACCTTCGCAACGCCCGTTGTGCTGTGGGCCGGCTGGCCGTTTTTCGAGCGCGGCTGGAAATCGCTCGTCTCACGCAATCTCAACATGTTCACGCTGATCGCGATGGGCACCGGCGTCGCTTATTTATACAGTCTCGTCGCGACGGTCTTCCCCGGTATTTTCCCGGCGGCGTTCAAGCCGCATGGCGCGGTCGTGGTTTATTTCGAAGCCGCCGCTGTTATCACTGTGCTTGTGTTGATCGGACAGGTGCTGGAACTGCGCGCCCGAGAGCATACCTCCGGCGCGATCAGGGCGCTTCTGAATCTCGCGCCAAAAACCGCGCGCAAGATCGAAACGGACGGCAGCGAACACGAAGTCGAACTCGATTCCGTTCTCACCGGAGACAGACTGCGCGTGCGTCCCGGCGAGAAAGTGCCGGTGGACGGCGAGGTGCTGGAAGGCCGCTCATCGCTTGACGAGTCCATGGTCACGGGCGAGTCGATGCCGGTCACAAAAGAAAAAGGCGCGCGTCTGATCGCTGGCACGATCAATCAAAGCGGCTCGCTCATCATGCGCGCGGACAAGGTCGGCCGCGACACGCTGCTCGCGCGCATCGTGCAGATGGTGGCCGAGGCG
>CAZUJE010000182.1:0-4237 GCA_964620215.1 uncultured Hyphomicrobiales bacterium
GCGACCGCGCGGATATGCTGCTCGAACTGGCTGGCGGTGGCGCCATCCAGCGTCCAGTGGCCGGAGTTGTGAACGCGCGGCGCGATCTCGTTGACGAGCAGCTTCAGCTTGCCGTTTTCGTCCACGACGAACATCTCGACCGCAAGCACGCCAACATAATTCAGCGCTTCGGCAATTTTCGTCGCGATCACCATCGCCTGTCCGCCAAGCGCATCGGGAATGCGCGCGGGGACGCGCGATTTATGAAGAATATGATCGCGGTGCAGATTTTCCGTTGTCTCGAAAGCGACGACCTTTCCGTCGCGTCCGCGCGCGGCGACCACCGAAACTTCGCGCTGGAAGGGAACGAATTGTTCAAGGATTGAGGGGGCGTTGCCGATAGTTGCGAATGCGGACTCCGCATCTTCCGCGCGCTTGATCGTCGCCTGTCCCTTGCCGTCGTAGCCCATGCGGCGGGTTTTCAGCACGGCGGGCAGGCCGATCTGCCCGATTGCCTGTTTCAGGGAAGCTGGAGAATCAACCGCGGCGAATTTTGGCGTCGCAATGCCCAGACCATTCACGAAAGTTTTTTCGACCACGCGGTCCTGCGTCGTTTCCAATACGGATGGATCAGGCAGCACGGGTTTTTTTGCAGACAGAAATTTCGCGGTCGCGGCCGGAATGTTCTCGAATTCGTAAGTGACGATATCAACGGATTCGGCGAATTTTGCGAGGGCTGCTTCGTCTTCATAGGCTGCGCAGGTTTTTGCGCTCGCCACGTCGAACGCGCAGGAGTCCATTTCCGGCGCATAGATGTGAATCTTGAAGCCAAGTTCGGCCGCGGCCATCGCCAGCATCCGCCCGAGCTGGCCGCCGCCCAAAATTCCAATTGTCGCGCCAGGCGCGAGCACGGGAAGATTTTTGCCCATGGAGTTCAGCGCGGCCGCTTGCCCACGGAAGCGGTTTGCTTCGCGCGGAAAGCATCGAGATTTTTTGCGATGGTTTTGTCTTCCAGCGCCAGCACGGCGGCGGCGAGCAGAGCCGCGTTCTTCGCGCCCGGTTCGCCGATGGCGAGCGTGCCGACCGGAATCCCGGCGGGCATCTGCATAATCGAGAGCAAACTATCCACGCCCTTCAGCGCTTTCGAATTGACCGGCACGCCAAAGACGGGAAGCGGCGTCAGCGAAGCCGTCATCCCGGGCAGGTGAGCGGCGCCGCCGGCGCCCGCAATCACCACCTTGAAGCCCTTGGCGCGGGCGGATTTGGCGAATCGGTACAGGCGATCCGGCGTGCGGTGCGCGGAGACCACCAGCGCCTCGTAGCCGATCTTGAGCTGATCGAGGATGAGGGCCGCCTGCCGCATGGTTTCCCAGTCGGATTTGGAGCCCATAATGATGGCGACGGGGCGCTTTCGCGCGGGCATTTACGAAACCTCTGGCGCAAGAAAGCGCTGGATTATAGGAGTGGGTGGGATGCTGGCAAGCGGATCGGGGCAGGTCGGTTAAGATGGTAGGCAAGGCGTCTGGCGTAACGCGAAAACGGGCAGCGGAGAGGGCTGTGCGCGCCCGCGCTTCGAATCGTGAACGTGCCACGCCCGCCGAAAAGACCCCGATCTCCTCGCTGAAATCACGCTCCGTGCCGATGCAGCTTGCCGCCGAGATCGACGCGCTCAAGGATGAATTGAAACAGGCGCGCGCGCTCGTCGCCGAACTGGAGACGCGGGTGGACGAAGACCCGCTCACGGGACTTCTGAACCGGCGCGGCTTCGGGCGGACGCTGGAGCGCTCGCTCGCCTTCGTGCGCCGCTACGATGCGACCGCAGCGCTGCTCTATCTCGATCTCGATCGGTTCAAGCCGATCAACGACAGGCACGGCCATGCCGCGGGGGACTGGGTGCTTGGCCGGGTTGGACGCCTGATTGCGGGCAGCGTGCGGGCGTCCGATTTCGTCGCGCGCGTCGGCGGCGACGAGCTGGCGGTGTTGCTGTGGAATGTGAGCGAGGAAAAAGCGGACGAGAAAGCGCGGCAGCTTGAAGAGATGATTGAGAGCGAGAGTTTTCTGTTCGGAAAGAAAAACATGAAGCTCGGCCTCTCTGCCGGCATGACCATGCTCAGTGCCGATGACACCGTGGAGTCCGCGCTCGCGCGTGCGGATGAAGCGATGTACGCGCGAAAAAAAGCGCGCAAGAACGGGCGGCACTAGTCATTCGGAGTCATTCCGGGGCGCGGCGAGCGAAGCAAGCCGCGAGCCCGGAATTCATAATCCCAGAATCAAAGATTGAACGCTGGGTTATGGATTCCGGACTGCCTCGCTTCGCTCAGCATCCGGAATGACAGTTAACGCAGAAACGGGGCCATGCCCTCGCGCGCGAGTTCATCGGCGCGCTCGTTTTCGGCATGACCGGTGTGGCCCTTCAGCCAGTGCCACGTGACTGTGTGCTTGTTCGCGGCGATTTCCAGCCGCTGCCACAGCTCGATATTTTTCACCGGCTTCTTGTCAGCGGTCTTCCAGCCATTCTTCTTCCAGCCGTGAATCCACTTCGTGATTCCGTTTCGCAGATATTCGCTGTCGGTGTGAACATCGGCATGAACCGAGTTTGGAAGCGATTCCAGCGCGGAGATCGCGGCGAGCAGTTCCATCCGGTTGTTGGTCGTCGCCGCTTCGCCGCCCTTCAACTCCCAGCTTTTTCCATTCTGGCGAAAAAGCGCGCCCCAGCCGCCGGGGCCGGGATTTCCGGAGCATGCGCCGTCGGTCCAGATTTCAAGCTTGCTCATGCTGCCAGTCCGTAATCCCGCGCGTGATCGACGCGCTGGTGAAAGCGTAGCTTGCGCAGATATTCGAGCGGGTCTTTCGGACGCACGAGCGCGCCGGGCGGCACGTCGAGCCAATCCACGAGCCGGGTGAGCAGGAAACGCAGCGCGGCGCTGCGGGCGAGCAGGGGAAGCGCGTTCAATTCGTCCGCCGACAGTTTGCGTTCTTCGTTATAGGCGGAGAGCAGCGCCTTGCCCTTGGTGACGTTGTAGGAGCCGTCCGCTTCGAAGCACCATGCGTTCAGGCAGATGGCGAGGTCGTAGGCCAGCACGTCATTGCAGGCGAAATAGAAATCGATCACGCCGGACAGTTTCTCGCCGATAAAGAAAACATTGTCCGGGAAAAGATCGGCATGGATCACGCTGCGCGGTAAAGCGCTTGGCCATCCTTGTGAAAGCAGCGCAAGTTCTTCTGCGATGACTCCGGAAAGACCTTCGTAGACCCTGTTGGCGCGCATGCCCGCGGTATCGGCGAGCTTGCGCCAGCCGGCGGGGCCAAGGGCGTTTTTGCGCTCGAGCTTGAAGTCGCTGCTCGCGAGATGAAATTGCGCCAAAACTTTTCCAAGCGCCGTGCAGTGATGCACCTGTGGTCTCCGCACCCAGACGCCATCCAGAAAGGTGATAATCGCCGCGGGACGCCCCGCGAGCTCGCCGAGTGCTGAGCCTTTTTTGTTTTTTACGGGCAGCGGGCAATTGATGCCCTTGCGGCACAGATGTTCCATCAGGCCGAGAAAAAACGGCAGGTCTTCGCGCGCCACGCGCTTTTCATAGAGCGTCAGGATGTAATAGCCGGCCTTGGTGTGCAGGAGAAAATTCGAGTTCTCCACGCCCTCGGCAATGCCCTTGAAGGAAAGCAGTTCGCCAAGGTCATAGTTCGCGAGAAATGCGCCAAGCTCATCCTCGCCGACGTCGGTATAGACGGCCATGAAAATTACTCCGCCGCGTCTTCGCGCAATTCGCGGGGCAGCGGGAAGAATACGTTTTCTTCCGCGGTGGAGATGGTCTCGACTTCAATCTGGTAGCGCTCGGCAAATGCGTCGATGATTTCCTCCACCAGCACTTCCGGGGCCGATGCGCCGGCGGCGATACCCAGGGTTTTGATCGCGCCGAAGCGCGACCAGTCAATTTCCTCCGCGCGTTGCACCAGCGCCGTGGCACGGCAGCCGGAACGCTCAGCGACTTCGCGCAGGCGTTGGGAGTTTGAGCTGTTCGGAGCGCCGACCACGATCATCGCTTCCACCTGGGGAGCCACCCGCTTCACCGCTTCCTGCCGGTTGGTAGTGGCATAACAAATATCTTCCTTGTGCGGGCCGATGATCGCCGGGAAACGCTCGCGCAGGATGGCGACGATCTCAGCGGTATCGTCCACCGAAAGCGTGGTCTGCGTCACATAGGCGAGAGCCGCCGCATCGCGCGGTTGGAAATTGCGGGCGTCATCGGTGGTTTCG
>CAZUJE010000183.1:0-4213 GCA_964620215.1 uncultured Hyphomicrobiales bacterium
TCGAAGCGTATCTGAAGGCGAAGGGCGTTCCCGCCGAAGACATCATGATCAACTACACGCCGTTCGGCCACTCTGATTGGCAGACGATCGTGTCTGAGATCAAGAAGTTCGGCTCCGCCGGCAAGAAGACCGGAGTCGTCTCCACCATCAACGGTGACGCCAACGTCGGCTTCTACAAGGAACTCGGCAACGCCGGCATCAAGGCGACCGACATCCCGGTCGTGGCGTTCTCGGTCGGCGAAGAAGAACTCGCCGGTCTCGACACCAAGCCGTTGCTCGGCCATCTAGACGCCTGGAACTACTTCCAGTCGGTGAAGGACAAGGGCAATGACGAGTTCATCGCGAAGTGGAAGGCCTTCAAGAAGAATCCGAAGGCCGTGACCAATGATCCGATGGAAGCGCATGTCATCGGCTTCGCCATGTGGGTGAAGGCGGTTGAGAAGGTTAAGTCCGTTGATGCGGACAAGGTGATTGACGCTCTTCCGGGTATTGAAGCGGCGAACCTCACCGGCGGCATTTCCAAGATGCTTCCGAACCATCACATCACGAAGCCTGTGCTGATCGGCGAAATCAAAGCCGACGGTCAGTTCGACGTTGTGTGGCAGACCAAGGATCTCGTGCCGGGCGACGCCTGGACCGACTTCCTCGACGGCTCGAAGGATCTCGAAGCCGATTGGGTCGACCTGAAGTGCGGTAACTACAACAAGGTCACCAAGAAGTGCGGCGGAGGCTCCTGAGCCACGCCAGTTGAAACTGCCGGGCGGGAGTCCGCTCCCGCCCGGGTCAACTTCTGAGGGTTGATAGATGCGATTTTCCGGCCTGCGCGTTTTCGCGCTTGTATGTTCGCTTGGCATTTTGGCGGTGCAGCCCGCGCAAGGCGGCCCGTTCGAGGACGCGCTCGCGAAATTTGCCACCGACAGTTACACCGACACCATCGAGGCGATCGGCGAAATCGCCACCAGCGGAAACGCACAGGCGCTTCCTGTCATCGAAGCGATTCCCGATGGAAGGCTTCTGTTCAACGCCGAAACCAAAATCGTCATCATCCGCACGGCCGACAACAAATTCATCGACGCGGCGACTGGCAATGTGATCGAGGGCGCGCAGCCCGGCGGCTTGCAGCCCGTCCGCGCGAACAACCGCGTGCGCGGCATCATTCAGGCCGCACTCGGTTCATTGACGCTGATGGCGGCCGATCCCGCCAAACGCCTCATCGCCGCTCAGTCCGTGTTCAAGTCGCGCGACGAAAACGCACTGAAGACCGTCGATCTAGCACTCGCGAAGGAAACGGAGACGCGGGTGAAACGCGCGCTGACCGAAGCCCGCGCCGCGATCATTTTCTCCAGTTCTTCCGCTTCGGAAAATGACCGTGTGGGTGCGGTGGAGACGCTTCGCGCGCGCGGCGATCAGGAATCGCTGGCGCTGCTGCGCTCGCTTCCCGCCAGCGCGCCGGCCGGACTAAAACAGGCATCCGCCGATGCGGTGGCCGGAATCGAGCGCTCGCTCTCCGTCTGGGAAGGCGCGCAGAATATCTGGTACGGACTTTCGCTCGGCTCCGTATTACTGCTCGCGGCAATCGGCCTTGCGATCACCTTCGGAGTGATGGGCGTCATCAACATGGCCCACGGCGAAATGGTGATGCTCGGCGCCTATGTCACTTTCGTCGTGCAGGAATATATCCGGATTAATAACCCGGGCCTGTTCGATTATTCGCTCGCCTTCGCGATCCCGCTGGCATTTCTCGTCGCGGGGGCCATCGGCATCCTGATCGAACGCACGATCATCCGTTTTCTCTATGGGCGTCCGCTGGAAACGCTGCTCGCCACCTGGGGGCTTTCGCTCATCATCCAGCAGGCCGTGCGCACCACCTTCGGTCCGACCAACCGCGAAGTCGGCTCGCCGGGCTTCATGTCGGGATCGTTCGAGGTCGGCCAGTTGTCGATCACCTATGGCCGGCTCTGGATCATCGTGTTTTCACTGTTCGTGTTCGTGTCGCTGCTGTTCGTGCTGCGCTATACGCGCTTTGGTCTTGAGATGCGGGCGGTCGTGCAGAACCGGCCGATGGCGGCATCGATGGGAATCCGCACGAGCCGCGTGGACGCGCTCACCTTTGGTTTGGGCTCGGGCATTGCCGGCATGGCGGGCGTCGCACTTTCGCAGATCGATAATGTCTCGCCGAATCTGGGCCAAAGCTACATCATCGACAGCTTCCTGATTGTGGTGTTCGGCGGTGTCGGTAATCTGTGGGGAACGCTTGTCGGCGCCATGACCCTCGGCATCGCGAACAAACTGTTGGAGCCCTATGCGGGCGCGGTGCTTGGAAAGATTTTCCTGCTCATCGCCATCATCCTCTTCATTCAGAAACGCCCGCGCGGATTGTTTGCCCTCAAGGGCCGGTCGGTTGAAGCATGAGAAAGCCTCTCATCCTCGGCCTGCTGGACGGGCGCGGCGCGATCTTTATCGCGATTGTGCTGGCGGTTGCGGTCTATGTGCCGGTGGCGAATTTGCTGATCCCGCCATCATCGCCATTCCATGTGCCGAACCATCTGGTGCCACTGCTCGGCAAATACGTCTGCTTCGCGCTGCTCGCCATCGCGCTCGACCTCGTCTGGGGCTACGCGGGAATTCTGTCATTGGGCCACGGCGCTTTCTTCGCGCTCGGCGGTTACGCGATGGGTATGTACCTGATGCGCCAGATCGGCACGCGCGGCGTCTATGCCGATCCGGTCCGCCCCGATTTCATGGTGTTCCTGAACTGGCCGGAATTGCCGGTCTATTGGTACGGCTTCCAGTATTTTCCGTATGCGATGCTGATGGTCGTGCTGGTGCCGGGCGTGCTCGCCTTCGTATTCGGCTGGTTCGCATTCCGCTCGCGCGTCACCGGCGTCTATCTCTCGATCATCACCCAGGCGCTCACCTTCGCGCTGATGCTCGGCTTCTTCCGCAACAATTTCGGCTTCGGCGGCAATAACGGCCTGACCGATTTCAAGGACATTCTCGGTTTTCCGGTGCAGGCGCCGGCGACGCGCGCGGCTTTGTTTTTTGCGTCCGCCATCGCGCTGCTGCTCGGCTATCTCATCTGCCAATGGCTGGTGACATCGAAATACGGAAAGGTGCTCACAGCGGTGCGCGATCAGGAAGCGCGCACACGCTTTCTCGGCTACCGCCCGGAGAACTACAAGCTCGTCGCCTTTGTGATCTCCGCCTGCCTCGCGGGCATCGCGGGCGCGCTCTATGTGCCGCAGATCGGCATTATCAATCCGAGCGAATTTTCTCCCGCCAATTCCATCGAGATGATCATCTGGGTCGCGGTCGGGGGGCGCGGCACGCTGGTGGGTGCCGCCCTCGGCGCGTTTGTCGTGAATTACGCCAAGACGATTTTCACCACCGGCATGTTTGCGGCCTACTGGCTGTTCGCGCTCGGCTCCATGTTCGTGCTTGTCACGCTGCTACTGCCCAAGGGCATCGTCGGCACGCTGGATGCGTGGCTGAAGCGCGACAAGACGCCGAAGGCAGTGAGCGGCAAGACAGCTGAAAACGGACAGGCGGCGGAATAGGGCCATGGCTGAAACAACCACCCCGCTCACCTCAGCGCTTCTCTATCTCGACGGTGTTTCCGTCAGCTTCGATGGTTTTCGCGCGCTGAACAAACTCTCGCTGACGCTGGAGCCGGGCGAGATGCGCGCCATCATCGGCCCGAACGGTGCCGGCAAGACCACGATGATGGATGTCATCACCGGAAAAACGCAGCCGGATTCCGGCGACGTCTATTTCGAGAGCGGATCGACCGATCTGACGAAGCCCGAGGAAGCCGCCATCGCCACGCTCGGCATCGGCCGCAAATTCCAGAAGCCGACCGTGTTCGAGAACCATACGGTGATCGACAATCTGCGGCTGGCTCTGGCCGGTGATCGCAGCGCGGTTCGGGCGACCTGGCACAGCGAGAAAAAACCGGAGACGGACCGCATCGAGGAAATCCTCGGCATTATCCGGCTAGGTTCGGCGCGGGAACGGCTCGCGGGCGGGCTTTCCCACGGCCAGAAGCAATGGCTCGAAATCGGCATGTTGCTGGCGCAGGAGCCCAAATTATTGTTGGTCGACGAGCCCGCCGCCGGCATGACCGACGCGGAGACACACCAGACCGCCGAACTCCTCAAGGAAATCAACAAGACGAAAACCGTTGTCGTTGTCGAACACGACATGACCTTCGTGC
>CAZUJE010000184.1:0-4121 GCA_964620215.1 uncultured Hyphomicrobiales bacterium
GGGGCGGGGGGGGAACCCGAGGAAAATCAGGGACGGGCACGATCTAGTCCGTTCCGACGTGAAGGCCATCACGCCGAATCCGAAAACCTCCGGCGGGGCGCGCTGGAATTATCTGGCGGCCTGGGGCTATGCGCTGAAAAAATACGGCTCCGACGAGAAAGCCAAGGAGTTCGTGCAGAAAATCCTGAAGAACGTGCCGGTGCTCGACACGGGTGCGCGCGGCTCCACGATCACCTTCGTCGAGCGCGGTGTCGGCGATGTATTCATCTCCTGGGAAAACGAAGCCTTCCTCGCGCTCAATGAACTCGGCAAGGACAAATTCGAGATCATCATCCCATCGCTCTCCATTCTCGCCGAGCCGCCGGTCACCATTGTGGACAAGGTCGTCGAGAAAAAAGGCACGCGCGCCGCGGCCGAGGCCTATCTGAACTATCTCTACAGCAAGGAAGGCCAGGACATCGCCGGCAAGCATTACTATCGTCCGCGCGATCCGGAAATCGCGAAGAAATACGAGAAGCAGTTTCCGACCGTAAACCTCTTCACCATCGACGAAGTGTTCGGCGGCTGGCAGGCCGCGCAGAAGCGGCACTTCGCCGACAAGGGTGTGTTTGACGAGATTTACGGACAGTGAGTCTCGCCGCCGAAATCAGCCGGGAGCTTCCCGTGACAGGAACGGCGCACAGCCTGTTCCGGCGCCAGCCGAGTGTGATTCCGGGTTTCGGGATCACGCTCGGCCTGACGTTGACCTGGCTTGCCCTCATCGTGCTGATTCCGCTCGCCGGCCTGTTCATCAAGACCGCGGAACTGAGCTTCGCGGAATTCTGGTCGATCCTGTCGAGCCGCCGCACGATGAATGCGTTGCGGGTGAGTTTCGGGCTCTCGCTGATCGCGGCCATGGTGAATCTCGTTTTCGGCTCCATCGTGGCCTGGGCGCTGGTGCGTTACGAATTTCCGTTCAAGCGTATATTCGATGCGATCATCGACATTCCGTTCGCACTGCCGACCGCTGTTGCGGGTATCGCATTGACCACGCTGTTCGCGGAGAATGGCTGGCTGGGCGGATTGCTGACGCCTTTTGGAATTAAAGTCTCGTTCACTCCGCTTGGCATTCTGATCGCGCTTATTTTCATCGGTCTGCCGTTTGTCGTGCGCACGGTGCAGCCGGTGCTCGCCGACATCGACGCGGAACTGGAAGAGGCGGCGGCGACGCTCGGCGCCAGCCGCTGGCAAACCATTACCAGGGTCATTCTGCCGATCGTGGTGCCGAGCCTGCTCACTGGCTTCGCCCTCGCTTTTGCAAGAGCTGTCGGCGAATACGGCTCGGTCATCTTCATCGCCGGAAATCTTCCGAATATTTCCGAAATCGCGCCGCTCCTGATCGTGATCCGGCTGGAGGAATTCAAATATGCCGACGCGACCGCCATCGCCGTGGTGATGCTGCTTGCTTCATTTCTGATTCTGTTCGCGATCAACCGCTTGCAGCGCTGGTCCGAAACCCGCACCGGGCGAGCGTAGGAAAAATCCATGTCGGTTATCGGAACAATGGGAAAGCGCCATGCGCTGCCGCCGCGCGCGGTGCGTGAAGTGCGGAGCGAGCCGTGGCTGGTGCGCTGGATCGTGATCGGAATCTCGCTGCTGTTTCTAGGCCTGTTCATTGTCGTGCCGCTGGCGGCAGTATTCGTGCAGGCATTCGCGCGCGGATGGAGCGCCTATCTGGCGGCTCTGGTGCATGCGGACGCAATGTCCGCGATCAAGCTGACCTTGCTCGTCGCGGCGATTTCGGTTTTTCTGAATTTGATCTTCGGCCTGGTCGCGGCCTGGGCCATCGCAAAGTTCGAATTTCCCGGCAAGGCGTTTCTCATCACGATGATCGATCTGCCGTTTTCCGTAGACCCGGTGATTTCCGGCCTGGTGTTCGTGCTGCTGTTCGGCGCGCAGGGATTTTTTGGCGCATGGCTGATGGCGCATGATTACAAAATCATCTTCGCGCTGCCAGGTATCGTTCTGGCGACGCTGCTGGTGACGTTTCCGTTCGTGGTGCGTGAACTGATCCCGCTGATGCAGGAGCAGGGAACGCAGGAGGAAGAGGCAGCGATCTCGCTCGGCGCCACCGGCCTGCAAACCTTCCGCCGCGTCACGCTGCCCAACGTGAAATGGGCGCTTCTGTACGGCGTGCTGCTCTGCAACGCGCGCGCGATGGGCGAATTCGGTGCGGTCTCGGTCGTGTCCGGCCATGTGCGCGGCGAGACCAATACGATGCCGCTGCATATCGAGATTCTCTACAACGAATATCAGTTCGCAGCCGCCTTCGCGGTCGCTTCGCTGCTGGCGCTGCTGGCGCTCGTCACCCTTGTCGCAAAAGTCGCGCTCGAACAACGCGGAATAAACTCATGAAAATCGATGTCGTCGGCGCAACCAAACAATTCGGCAATTTCCGCGCGCTCAGGGATGTGGACCTCGAAGTGAAGTCCGGCGAGCTGGTAGCGCTGCTTGGTCCCTCCGGCTCCGGGAAGACTACGCTGCTCCGCATTATTGCTGGGCTCGAATGGCCGGATGCGGGCCGGGTGCTGTTCGACGGCACCGATGCGCTGAAGCGCAAAGTCGGCGAGCGCCATGTCGGTTTCGTGTTCCAGCATTATGCGCTGTTCCGGCACATGAGCGTGTTCGAGAACGTCGCCTTCGGATTGAGGGTAGGCCCGCGCAAGCATCGCTTCCGCGAGGACCAGATCCGCAACAAGGTGATGGAGCTGCTCGATCTCGTTCAGCTTGGCTGGGTCGCGGACCGTTATCCGAGCCAGCTATCGGGCGGCCAGCGCCAGCGCATAGCACTTGCCCGCGCGCTTGCGATCGAGCCGCGCGTGCTGCTGCTCGACGAACCGTTCGGTGCGCTCGATGCAAAAGTGCGCAAGGAGCTGCGCCGTTGGCTGCGCGGGCTGCATGAGGAAATTCACGTGACTTCGGTTTTCGTGACCCACGATCAGGAAGAAGCGCTCGAACTCGCGGATCGAATTGTTGTCATGGACAAGGGCAAGATCGAGCAGACCGGCACGGCGGAAGAAGTCTATGAGCGCCCCGCCACCGCCTTCGTCCACGAATTCATCGGCGAGTCCATTTCCATTCCGGTCGCGGTGGAAGGCGGAGCGGTCCGCTTCCAGGGCGCCGGCACCGGCCTCGATCCGCAGGGTGTGCGCAACGGAGCCGCGCAACTGTTCGTGCGTCCCTACAAGATCGCGCTCGTGCCGCAAGGGCAGGCGGCATTTACCGGCGTTGTCCGGCGTGTGCATGGGATCGGCCCGGCGCGGCGTTTTGAAATCGAACTCGCCGGCGGCGATAACGTTATCGAAATCGCCGCCCCGCAGAATGGCGGTCTGGAAACCGGGCAGACCGTGGGCCTTTCGCCGCAGCAATACCGGATTTTTCCGAAGGCGGCCTAGAGCATTGCGCGCCGCGCTGCAGCCTATGCACGGATGATGCTTGTGAATCCGGCCTGTACCACCTAGAAGCAGCCCCGAAACCTAACAAAAGCCGGGGCTTATTATGCGTGTTTATTACGATCGCGACGCCGACCTGAACCTCATCAAGGGCAAGAAAGTGGCCGTCATCGGCTATGGCAGCCAGGGCCATGCCCATGCGCTGAACTTGCGGGATTCAGGTGTGAAGGACATTGCGGTCGCGCTGCGCAAGACCTCCGCCGGCGTGAAGAAAGCCGAAGGCGAAAAACTCAAATGCATGGAAGTCACCGAAGCCGCCAAATGGGCCGACGTGATGATGATGCTGACGCCCGACGAGTTGCAGGGCGACATCTATCGCGAGCATCTCGCGGGCAACATGAAGCAGGGCGCGGCGCTGCTGTTCGCCCACGGCCTCAACGTGCATTTCAACCTGATCGAGCCGCGCGCCGATCTCGACGTGCTCATGGTCGCGCCGAAAGGCCCGGGCCACACCGTGCGCGGCGAATATCAGCGCGGTGCCGGCGTGCCGTGCTTGATCGCGATTCACAAGGACGCTTCGGGCAATGCGCACGATCTCGGCCTGTCTTACGCGAGCGCCATTGGCGGCGGCCGCGCGGGCATCATCGAGACGACTTTCAAAGAAGAGTGCGAAACCGATCTGTTCGGTGA
>CAZUJE010000185.1:0-4055 GCA_964620215.1 uncultured Hyphomicrobiales bacterium
ACTCCGTGCGGGCTCTCATCGAAGGCGGGCCGGAAGGGAGCAAGGGAATTTCGCTGTTCGTCGTTCCGAAATTCCTGCGGAAGGAAGATGGCTCTGTTGGGGCGAGGAACGGCGTCTCCTGCGGTTCGCTCGAAGAGAAAATGGGCATTCACGGAAATTCTACCTGCGTGATGAATTACGACAACGCGGCGGGCTGGCTGATGGGAGAGCCGCATCGCGGGCTCGCCGCCATGTTCACGATGATGAACGAAGCGCGCATCGGCGTCGGCATTCAGGGGCTGGCGCTTTCCGAAGTCGCCTATCAGAACGCGGCCATCTATGCGCGTGAACGCTTGCAGGGCCGCTCGATTTCAGGAACAAAATTTCCCGATAAGCCCGCCGATCCGATCATCGTGCATCCCGATGTGCGCCGCGTGCTCTTGTCCATGCGCGCCTTCAACGAGGCCGCCCGCGCGCTGATTATCTGGGTCGCGTTGCAGGCGGATACCTATCACCGCTCCGGCGACGAAAAGGCGAAGCAGGCCGCCGACGATGTCATGAACCTGATGACGCCGGTGGTGAAAGGCGTCCTCACCGATCTCGGCTTCGCCAACACCGTGCTGGCCCAGCAGGTGTTCGGCGGACACGGCTACATTGCTGAACATGGCATGGAGCAGTTCGTCCGCGATGCCCGGATTTCCATGATTTATGAAGGGGCTAACGGCATTCAGGCGCTTGATCTTGTGGGCCGCAAGCTCGGCAAGGACGGCGGCCGCGCCATGATGGCTTTCCTCGCGGATACACAGGGATTTGTGAAGTCGAACGCTGCCGACGCGGCGATGACGCCCTATATTAAGCCTCTCGAAGCGGCGCTTGCCCATCTGCAAAAGGCGACCGTGTGGCTGATGCAGAACGGGCTGAAGCAGCCGGACAATGCGGGTGCTGCATCCTATGACTATATGCATCTCCTCGGACTGGTGGCGCTTGGATATATGTGGGCGCAGATCGCGAAAGCGGCGCTCGACAACAAATCGAAAGGCAACGGTGCGGCGGCGCGCATGGATGCCAAACTGACGGCGGGAAAATTTTTCATGGAACGGATGCTGCCGGAAACGGCGGCGCACCTCGCCCGCATCGAAACCGGAGCCGGCACCGTGATGGAAATGCCGGCGGAGTCGTTTTGAATTTTTCTTTCTCCCCTGACCGGGAGAGCAACGGGACGAGGCCATGACCGATTGCTTCATTTACGATCACGTTAGAACTCCGCGCGGGCGCGGCAAGACCGACGGTTCGCTCCACGAAGTGACGTCGCTTGAACTGGCGCGGCAGGCGCTCGCCAATCTGAAAGAACGGAACAAGCTGGAGCCGAAACTCGTGGAAGACGTAGTCCTCGGCTGCGTCGATCCCGTCGGCGAAGCGGGCGGCAACATCGCGCGCGCGGCTGCAATCGCCGCCGATTACGGCAAGGAAGTGCCAGGCGTGCAGATCAATCGCTTCTGCGCGTCGGGACTCGAAGCGGTGAATTTCGCCGCGGCACAAGTGATGGCCGGAGCGAAAGAGCTGACCATCGGCGGCGGCGTCGAGAGCATGTCGCGCGTCGGCATCGGTGCATCGGGCGGCGCATGGCCGGTCGATCCGTCGATTGCGATCAAATCCTATTTCATGCCGCAGGGCGTTTCGGCCGATCTGATCGCAACGAAATATGGAATCACGCGCGACGACTGCGATGCCTTCGCGGTGGAGAGCCAGAAGCGCGCGGCCAAGGCGTGGGATGCGGGACACTTTAAAAATTCAGTCGCCCCCGTGCTCGACGTGAACGGCATGACCATTCTTGCAAAAGATGAGCACATGCGTCCGACGACCGACATGCAGTCGCTCGGACAATTGAAGCCGAGCTTCGTGCAGATGGGCGAGCTTGGCGGTTTCGATGCAGTGGCGATCCAGGCGCATCCCGATGTCGAGTTCGTCAATCACGTCCACCACGCCGGAAATTCTTCCGGCATTGTGGACGGGGCGGCGGCCGTGCTGGTCGGCTCCAGGGAAGGCGGCAAGGCGGCCGGATTAAAACCGCGCGCACGGATTCATACGTTTGCCAGCATCGGCTCCGACATGGCGCTGATGCTCACCGGGCCGCTCGACGTCACCGAGCTTGTTCTGAAGAAAGCCAAGATGAAGCTCAGCGACATCGATCTCATTGAAATCAATGAAGCTTTTGCCGCCGTGGTGCTGCGCTTTCTGCAATATTTTAAGCTCGATATGTCGCGCGTGAATGTGAACGGCGGCGCCATCGCGATGGGCCATCCGCTGGGTGCGACCGGCGCCATGATCCTCGGCACCGCGCTCGACGAAATGGAACGCACCAATAAATCCACCGCGCTGGTCACGCTTTGTATCGGTGCCGGCATGGGCACAGCCACCATCATCGAACGGGTCTGAATCTTGCCGAAGATCGATATCGCAAAAGCCGCCATCAACACGCGCTCCATTTATCCGGCGCAGTTCTGCAAGCCGATGGAGGGCCGTGAGAAACAACGGCTCGGAGATACGTGCGGCCTGACGCAGTTCGGCGTGAACATCACGCGCTTGAAGCCGGGGGCCGCGTCGGCGCTCTTCCACTGGCACGAGTCCGAAGACGAATTTGTCTATATCCTCGAAGGCGAAGCAACGCTGGAAGAAGGCGACGCAAAAATTTTGCTCCGTGCAGGCGAAGCCGCGGGCTTCAAGGCCGGCGTGCCGGTCGGCCACCGGCTTGTGAACAATTCCAGAAGCGATGTTGTGTTTCTCGAAGTAGGCACGCGCGCCGTGCGCGATCGATACATTTATCCAAACGACGATCTGGCCGGTGAGAAGGACGAAAACGGCGTCCGGCTCACCAACAAGGCCGGCGAACTTTATCGTTGAACAACGGGAGCCGGCGATGGCTTACAAGAATTTCAAGTTCGACATCGACAGCGACGGCATTGGCGTTCTCACCTGGGACATGCCGAACCGCTCCATGAACGTCTTCACAATGGAGACGTTGCAGGAGTTGAGCGACGTTGTTGAGAAAGTTGCCGCCGACAAAGCAATCAAGGGTGTAGTGGTCGCCTCCGGAAAGGAAACTTTTTCCGGCGGTGCTGATCTCACCATGTTGGAAGGGCTCTCGCGCATCTTCGTGGACTTCGTGAAATCGAAGGGTGAAGCGGCGGCGATGTTGGAATTTTTCGAGCAGTCGCGAAAAATGTCGGTGATCTACCGGCGGCTTGAGACAAGCGGCAAGCCGTGGGTCGCCGCGATCAACGGCATGTGCCTCGGCGGCGCGTTCGAACTGGCGCTCTCCTGTCATTATCGCGTCGCCTCTGAAAACGAAAAAACCCGCGTCGGCCTGCCCGAAGTGAAGATCGGATTATTTCCGGGGGCGGGCGGCACGCAGCGCCTGCCGCGCATCATCCCCACCGCCGATGCGTTGCAGATGATGCTGCGCGGCGAGCAGGTGCGGCTCGACAAGGCGAAGAATCTGAAACTCATCAATGAAGTCGTTCCCGCCACTAAATTGATCGACACCGCGAAAGCCTGGATCAAGGGTGGCGGCAAAGGCGTGCAGCCCTGGGACGTGGATGGATTCAAATTGCCGGGCGGGCCGGTCTACTCGAAGGCCGGTTTCATGACCTGGCCGCCGGCGAACGCAATCTATCGCCGGGAGACCTATGACAATTACCCCGGCGCTCGCGCGATTTTGCAGTCCGTTTATGAAGGCCTGTTGCTGCCGATCGATCAGGGTCTGCGCGTGGAATCGCGCTACTTTGCGAAAATTCTCCGCTCGAAAGAAGCGGCGGCGATGATCCGGACCCTGTTCGTGTCGATGCAGGAACTGAACAAGGGCGCTCGCCGACCGGCCAATGTCGAGCCGAACAAGATCAAGAAGATCGCGGTGCTCGGCGCGGGCTTCATGGGCGCGGGCATTTCCTATGTCAGCGCATCGGCCGGCATCGAAGTGGTGCTGCTCGACCGCGAAAAGGAATCCGCCGAGAAAGGCAAAAGCCTTTCCGACAAGCTCATCTCCGAACAGGTCGCCAAGGGCCGCGCGAAGCCAGGCG
>CAZUJE010000186.1:0-3975 GCA_964620215.1 uncultured Hyphomicrobiales bacterium
AAAAATTCCGCCGATCAGCGTCAATGCCTGCCGAACCCAACTCTGAATAACTTCTAGATTCATTTTTTGCTTCCTTTCATGAAAAAAGCCGCCCGTGGGCGGCTGGATAAGATTTTCGTGCGAAGCCATGACCGCGTTAAGCGAAGAACCGCCCGCGCAACAGATTAAAAAACCTGTCGAATTGATCCGGCGATGCGGCATGGCCGAACAGAAGCACCAGGAACGCAAGCTGGTCGCCGCTCAGCATTCGAGCCGCGCTGTTTCCGTTCGCGCCTATCTGCAAGGCAAGAGAAGCGCTGGCAGCGGAGGGAGACGAATAGGTTGAGCTGACTGCCTCATGAACGCCGTTTACATAGTAATTGACTCCGCCCGCCCCGGCCGCCTCATCGAGAGAAGTACCCGCAAAGCACCACTCTCCCGCCGGAAGACCCGCCGTAGAACTCTGGTTGAAGGCGAAGGCCGAGCCGCTTCCGTTGCAGACGACGGGCTGAAGTCTCCTGTTGCCTAAAATATTGAACCGCATCCCTACATGCGATTGCGTGGTGCCGGTTCCGTAAAGCGCGCGCGTAGTGTTCGTGGCGTCAAGATTGAGCGCGGCCAGCACCGTATATTTTGCATTATCCTTGTGAAGATTATCGACACCGGATGGATTGGACCCGGTAATTTTCAGATTGTCGCCGCCGTCGAAAGTCAGTTTTTCGTTTTGCGATAAGGCTCCGGCGGTTCCCACAAACGCCGGGTCATCGGAGTCCGCGCTGCTGGTGTTTCCGAGATACGCATTCATCGTTCCGAGCAGATCGGTCAGCGTTTGTCCGCTGCCGGCATAGCAGGCGCTGTCTCCAAGGTCGTAACAGACCCCGCCCGCAGCGGCGGCGAGCAGGCCAGCGCGCGATAGCGCGTCATATACCCGCATTTTGGTTTCGACGGCGGGAGCAGGCGTGGTGACGCCGGGGATTATCACGGCGTTCTCCGCATCACTCCGGTAATCCAGATGACGGACGAGCTTTCGACCCAGTAGGAGATTGCAACAGCCGCTGTCGTTGCGATTGAAATCGGGAAGAGTTCGATGCCGTTATGAGGTTTCCAGTTCGAGGAAAGCGCCAGCGTGCGGGTGGATGAACTCGCGGTGACCACGATGACTCCGCTCTGGCCGACTTTTGCATTGGAAGGATTGCCGAGCGTGCGATTACCGCCAAGTGCCACGGAAAAATTTAATCCCGAAGACATATCGACGGCAATGGTCGCCGCATCGGTCAGCGCGACAACCGCGGCCGCCGACCACACCTGATCGGTGGAAAGAATTTTATCCGCCGTATTGCTGCGGAATTGCGCCGCCGTTGCTTCACTCGCCCCGAGATCGGCGCCAAGCGGCAATGACACGATTCCGTCAGCCGGATTCACGATGAGCGAAGTGACCCATGTCTCGCCGTCGGCGGAAACTTTCAAACGAAAATCATCGCTGCCGACAAGTCCGAATTCGGCGCGGCCATCGAAATCGTGCGAGAAGAAAATCGAGGCCGTGTCGCCGGTGCCTTCCTTGGAAAGCTGCAAGCGGACATCGCCGGTGCCGGAGTCGGCCACCGTAACCGCATCGAACAGAATATCGTTCGAGCGCACCGCAAGCTTCGTGCTGTCGCCGTCCGGATCGGAGCCGTTGATGTAAAGATGATCCACGTCTTCCGGATCAAATTCGCCTCCGCCGCCACCTCCGGCAACAAATTCGGTCCAGGCCGTTCCGCTCCAGATCAGCAGCGACTCTTCCGCGATATTCCACGCCCGCCATCCGGTCTTCGGAACCGCGAATACCCATGCGCCGTTCTGAAAGGACGCTACTTTATTCGTATGTCCTGAAAACGCCCCGGTAGGGCTCGCGCCCACAATGCGCCGTTCGCCTTCCGCAGGAGACCACGGCGGGCTTGAAGTAATGCTCGCGACGGCCAGTTGAACCGCGACATCGAGCAGCCGCAACGCCTCGTTATGGGTAACATGCTTCTGGGCCTGCCCCGCTTCAATGAAGGGCAGCCGGAGATTTTCCGTCTCGGCCATGAATGATTTCTCGATTCAGATTCAGAGTTGCAAAATTGCCTGTCTTGCGTGGCCAGCACCGGCGACAGCGGAATTCGCGCGGCGTCATGCGCCAGAATTCCTGCGGCGAAAGTCGCAGCACGCCGAGCCCGATGGCGAGCGCCCTCTCCCAGGGAAACGGCGCGTTCATTCAGGCGGTTTCGCTGAACCAAATGTCGCGCTGAGCAATTCGGCGACGATCTTCACATAGCCCGCTGCACCGCCCGTTGCCGTCAGCGCGGAAATTTCCTCGTCGCTCATGTCATTGCCCGCTCCGCGCAAGCCCGCGCCCAGAATGCGGATCGCGTCGCGCGCGGACACTCTCCCGCGCTCGAAGCGTTCGGTAAGCGCCACCATATCGTCCGCGCCAAAGGCAGACTCCAGTTCCGCAAGTGCGCCGAGCGTCAGCACCAGCCGGAATTTCCGGCCGCCGAGTTCAGCCTCGATCTCCCCGCGGTGACGGTTCGCCATGTCAGGCCGCCGTGAAGGCAAGCTCGCCCGCCGATTCCAGCGAGATTTCAAAACTGACTTCGCCGTCATGCGCGCCGCTGAATTCGAGAGAAGAAATCTGGAACAATCCTTCAATGGTGCCAAAATCCGGAATCACGACCTGGCAATTTTTCGAGATCCCATCGAAGAACACGCCGCGCACAAGCTCGTCCGACGCGGCATCCTTGAAAATCCCGGCCCCCGAAACGCTGGCGCGGCGAACGCCCGCACCCGCCAGCAACTCGCGCCAGCGTCCGGCGGACTCCGCGTGGGTGACATCCACGGTCTGCGCGTTGAAGGCGAGCGTTTTGGTGCGCAGTCCGGCCACGGTCGCGAAGACTGAGCCGTCATGCATCTTGAGTAAAAGATCTTTGCCTTTCTGGGCGGGCATTTTCTTCTCCGTTAGTTCAAACCGGTTCAGTCAGCGCGCGCAGCCGGACAATGCCGTGATAGGTGCGGCCATCGCTTTCCCGGCGCACATCGGCGACGACGAAACGCAAATTAGCGAGATGATGATTTTCGAGGCTAAGCGGCGCGTCGATCAGCGCCTCCAGAACCGCGCCCGCGAGCACATGCGCCTCTTTATGACCGCCTTGCCGCGACCAGACATGCAGCGTCAGCGAATGTTCGTCGCCGCTTTCGGTCGCGGTAGAGCCGTCGGAAATCACATTCTGGCCGAGCGTCACGTAGGGAAGTGCTGCGTCGCGCGGCGGCTCGTCATAGATTTTTTCGCCGCCGAGCAGCGAGACAAGCGGTGTGTCGGCTTTGAGCGCGCCGTGGATCGCGGCTCGCAGGCTCACAGCGGAAGCGCTCATGCTTCACCTTTTGCGCAGGCGGGTGGAAATCGCGCGGGAGACGGCAGCTTGTGCCGCCGCCCGCATCGGGCCGCGCGCCGCGGGGAGGACGGGCGCGAGCCAAGGGGATGGTTCCTGGGTCAGTGTTCCGAGTTCGCGGTCGATCGCCTCGGCGCCGTTCACGCCGATGGAATGGCGGGACGCGGCCTGCTCACGGATCAGCGGGGCGGAAATGCCTTCCGTTTCTTTTGAGCGCTCCAGCTCGTTGGCAAGCGCATCGGCTGCGGCCTCGGCAGCTCGCGCTGAAACAGATTCAGCGGTGCGCGTGAAATTCCGCGTGAACGATTCAAGGCCGGATAATTGCGCGCTCAGCTTCACGGCCGTTCTTCCTCGACCAGACATTCGAGGAAACGGCCGCGCTCATCCGCATCGCGAACCGCAAGAATGACGAACGACCGCTGGCCCAGCACGAAGCGATGCGTGCTGGTAATTTCACTGCGGCGGTGAATGACAATCCGGTGCGAGATCAGGCCCAGCCTTTTGTCGGCCACCACGCGGTCGTTGGCCGAAGCCGGCTCGATCGCGGCCCAGACATAGCCAAGCGATTCCCAGCCGCGCGTGACGCCGC
>CAZUJE010000187.1:0-3687 GCA_964620215.1 uncultured Hyphomicrobiales bacterium
CCAGCACTCCCATCTTGCGCAAGCTGAGCGCACAATTCAGCGCCGTCTGCCCGCCCATCGTCGGCAGCAGCGCGAAGCCTCCGGGCAAAACATTGCGTTCCTTCTCGATGATCTTGGCGACGATTTCCGGCGTGATCGGCTCAATGTAAGTCGCGTGCGCGAGGTCCGGGTCCGTCATGATCGTCGCCGGGTTGGAATTCACCAGCACGATCCGGTAGCCCTCGTCCTTCAGCGTCTTGCAGGCCTGCGTGCCGGAATAGTCGAATTCACAGGCCTGTCCGATGACAATAGGCCCAGCACCGATAATCAGGATGGTCTTGATGTCGGTCCGTTTTGGCATCCGTACTCGATCAAGCACATAAAAAAAGGGCGCGCCTGCGCGCGACCTGTCCAGCGCGGACAGAAGGCCCAAGAAAGCTCAAGAGGACCCGCCGCGGTCGGATGGTCTTAGCGGAGATTCGGACGGGCGGGCAACCCCGGCTTGTGGAGGGTCCACAACCGGAAAATGCATGGCTGGCGGGAAATCAGCGCGTCAGGTCATCGCGTTGACCTGGGCCGGAATGATGGTCCGGTGCAGCGTCCGGCCCCTCGAGTCGTAAAACGCCACGGACATCTCTTCCGGATCAAGCTCGACCGCCATGAAACCGGAGACGGCGCCCGCAAATTTGGTTCCGGCGACCTGCTTGACCACGGGCTCCGGCTTCGAGCCGGCGCCCGAAACCAGATAGCTCACATTGTTCCAGACAATGTGTTCGAGGTTGTGGTTGTGGCCGCAGAGATAGGCCTGCACGCCGTGCCGTTCCAGGATCGGTTTCAGATTGTCGACCAGCGGCCAGGTAGGGCCGTGCGACCCGCCGGAGAAAACCGGATGATGTCCGACCACGATCTTCCAGCGCGCGCGGCTCTGCGCCAGTTCGGCGTCGAGCCAGGATAGCTGGCTGTCCGGCACGAAATTGACGTGCCGCATGAATCCCTGCCGCCAGTAGCGGATCGCTTCCGTGTCGAGGAAAAAGATGTCGGCCTCGACGCCGCCGATCATTTCCGTGCGCTTGTAAAAACTAGCGGGCAGATTCCAGCGATCGCTCCGCTGGGTGTATTCGATCTGCGCGGCCGTATTGCCTTCGTGGTCATGATTGCCGAGCACCACATGCCATGGCTTCATCAGTGAGGGCGCGGTGTAAACATCCTCGAAGGTCTCTTGCCAGTGCAGATCGGCAACGCTCTGCACGCCCTTGGGATAAAAATTATCTCCCAGCGACAAAACGAAATCGGCATCCATTTCGCCGGCCACATGGCCCATCGCCTGCGCTACCCTGCGCTGCAAACGGGAATTCGGCGTTCCCCAATCTCCCAGTGCAACAAATTTAAGGGATGGATTTCCTGCGGCACGGGCAGCTTTCGCTCCACCGAGCAAATACGCAGTTGCCGCTGCGCCGCCTGCGGTCAGCAAGGAGCGGCGCGAAATTCGCGCGTCCTTCATAGTCAATCCCCCAACCCAGCGTGCGGCTGAACGGAAGCGGGCGAAGCTTCCGCCGCCGCACGCACACCACGCGGAACGACCGCCGTGCGGACGGGCTGGCGCATAAGACCGGCTGCGGGGCCGCGCAGGTTCTTTATGCTTCAGCCGTTGCCCGGCGATGGGCGTGATTGTGCAGACGGAGATTGCGGAGAAGTGAAGGTTCGATTGCGGAAAACTGAAAAGGAAATTATTTGAAGTTCACACACAAAAAAATTTCAGCGGCGGGATTTGTGACTGTCACATGCGAAAAATCTGTGACTGTCACAAACGCGGCGTTAGTTAATTGAATCAACCCGATGACGTTTTTATTTCGGCGTAAAGCGCCGCGCCAGCAAAGGCGGAAGAATATTCAGCGCATAGACGATGGTTGCGAGCTGCGGACGGTAAAAGCTTACGGCTACCGAAAGCACGGCACTTCCGATCAGCCACCAGAGCGCGAGCACTTTCTCATTCTTCATCATCGGCAACCGCGGCTCCGCAAGGGTGAATACGCGGATCGCGGCCAATGCGGCGAGGATAGTGCCAAGCGCATAGAACCAGACCGAAACCCCGAGCCCGGGGAAACGGCCGAGCAGCATCGTCGTGAACGGCATGCAGCAAATGAAAAACAGATGCGCCAGCGACCAGTAAGCAAAGGAAGCGCTGACTTCCTCCGGTTTCTTCGGAAGCCTTGTGAGCGAAAGCCAGCGGATTCCAAGCACGCAGAATGTAATGACGAAGGCAATGAAATGCCCGCGCAGGTGATCGATTTCATGCAGAAGATCGCTGCCTGTCGCCGCCTTGAAGGCTTCCGGAATTCGCATTTCGATCACAAGCAGTGTCATCGTGATTGCGAACACGCCGTCGGTTAAAAAATCCAGCCGCTCGCGCGAAACCTTCTTCCAGTGCTTCACGGTTTTTCTCCCACGAAAGCCATGCGGCTTTGATTATGTCCGAAATTGCGCGGCATCCGCATCGCATTGAAACCGGCTTCGCGCAGCAGCGAAAGCATTTCACCCTCGGAATATTGCGTAAACCCGAGCTGTGACCGGATTTTCCGGTAATCGGAAAACACCGTGCGCGCGAGGCCGAAAAACGCCGCGATCAGAAAACCGTTGCGCGCAGCGAAGCGGAGCAGAGCCAATGCATCGGCAACTGTGCTCTGCCCATGCCCGATCACATCGGCGATCACGAGCGATCCGCCCGGCTTCAGAATGCGTTTCCATGTCTTCAGCAATGCCTCAAGCTGCTCATGCTTCAGATACTGCGCGAGCGAATTGGCGACCACGAGATGGAGACAGGCATCGGGAAGCCTTTCGACATCTTCTGGCGCCAGCACGCGGATTTTGTCCTCGCCCTTGAAGCGTTCCGCCACCCGCGCCCGCACCGTCGGCGCAGCCTCGCACAAAAACAATCCGCCACAGGTTTTCGCCACACAGTCCGCATGCAGCGCCTCCCCACAGCCGTGATCGAGCAGCTTCGCATCAGGAGAAGGAACAAGCCGGATAATGTCGTTTGCGATCTCGCGGTAATGCACGTCGAAATGGCGCGCATTCACATAGATCGGATGATCCGAATCCCAGAAACTGATCCAGTCGCGCACGGTCATGAGCCGAGCGCGCGCAGGTGGCGGATCGGGCGTCCGGGCGCGATCGCCTGCGCCGCCGCCGCAATCGCATTCGCATCGATACCGTAATGGCGATAAATATCTTGCAGCGTTCCGGTCTGACCGAAATGCTCAACGCCCAATGCGCGCACGCGGTGGCCGCGCACCGAGCCGATCCAGGCGAGCGTCGCCGGATGCCCGTCCATCACGGTGACGATGGAGCAATGCGACGGCAGATCGTCGAGCAATCGCTCAATATGACTGCGCGCATGCACGAGCCCGCGTTCGCGCGCACGCTGTGCCGCGGTCCAGCCTGCATTGAGACGATCCGCGGACGTGATCGCGAGCAGGCCAACATCGCGGCGATCCTCGCCGATCATGCCGGTGGCGACGATGGCTTCCGGCGCGATGGCGCCTTGATAGGCAATCACGACCTGCGCGTTCGGCCCCGGTTTCCGCATCCAGTAAGCACCATCGACAATGCCGCGCGATAGCTCGTCGTCGATCTTGCGCTGCTTCTGTTCGATCGAGCGCGTGGAGCGACGCAGATAGACCGGACCGCCGGTTTCGTCGCGCAGCCAGT
>CAZUJE010000188.1:0-3595 GCA_964620215.1 uncultured Hyphomicrobiales bacterium
TTCCAGAGAGATTGCAATCAGCTTCTGCGCTTCCACCGCGAATTCCATCGGCAGATGCTGCAAAACATCCTTGACGAAGCCGTTGACCACGAGCGCCACCGCTTCTTCCTGCGTCAGCCCGCGCTGACGGCAGTAGAACAGCATGTCCTCGGAAATTTTGGACGTGGTGGCTTCGTGCTCGAACACGGATTTTGAATTCTTCGCCTCGATATAAGGCGTCGTGTGCGCGCCGCACTTGTCGCCAACCAGAAGCGAGTCGCAGTTGGTGAAGTTGCGGGCACCCGTCGCCTTGCGATGCGCCGACACAAGCCCGCGATAGGTATTGTTCGAATGACCGGCGGCAATGCCCTTCGACACGATGCGGCTCGAAGTGTTCTTCCCAAGATGAATCATCTTGGTGCCGCTATCCACCTGCTGGTAGCCGTTGGAAATCGCGATCGAATAGAACTCGCCCTGCGAATTGTCGCCGCGCAGGATACAGCTCGGATATTTCCAGGTGATGGCGGAGCCGGTTTCCACCTGCGTCCATGAAATCTTCGATCCCCGTCCGCGGCAATCGCCGCGCTTGGTGACGAAATTATAGACGCCGCCCTTGCCAGCCTTGTCGCCTGGATACCAGTTCTGCACCGTCGAATACTTGATCTCGGCGTCGTCGAGCGCGACCAGTTCCACGACTGCCGCATGCAACTGGTTCTCGTCGCGCTGCGGCGCCGTGCAGCCTTCGAGATAGCTCACATAGGCGCTGTCTTCCGCGATGATGAGCGTGCGCTCGAACTGTCCCGTATTCCGCTCGTTGATGCGGAAGTAAGTCGACAATTCCATCGGGCAGCGCACGCCCTTCGGGACGTAGACGAACGAGCCGTCGGAAAACACCGCCGAGTTCAGCGTCGCGAAGAAATTGTCCGTCACCGGCACTACCGAGCCGAGATATTTGCGCACCAGTTCCGGATGCTCGCGGATCGCTTCGGAAATGGAGCCGAAAATGACTCCCGATTTCTTCAGCTCTTCCTTGAACGTGGTCACAACCGAAACGGAATCGAACACCGCGTCCACCGCGACGCGACGGCCCGACTCCTCGACGCCCGCGAGAATTTCCTGCTCGCGCAGCGGAATGCCGAGTTTCGCGTAGGTCTTCAGGAGTTCGGGATCGACTTCCTCAAGCGACGACGGCCCCGGCGTCTTTTTCGGCGCGGAGTAATAGTAGAGATCCTGATAGTCGATCTTCGGATAATGCACGCGCGCCCAGTCCGGCTCGCGCATGGTGAGCCAGCGCTTGAAGGCTTCCATGCGCCACTCAAGCATCCACGCGGGCTCGTTCTTCTTCTCGGAGATGAAGCGAACGGTGCTCTCGTCGAGGCCCTTCGGAGCCTTGTCGGATTCGATATTGGTTTCGAATCCATACTTGTACTGATCGACGTCGATCGACTTGACCCGTTCGACTGTCTCCTGGACGGCAGGCATTCTTCTTACTCCTTACGCGGCTTGTTCTTTTCCGCGCCGGTTCACTTGTTCATATACGCGCTTCCAGACCTCTAGGAACCGCGAAATGTCGCTCTCGGCCGTATTCCAGCCGAGACTTAAACGCATGGCGCCCTTTGATAGTTCAGGCGCGATTTGCATAGCTTTTAACGCTTCCGAAGTGCCGGTCTTGCCCGACGAGCAGGCAGCGCCGGCGCTGAGAGAAATTCCTTCAAGATCGAACGCGATCACCGCCGTTTCGGCGGCAACGCCGGGGGCGGCGAAACAGACCGTGTTCGGCAGGCGCTTCGCGTTACCCGACAGGATCACTGCATCCTTGGCGATCTCGCGAATGCCCGCCTCGGCGGCTTCGCGCAGCAACCTCAGCCGGCGCGATTCATTCTCCACATCGAGTGCCGCCTGCGAAGCGGCTGCGCCGAAACCCGCAAGCGCCGGTGTGTTTTCCGTTCCGGCGCGGCGTCCGCGCTCCTGACCGCCGCCGCGCACAAGGGGCAGCGCGCGAAAATCCTCACCGCGAGTAATCAAAGCCCCGGCACCCAGCGGCCCGCCAAGCTTGTGCGATGAAACAGATATAAGGTCTGCGCCGGTCATCTCAAGACTGAACGGAACACGGCCCGCGATCTGCACGGCGTCGGTGTGGAATAGGCCATCCGCCAGGTGGACGCGCTTTGCGATCTCTCGCAATGGCTGGAGCACACCGGTTTCGTTGTTCGCCGCCATCACCGAAACGAGGGCGCGGCGGCTTTCGGCGCGATGTTTCTCAAGCAGCGCATCGAGCGCTTTCAGGTCGACAACGCCCTCGCCATCGACTGGAATTGTCTCAATCTGCTCCGGCAAAAAACGTCCGCCCGCGCGCACCGAAGGATGCTCCACCGCGGAGACAAGCAACACATCGCAACGGACAGCCTTTCCGGAAATCTCGAATTCCCTTGAGAGCGCCAGCGCATTGGCTTCCGTGGCGCCGCTGGTGAATGTGACAGCCTGCGGGTCCGCCCCGGCGAGCAGCGCCACCTTTTCCCGCGCCATCTCGATTCTGGCCCTCGCCGCGCGGCCCTCGGCATGGACCGAGGAAGCATTCGCGGCCGTCTCCAGACCCAAAATCATGGCCGCGCGCGCCACCGGCCTCATCGGAGAGGTGGCGTTATGGTCCAGATAGACGCGCTCGGTCATCGATTCCGCCCATTGGAATCCGTTTTGCCTTGCAAACGGTTCCTGTTTTCGCCATATCTGGAATACCGTAGCGGGGGCCGGAATATTGTTGCCGCCGAACGGTATTCCTATTTAGAATTATTCTAAAGTAATAGGCCGATCGCGAGGTCGAGTCAACTGCCGGACAAGTCTGAACGCACCCCGGCGGTGCGTTTTCATTTGCCCAAGGGTAGAGACGCTAAAACCGGAGGAGAGAATGCCTGAAGTAATCTTCACCGGAGAAGACGGACGCCTCGAAGGCCGCTTCACCCCCGGCAAGACGCGCAACTCCCCGATCGCAATCATCCTGCATCCGCATCCGCAGTTCGGCGGCACGATGAACAATCCGGTCGTCTATCATCTCTACTATACATTTGTGAAACGTGGCTTCGCCGCGTTGCGCTTTAATTTTCGCGGCGTTGGCCGCAGCCAGGGCTCGTTCGATCACGGACAGGGTGAATTGTCGGACGCCGCGGCGGCTCTCGACTGGGCGCAGGCGAATAATCCCGACGCGCGCGCCTGCTGGATCGCCGGCATTTCGTTCGGCGCATGGATCGGCATGCAGCTTTTGATGCGCCGCCCGGAAGTCGAAGGATTCATTTCGATCGCGGCACCCGCGAGCCTCTACGATTTCTCCTTCCTCGCCCCCTGCCCTTCATCCGGCCTGTTCGTGCATGGCGACAAGGACGCGGTGGTGCCGGTGGCGGCCGTCGGCACGCTCGTGGAAAAGCTGAAGACGCAAAAAGGCATCATCATCGACCAGCAGGTCGTGAAGGGCGCCAACCACTTTTTCGATGGCAAGACCGAGGAACTCCTCGGAGTCGTGGACGAATATCTCGACAAGCGCCTGCCGCAGACCAAGGACGCGGCGTAGTTTTTGTCATCATCCGCGAAAGCGGATGATCCAGTAATCGCAGATATCAATAAA
>CAZUJE010000189.1:0-3568 GCA_964620215.1 uncultured Hyphomicrobiales bacterium
TAGTGTGCCGATTTTGTGCTGTTGACTGGCGATCGCGCGGACGGAAAGGCAGCCGAGGCCGGACCCGTGGTCGCCGGGTTGGGGGCCGATCAGGCGGGTCCGCGCGCCGTGGCCTTTCTGCTTCGGATAGGCGGGCGCGATCTTGAGCGCAGTATCGACCGCCTCGGAACCCGAATTGCAGAAGAAAACATGATCGAGGTCGCCGGGCGCAAGGGCGGCGATGCGGGTCGCCAGTGTAAAAGCCTGCGGAGTGCCGAACTGAAACGGCGGCGCGTAGTCGAGTTCGGCCGCCTGTTTCTGGATCGCTTCGACAATCGGCGCGCGATTATGGCCGGCGTTGCAGCACCACATGCCGGCGACGCCATCGAGAACGGCTTTTCCGTCCGGTTTGTAGTAATGCATGTCCTTCGCGCGCACGACGAGACGCGGACGTTTCTTGAAGGAGCGGTTTGGTGTGAACGGCAGCCAGTAGGCTTCCAGATCATTCGGTGCAATCGCATCCATGTCGCGCGCAAGTGCCATAATCAGTCCTCGAAATTCGACCGCAGCCTAACAGGCATTTCCAGGGTCTCTACCGGGCCAAGACGTAAGGCGTCCATGCGCCAAAAAGCGCGGAAAATAAAGGTTTGTTTACCCTATCGGGCGATGATCCGGGCAGTGGGGGAGTAAGCCTTGGTCCCCTTTCGCCAGTCCGAGTCGAGGGGTCGCCCGGCATGGTTTCCAAGAAAGGCTCGCAAGAGCCTGTACGAGTAATCGTCTGTGATAACGATCCGGTTGCGCGCCGCCTGCTTGCGGCTGCGATGAATTCATCCGCATCGCATGAGGCTATCGTCCGAGAGACATCTTCTCTCGCCGAGGCGCTTGCGAGCGTCCGCGACGGTTTTCGTTCCGGCGCCGTGGTTTCGCTCGATTTATCCGGCGGCGCTGACACGGTTGCGGCACTCCGCCGCGCCGGACTGAGCGGGCCAATCCTCGCCACCAGTTCACAAGGCTCTGTCTCGGTCGCAGTAAACGCCATGCGCGCGGGCGCTGACGATTTCGCCATGAAACCTTATCAACCCGCTGAACTTGCGCGCCGCCTGTTCGCGCGGCTGCCGGTGGTCGAAGCGCTTGAAGCGTCGCTCGCACCAGCTGCTGAATGCGTCGAGCTTGAAGGCTTCCAGAATTTCATCGGTCACTCCCATGCAATGCTCGCCGCCTATGAGCAGATCAAGCGCGTATCGCCCTCGAAAGCACCCGTGTTCATCACCGGCGAGAGCGGCACCGGTAAAGAGATTTGCGCCGAAGCGATTCATGCCTGTTCCGGCCGCGCGAACGCGCCATTCATCGCGATCAATTGCAGTGCCATTCCAAAAGAACTGATGGAAAGCGAAATCTTCGGCCATGTGAAAGGCGCTTACACCGGCGCGCATGAGGAGCGGCCGGGTGCAGCCGAACTCGCTCATGGCGGCACGCTGTTCCTGGACGAGATTTGCGAAATGGATTTCGCCTTGCAGGCGAAGATGCTGCGCTTCGCGCAGACCGGCACGCTCCGCCGCGTCGGCGACACCAAGCTGAAGGAAGTTGACGTGCGCATCGTATGCGCCACCAACCGCGACCCGGTGCGCGAAATTGAAGCCGGCCGTTTTCGCGAAGACCTTTATTACCGCCTGCATGTGCTGCCGATCGAGCTTCCGGCCTTGCGCGAAAGGCTGGGCGACGTGACGCTGATCGCGCGCGCCTTTCTCTCGCGCTTCGCAGAGGAAGAGTGCCGCGCCTTCACCGGCTTCACTCCGGAAGCCGAAGCAATGCTCGAGACCTATTCCTGGCCGGGCAATGTGCGCGAATTGCAGAACATCATTCGGCGTGTCGTGGTTTTGCACGATGGGGAGCGGGTCACCGCGGACATGCTCGCGCTGCCCGGCACAGCCAGCCATGAGGCCGCCCGCGATACTGGCGCACTGCCCTTGATGAGCAGCCCATCCATCGATCCGTTCTGGATGCAGGAACAGCGCATTATCGAGCGGGCGCTCAAAGCCTTCGACGGCAACGCCCAGAAGGCCGCTTCGGCGCTGGAAATCAGCCCCTCCACGATCTATCGCAAGCTGCAAGCCTGGTCGGAACGGCGCGCGGACTAATTGCCGAGTCCGCACGGCTCGTTTAGACCCTCGCGCATGGCTTCCAATCGAATCAAACCCCGGCTGCCGCGCGGTCTAAGCGACCGCGGCCCCGCCGAACTCTCGGCAACGAACGCGATGCTTTCGAGCATCCGCGCGGTGTTCGAGCGCTATGGATTCGAGGCGGTGGAGACACCGGCGATCGAATACACCGAGACGCTCGGCAAATTTCTGCCCGACTCCGACCGGCCGAACGAGGGCGTGTTTTCGTTTCAGGACGATGACGAGCAGTGGCTGTCGCTGCGTTATGACCTGACGGCACCGCTGGCGCGCTATGTGGCGGAAAATTTTCAGGATCTGCCGAAGCCCTATCGTTCTTACAGATACGGATGGGTATTCCGGAACGAAAAGCCGGGACCGGGACGCTTCCGCCAGTTCATGCAGTTCGACGCGGACACGGTGGGCGCGGCGACGGTCGCCGCTGACGCCGAGATGTGCATGCTCGCCGCCGACACACTTGAGCATCTCGGCATCAAGCGCGGCGATTACGTGATTAAAGTGAACAACCGCAAAGTGCTCGATGGCGTGCTTGAAGCCGTGAAGCTCGGCGGCGAAGAAAATGCGGGAACGCGGCTCACGGTATTGCGCGCGATCGACAAGCTCGACCGGCTCGGGCCGGAAGGGGTGCGCGCTCTCTTGGGCGCGGGGCGCAAGGACGAGAGCGGGGATTTCACCAAGGGTGCCGGACTTTCCAAGGAGCAGATCGATCTTGTCCTGAAATATGCACTCGCGCGCCGTGCGTCACCGGAAAAATCCGCGTCACTCGGCGAGCGCGCATTGAGTTTCATCAAATCCATCGACGGATCGAAAACCGGCAGCGGGGCGGACAACGCGAAGACCATCGAAACCCTGCGCGCGGATTTCGGGTTGAACGCGCTCGCAAATGAAGGCCTCGATGAACTTGCGCAGATCGCGGCCCTCGCCAAGGCCGCCGACTATGGCGACGACCGGATCATGATCGACCCGTCCGTCGTGCGAGGTTTGGAATATTATACCGGCCCGGTTTACGAGGCCGAACTCACCTTTGAAGTGAATGACGAAAAAGGAAATCCCGTGCGCTTCGGCTCGGTCGCAGGCGGCGGGCGCTACGACGGGCTGGTCGCGCGCTTCCGCGGCGAGGCCGTTCCGGCGACGGGATTTTCCATCGGCGTGTCACGCCTGATGGCCGCGCTGAAACATCTCGGCAAAGCCGATGCGGGCGCGGAAACCGGCCCGGTGGTCGTGACCGTTTTCGACAAGGACCGTGTGGCTGACTACCAGAAAATGGTGAAACGGTTGCGCGACGCGGGCATCCGAGCCGAACTCTACCTCGGCAACCCGAAGAATTTCGGCAATCAGTTCAAGTATGCCGACCGGCGCAATTCACCTTGCGTCGTCATCCAGGGCGGTGACGAAAAGGCCAAAGGCCAAGG
>CAZUJE010000190.1:0-3527 GCA_964620215.1 uncultured Hyphomicrobiales bacterium
CATCGTGCGTAAACTGCCGGAAGGTGCGCAGGTTGAACTGCAATCGGGCAGCGACAAGTCCGCCCTGCAAGTGCGCGCGGGCCGTTCGAAATTCAGTTTGCAAGCGCTGCCGGAAACCGATTTTCCCGATCTTGCCGCCGGCGAACTGCCGCACAAATTCAAGATTGCAGCCTCTGAACTGAAGCGTCTTGTCGATAAGACGCAGTTCGCGATCTCAACCGAAGAGACGCGCTATTACCTGAACGGCATCTATCTCCACGCGGTGGAAGAAAAAAATCCAAAGCTCCGCGCGGTCGCGACCGACGGGCATCGGCTGGCGCAAGCTGAACTGGCTTTGCCGAAAGGCGCCGCAGGAATGCCGGGCGTGATTGTGCCCCGTAAAACAGTCGCTGAAATCCAGCGGCTCATTGAGGACGCGGGCGAAGAAGTCGAAGTCGAGCTTTCCCCGGCCAAAATCCGTTTCTCGCTTGGTTCCGTTGTGCTGACTTCCAAGCTGATCGACGGTACCTTCCCGGATTATAGTCGTGTCATCCCCGCCGGTAACGACAAGACATTGATCGTGGACAAGGGGGATTTTCAGGCTGCGGTGGACCGCGTATCCACCGTTTCGAGTGAGCGCGGACGCGCGGTAAAGCTCTCGCTCGCCAGCGGAAAACTGACCCTGTCGGTGACCAATCCCGACTCCGGCAGCGCTACCGAGGAACTCGAAGTGGAATATAATTCGGAGGCGCTCGATATCGGTTTTAACAGCCGTTATCTCCTCGACATCACCAACCAGCTTGAGGGCGAGAAAGCCCGCCTTATGCTCGCCGATCCCGGTTCGCCCACTTTGCTCGAAGACAGCGAGAAAGCCGGCACGCTTTACGTGCTGATGCCGATGCGGGTGTGAACGAAACCGCCTCGTTCCGGCCCGCATCCAAGATTACCGCTGCCCGAATGCGCGCCCGCGTTTGCAATCTCCAGCTTACGAATTTCCGTTCCTATCGCGACGCCTCGCTCGCGGCGGGCGACGGGCCGGTGCTGCTCACCGGCCCCAACGGGGCTGGCAAGACCAATCTCCTGGAGGCGATTTCCTTTCTTACCCCGGGTCGCGGTCTGCGGCGGGCAATGCTTACAGATGTAGCCGCAAGCGAGGGCGATGGTTCCTGGGCCGTCTCCGCGGAAGTGGAGGGGGCGCTCGGAGTGGTGCGGCTTGGCACGGGCATCGATGCCGTAAACGAAGATGAGGGGACGAGCCGGCGCTACCGCATCGACCGCGAGAAGGTGACTTCAGCGGCCCATTTCACGGATCACCTGCGGGTGGTCTGGCTGGTGCCGGAAATGGATGGCCTCTTTCTCGGCCCCGCTTCCGACCGCAGGCGTTTCCTTGATCGTTTGGTGCTCGCGATCGATGCGGAACACTCAAGCCGCGTGAATGGCCTGGAGCGCGCGCTCCGTTCCCGCAACCGGCTGCTGGAAGAGACTGCCCCCGATCCGCGCTGGCTGGACGCTGTGGAGCATGAAGTCGCCGAGCTTGGCGTCGCGGTGGCAGCTGCGCGTGCCGAAGCCGTACAACGGCTGAAACGGCAGATCGATTCCTCGCGCGATCCGGGTTCGCTTTTCCCCACGGCTTCTCTGGGCCTGTCAGGCTGGCTCGACGAGGAACTGATTTCCGGTTCCGCGCTCGAGATTGAGGAACGCTACCGCACGAGCCTTCGCGACGCGCGTCCGCGTGATAAGGCGGCGGGACGAACGCTCGATGGGCCGCATCTCTCCGACTTGAGCGTTATGCATTTTGAGAAAAATATTTCCGCCGAACGCTGCTCGACCGGCGAACGCAAAGCGCTGATCGTCGGCCTGATCCTTTCTCACGCGCGGCTCGTCGCCTCCATGCATGGCTGCGCACCGCTTGTGCTCCTCGATGACGTCTCGGCCTTCTTGGACGAGGACCGCCGCGCTGCATTGTTTGAAAGCCTGCGCGAGCTTGGCTCCCAGGTCTGGATGACGGGGGTGGACGCTTCCGCCTTCTCCGCTCTAGGCGCGGGAAAGGAGCATTTTGAGGTCTCGCCGGGGGTCGTCCGGAAGGCTTGAAGCGCGAACTTTTAGGCCACCCGCGCCGCTGAATTTTGAGCGCCAAATAACGAAAAATCAGACCTCTATGGAAGCTGTGGGGCTTGATCCGCTCACGGCGCCAAAAGCTATTGATTTTATTGGATTAAATCCCATCTTGAGGAGGCATTTTCTGCCCCCAGACCCCTTCATATTGGGGTACAATTCCGCCTGTTCGATCAAACGATTCGAGCCCCCGATTCATGAGCAAATCCGTCAAAAAACCGGCGCCTAAAAAAGCAGGCGGCGACTACAGCGCAGACTCGATCAAGGTTTTGAAAGGCCTCGATGCCGTGCGCAAGCGGCCCGGAATGTACATTGGTGATACGGACGACGGGTCTGGTCTTCATCACATGGTCTACGAGGTGGTGGACAACGCCATCGACGAGGCACTGGCGGGCCATGCGACCGACATCGGTGTGGCGCTGAATGCCGATGGATCGGTGCAAGTGGTTGATAACGGCCGCGGTATTCCGACCGATCTGCACAAGGAAGAAAAAATATCCGCCGCCGAAGTCATCATGACGCAACTGCATGCGGGCGGAAAATTCGACCAGGATTCCTACAAGGTTTCCGGCGGCCTGCATGGCGTCGGCGTTTCGGTCGTGAACGCGCTCTCCGCCTGGCTTGATCTGACGATCTGGCGCGACGGCAAGGAGCACTTCATGCGTTTCCGCGACGGTGACGCGGAAAAGCCCTTGAAGGTCGTCGGCGACGCCAAGGGTCAGCAGGGCACCAAAGTGGTGTTCATGCCGAGCAAGGAGATCTTCACCAAGACCGAGTTCGATTTTGCAACGCTCGAACATCGTCTGCGCGAGCTGGCGTTCCTGAACTCCGGCGTCACCATTGTATTGGCTGATCTGCGCGGCCCCGAGCCGCACTACGAACAGATGCGTTACGACGGTGGCGTGGAAGCTTTCGTGCGGTATCTCGACCGGAATAAACAATCATTGATCCCGCAGCCGATCATGATGAAAGCGGAACGCGAGAAGATCATCGTGGAGGCCGCGATCTCCTGGAACGACTCCTACCATGAGACGGTTCTGTGCTTCACGAACAACATCCCGCAGCGCGACCGCGGCACGCATTTCACCGGATTCGCGGCGGCGCTCACGCGCGAACTGATCCGCTACGCGGAAACTTCCGGCCTGTCGAAAAAGGAAAAGGTGGAGCTTTCCGGCGAGGATTGCCGTGAGGGGCTCACCGCCGTGCTCTCGGTGAAATTGCCGGACCCGAAATTCTCCTCGCAGACGAAGGACAAGCTCGTTTCCTCGGAGGTGCGCCCGGTAGTGGAAACGGTCGTCAGCAATGCGCTTTCAAGCTGCCTTGAAACACACCCTGCCGAGGCAAAGCAATTGCTGTCGAAAGTGGTGGAAGCCGCCGCCGCCCGCGAGCCCGCGCGCAAGGCGCGCGAACTGACCCGCCGCAAGGGCACGCTC
>CAZUJE010000191.1:0-3515 GCA_964620215.1 uncultured Hyphomicrobiales bacterium
TCAGGGCGCCTTGGGGCCCTTCCCGCCTTTTGCCGGTTTGGCGGACGTTGCCTCCAGCGGAACCGGTTTCGCTGCCGAAATCCAGCTTCCGACACGGCCGGGCAAACCGACCGTTTCGCCGAGATGATGCGAGATCTGTTTGCCGAGAACCGAGCTCTGCGTGTAGTGGAATAAGCCGAGATCGTTCAGCTGCTTTTCGATGTCGGGGCTGAGGCCAGTCAGCTTCTTGAGATCGTCCGGCGCGCCGCGCGGCCCGGGAAGCTGCTCGAAATCCCATTCGGATTTCGCCTGGATTGCTTCCTCGACTTCGGGCTTCACATCGCGTCCGGTTTCGCCCTGCGCGCGCGAAATGCCGTCGATGGCGGCCTTCGCGACAAGATCACAGTAGAGCGTGATCGCGCGTCCGGCGTCGTCGTTGCCCGGGATCGGGAAATTGATGCCATCCGGATTGCAATTGGTGTCGATGATGGCGACCACCGGAATGTTCAGGCGGCGCGCTTCCTTGATCGCGATGTCTTCCTTGTTGGTGTCGATGACGAACACAAGGTCCGGCAGCCCGCCCATATCGCGGATACCGCCGAGCGCCTTCTCCAGCTTTTCCTTTTCGCGGGCAAGCGTGAGGCGCTCTTTCTTGGTGTAACGGCCGGCCTCATCGCCGGCCAGCATTTCCTCGATCTGCTTCAGGCGATTGATCGAGTGGGAAATCGTTTTCCAGTTCGTCAGCGTGCCGCCGAGCCAGCGCGAGTTGACGTAGTACTGCGCCGAGCGCTTCGCGGCGTCCGCGATGGCGTCCGATGCCTGGCGCTTGGTGCCGACAAAGAGAATGCGGCCGCCCTTGGCGACGGTGTCGCCAATCGTCTGCAAGGCCCGCTGCAACAGCGGCACGGTTTGCGCGAGATCGATGATGTGAATCTTGTTGCGAACGCCGAAGATGTACGAAGCCATCTTCGGATTCCAGCGATGGGACTGATGTCCGAAGTGAACGCCAGCTTCCAATAGCTGACGCATTGTAAAGTCAGGGGTAGCCATTTCCAGTCTCCGGTTAGCCTCCGCGGACGATGGCCGGGCAATTTGCCCAGCACCGGATGCGATCCCTGGGGATCAGGTTCGCCAAGTCCGCGTGCGAGATGCGGTGCTTATAGGGGGCGGGTTGCTGTGGCGCAAGTAAAACATGCCCCGAAAAACCATGCTAGAACAACCACTTCAAGAGGTAGTGCATCGGCACCATCACGCAAAGCGAGATGAAGCCGAACAGGCAGGCGAAATAGAGGAACGGCGACAGTGCCTTCTGCGGTTTCTCGCCGGGTCCGAACACCCAGTTGATGTTCAGTTTGGGCGCGGTGAAATTGTAGCAGACGATCAGCACCACGATCAGCAATCCAAGCTGCGCTGCATAGGCGCGCTCGTCGTAGCCGAATTTGTAGAGCAGCCACAGAATTGTGGGTGGCAGAGCAAGGTGAAAAAGCGAGATGCCGCGCAGCCAGAGTGGGTATTTCGACTGGAACATATAACTTGTAAGGCCGAGCCTTCCGCCGATCAGAAAATCAACGGTCCACACAATTTCAAGTGGAAGCACGCCGACCGCAGGCATACCCGCCAGCAGCGGAACCTCAAAAATGACCGCCGCAGTGGTCAGAAACAGTGCAACATCGGAAAGCCAGAGAAAATTAGACGGCCCGTATTCGCGCCAATAGACGACGATCAGAAACGGGACGAATGCGCCGTAGGCAAGTTTCAGCCAGAGCGGAACGAGCATCTGCTCCATTCAGAGCGCCTCGACTTCCACTACTCCCGGCACGGCTTTCATGGCGCCCGTGATCTGCGGCGAGATCGGATAGCGGCCCGGAAGTTTGACTTCCACTTCCGCGCGGCCCTCTTCGAGCATAACGACGATACTTACTTCACCGGCGCCCTCGCCTTTTGCAGTCGTGCCGCCATTGAGGCGCTTCGCAACCTGCTCGATGGGTTCGCGCGATGCGACAAAAACACGAAGGCCTTTCTGGGTTTTTGACGCGGCTTCGTCGAGCAGTTCGGCTTTATGGATGCGCACGCGCACATCCTCGCCCTGCATTTCCGCGCCGACATGCAGAAGCACAGCCGTACCCGGTTCCAGGATCTCGCGGAATTGCGCGAGGCCTTCGGAAAACAGCACCGCCTCGAAATGCCCCGTCGGATCGGACAGGCCGATGATGCCCATCTTGCTGCCGGTCTTGGTGCGGCGCTCCACGCGCGAAATCACGGTCGCCGCGAGTTTGCCGACGCCCTGTCCCGCTTTCACGCTGCGCGCGAATTCGGTCCAGGGCGAAACGCGAAGCCGTTTCAGCGCAACCTGATAATCGTCAAGCGGATGGCCTGAAAGAAAAAATCCGATCGCGTCATATTCGCGATTCAAACGCTCGATCGGAAGCCAGTCCTCGACCGCTTTGGTTTGCAGGGAAACTTTCGCGCTTCCGGCGCCGAAGAAATCGGTCTGGCCGGCGGCAGCGGCGGCACCGGTGCGCTGCGAATGCGCGAGCATTCCATCGACGGCCGCGGATGCCCGGGCGCGGCTCGGCTCCAGTTCATCGAACGCACCGGCAGCGACGAGGCTTTCCAGCGTGCGGCGGTTAACGGCGCGCGCTTCCACGCGCTCGGCGAAATCGGCGAGGCTGGTGAAAGGCTTTTCGCCGCGCGCCTTCACAATGGCCTCGACCGCCTGCCCGCCGACGCCACGCAACGCGGCAAGCGCATAAAGAATTTTACCCTCGCTTACATCGAAATTCCGTCCGGACCTGTTCACCGACGGCGGCTCAACCTTGATGCCCATGCGCTCGGCCTCGCGCCGGAATTCCGCGAGCTTGTCCGTGTTACCCATGGACAGCGTCATGGTGGCGGCGAGAAACTCGACGGGATAATTCGATTTCAGATAGGCGGTCTGGTAAGCGACGAGCGCATAAGCGGCGGCGTGGCTCTTGTTGAAGCCGTAGTCGGCGAAACGCTGCAACAGGTCGAAAATCTCGTCGGATTTATTCCTGTCGACGCCGCGCTCTACCGCGCCCGAAACGAAACGCTCGCGCTGGGCCGCCATTTCCTTCTTGATCTTTTTGCCCATCGCGCGCCGCAGCAGGTCGGCTTCGCCGAGGGAATAGCCCGCCAGCGTCTGCGCGATCTGCATCACCTGTTCCTGATAGATGATGACGCCGAACGTTTCCTTCAGGCACTGTTCGATTTTCGGATCGATGTAATCCGGCTTTTCCTGTCCGTGCTTGCGCGCGTTGTAGGTCGGGATGTTCGCCATCGGGCCGGGACGATACAGCGCCACCAGCGCGATAATGTCCTCGAAACGGTCGGGCTTCATCTCCAGAAGCGCCTTCCGCATACCCGCACTTTCAATCTGGAACACGCCGACCGTTTCGCCGCGCCCCATCATTTCGTAACTCTTGCCGTCGTCGAGCGGAATCGTCTCGATCTTCAGTTTGATCCCGCGCTGCGCGAGCAGCTTAATGGCCGTCTCGATCACGGTGAGCGTGGTGAGG
>CAZUJE010000192.1:0-3472 GCA_964620215.1 uncultured Hyphomicrobiales bacterium
GCTGCGCACCCAGCCGACGGCCGCGAAGCGCGAGCCCTTCGTCACTTCCGCCACGCGATGCAGCGTCGTCGCCGGATAGACGAATAATGAGCCGGCTTCCAGCTTCACGCCTTCCTCGCCCGAGGAAGATTCAATCACCAGCTCACCGCCGCCGTAACTTTTCGGATCGCTCAGAAATAACGTGAAAGCGGCATCGCTGCGCATTCCGCCCATCACCGCGTCGTCCACATGCGCGCCGTATTTCATGCCCGGCTCGTAGCGCGAGAGCAGCAGCGGCGAGAGCTTCTTCGGCCGCGCGGCCAGCTTGAACAGATCGTTGTTCAGGATTTTTTCCGCGATCAGCCTGCGCGCCGTATCGAGCGAGTGATCGGAGGCCGCCGCCTGCATGTTCTCTTTGACAAGTTTTGCCGCCCACCCAGCCGTCTCGCGGCCATCGATGAATTTCGCGCTCTCTAATGATGTGCGTACCGTGCCGAGTTCCTCGAGCGTCAGCACATTGGCGATGGCAATCTGCATATCTGTTCCGTAGCTGGCGGCGCTGATTGGAAACGTTCAAATGAGAATGCGGCGTCTGGACCTTATTCTATCGCGCAGCGTATCGTCCCGAAGCCGTTCTGGGGAGTCGCCGGAGGAGCCCGCAAATGAAAACCAGAAAAATCTGGATCGGAATTGGCGCATTTGTGGTCGCAGGTGCCGGCGCGCAGGATCAGCCCGCGAACGCCGACACCCTTGCCAAACCCGCCTTCAGCCGGGACGTGCTGAAACTGGAATCCTCCCGCCACATCATCCTCGCCGCCGAGAAAGATGCGAAACCCGCCGAGAAATCAGGCGAGGGCGGTGAAGGGGGCGAGGCGGGTATCGACCCCGAAGCCGCCGACAAAGACCCCGTGAAATACGGAATAGCATTACAGGTGATCGCGGCCCACTTCCATGCGGGCCTTGCCGCTTACGAAGCGAAGGAAACGGAAGCGGGCGCGCAGATGTTCGCCCATGGCCATTCCGAAGTATTCGCCGAGATGGAGGCGATTTTCCGGAAACGCGGACTGACCAATCTCGGCACGCAGCTCGAGGCCGCCATCGAAGCGGCGACTTCCAAGAAACCAAACGCCGAAGTGCGGAAGCGCGTGCAGGAAGTTTTATCCGCGCTGACAGCTGCGGAAAAAGCCGGTCCGGCATCTTCTCTTTCGCCCAACGCCGTGAAGGCGCAGGTCGCCGCCGACATGCTCGACCGCGCCGCCGCTCAATATGGCGTGGTGCTGAAGGACAGCAATCTTGAGACCTATCTGGATGGTCTCGGCTTCTCGATGGCCGCGCGCATGCAGGCCGCCGATTTTCTACCTGCCTTGCGTAAGCAGAATCCAAAACTTGCCGGTTCCTTCGACGCCGCCCTGAAACTTGCCGCCGATGCCTATCCGGGCATCAAACGCCCGGCCAAGCCGAAAGTAGCGGCAGGTGAATTTTTAGCCGCCGCCTCCGCTGCCAGGCTCGCGGCAAACGACGTAAAATAAGCATAACCCTCGCTCTGGCATTCCACTCTTACCCATGACGGACGGGGTGGCCCATGCTACGAATTCAGACAAGCGGAGATACATCCGCCGTATCCTGGGGAGGGTCTGAATGAAACGCCGTAAATTCCTGCAAGTCGCGGGCGCCGGTCTTGCCGCCAGCGCCGCCAGTACAATCGCTAGCCCGGCCATCGCGCAGTCGATGCCTGAAATCAAATGGCGCCTGACGTCGAGCTTTCCGAAATCGCTCGACACCATCTATGGCGCCGCTGAAACCTTCTCGAAGGCGATCGCCGAGGCAACCGACAACAAGTTCCAGATTCAGATCTTTGCGTCCGGCGAAATCGTGCCGGGCTTGCAGGCCGCCGACGCGGTGACGAACGGCACCGTCGAAATGTGCCACACCGCTTCGTATTATTATTTCGGCAAGGATCCGACCTTTGCGTTCGGCACCGCCGTCCCGTTCGGCCTCAACAGCCGCATGCAGAACGGCTGGCAGTATTACGGCGGCGGCATCGATCTGATGAACGACTTCTACAAGAAGTTCAACATCATCGCGTATCCGGCGGGCAACACGGGCTGTCAGATGGGCGGCTGGTTCCGCAAGGAATTGAAGACGATCGAAGACCTTAAGGGTCTGAAAATGCGCATCGGCGGTTTCGCCGGTCAGGTGATGTCGAAGCTCGGCCTTGTGCCGCAACAGATCGCCGGCGGCGAAATCTATCAGGCGCTGGAAAAAGGCACGCTCGATGCCTGCGAATGGGTCGGCCCCTATGACGACGAGAAGCTCGGCTTCCACAAGGTCGCGCAGAACTACTACTACCCCGGCTGGTGGGAAGGCGGCGCGATGCTGCACAACTTCATCAACGTGGCGAAGTGGAACGAACTGCCGAAGAACTATCAGTCGCTGATTCAGACCGCTTCGGCGCTGGCCAACACCACGATGCAGGCGAAATACGACGCGGCCAATCCGGCGGCGATCAAGCGCCTCATCGCCGGCGGCGCCAAGCTGCAACCGTTCTCGCAGCCGATCATGCAGGCCTGTTACAAGGCGGCGAACGAAGTGTACGCGGAAACCAATGCCAAGAACGCGGACTTCAAGAAGGTCCACGACAGCATCATGGCCTATCGCCGCGACGTTTATCAGTGGTGGTCGGTGGCGGAATATTCCTTCGACACCTTCCAGGCGGTCGCAGCACGCTCCTGAACCGCCGCGCTCTGAAACGAATTCGCCCCGGAGCTTCGGCTCCGGGGCGTTTTCTTTTAAGCCGCCCTCGAAACTATTTGGACGGACCGAAATTCATCGGCGGCAGATCGAGTTGTAACGGAATGTCGATGTTGATCGAACCCGGGTCCGTCAGCGGTGGCTTGTCGAGGAAGTAGGTCACCGACTCCGGCCAGAAAATCAGGATGATGACGAGCGCCACCTGTAGGAATAGCCAGGGGACAGCGCCCCAATAAATATCCACCGTTTTGATTTCGGGCGGCGCGATCCCTCGCAGATAAAACAGCGCGAAGCCGAATGGCGGGTGCATGAAGCTCGTCTGCACATTCGCGCATACGAGCACGCCGAACCAGATCAGGTCGATGCCGAGCTTTTCCGCGACCGGCGCCAGCAGCGGGATGATGATGAAGGCGATCTCGAAGAAGTCGAGGAAGAACGCCAGGAAAAACACGAAGATGTTGACGAAGATCAGGAAGCCGACCACGCCGCCGGGCAGGCCGGTGAGCAGGTGTTCGATCCAGCGCGCGCCGTCCATGCCTTGGAACACGAGGCTGAAGCAGGTCGAGCCGACGAGAATGAACACCACCATCGCGGTGAGGCGCATGGTGGATGTCATCGCCTGTTCGACCAGCGGCCAGGTCAGACGGCGATGCAGTGCTGCAAGCACCATCGCGCCGACGGCGCCCATGGCGCCAGCCTCGGTCGGTGTCGCAAGCCCCATTCCGATGGTGCCGAGAACGAG
>CAZUJE010000193.1:0-3435 GCA_964620215.1 uncultured Hyphomicrobiales bacterium
ATACACAACAAGCCCGAAGCCGACGAGCGCCACGGCAAGCAGCGACAGACGCGCGATGCCCGCCGCAATCGGCGGATCAACGAGCGCCAGCGCCACGAGCGCGGCGAGGAAGATCAGCCAGCCGGCGGCCACATGCGAATAGCGCACGTTCCAGCGCGCGAGATTGAGATAGGCGAACAGGAAAACAACGAGCGTGGCCGCGAGGATTGCTTCGCCGGCCGCGCGCGCGAATTGCTGCGTCACCGGACCCAGGCTGAAAATCTTGCTCCAGAAATTGAAATCGACGCCGATATAGGCGAGCACCGCCCAGGCGAGCGCGGCGGCGGCGGGAAACATCATGCTTCCCTTCACGACGAACAAAATCGTCAGGAAGAGCGCCAGCAGTCCGGCGATTCCGATGACGATGCCGTTATAGAGCGTGAAGGAATTGACCTTGCCCTTGTAGGCTTCCGGCTCCCACAAATAGATTTGCGGGACGAAGGAAGAAGTCAGCTCCATCACGAATGTAACGGTAGTGCCGGGGTCGAGCGTGACGAGGAATGCGTCGGCGTCGTTCGCAATTTGCCGTTCCGGGCGGAAGCCCTGGCTTGGCGTGATGGAAACGATCCGGTTGTTGCCGAGGTCCGGCCAGAATACGCCCGAGCGCACCATCAGGTAGTGCGGCGCCACGATGAGCCGGTCCACCTGTTCATCGGTCGTGTTGGCGAGCGCGAATACGAACCAGTTGGTCAAGCCTTGCGGTTCGCGGGCGCGCACCTCGATGCGGCGGACGATGCCGTTGGAGTCCGGTGCCGTGGATACAAGCAGGCGGTCGCCATCGGTCTGGTAGCGGTCGGAGGCGGGCATCAGGTCGATCGCCGGCGTTTTCAGGCGCACGGATACCGCTTCGAGCGCGGACGCAGGCGCAAACCCCACGCACGCGAACGCGACGATCACGAACGCAATCAGACGGCCGATACGCAATTCATCCCCTCCGGACCCAATCCGCTTCAATATTCCCGGCCGGTTCCGGATAAAGACCGGTTGCGGCAGGGACATGGCATTCGACTTCTAACAATATGCCATTCCTGCCCTTTTCTGTGCAGGAACCGGCGAAATAGCGGCTACTTGGCGACCTCCAGAATGATTTTTCCAATGTGGGCGCTCGTTTCCATGCGGGCATGGGCTTCGGAAGCTTTGGCCAATGGAAAGGTCGAATCGATGATCGGCTTGACCTTCCCCGCCGAGAGCAGCGGCCAGGCTTTTTCCTCCAGCGCACGGGCGATCTTTGCCTTGTCGGCAGCGGGACGGGCGCGGAGCGTGGAGCCAGTATGCGTCAGCCGTTTCAGCATCAGGCGCGCGAGGTTGACGGTGACCTTCACGCCGGTCTGGGTCGCGATCTGAACAATGCGGCCTTCCACAGCGGCTGCCTCCATGTTGCGGCCCACATAGTCGCCGCCGACCATGTCGAGGATCAGGTCGATGCCTTTCTTGTTCGTCATTTCATTGACGACTTCCACGAAGTCCTGCGTCTTGTAATCGATCGCGACATCGGCGCCGAGTTTCTTGCAGGCTTCGCATTTTTCGGCGGAGCCGGCGGTCGTGAAGACTTTCGCTCCAAATTGTTTCGCGAGCATGATCGCGGTGGTGCCGATGCCGCTGGTGCCGCCATGGACCAGAAAAGTCTCTCCGGCCTTCAGTCCTCCGCGCTCGAACACATTGTGCCAGACGGTCATGAAAGTTTCCGGCAGCGCCGCGGCCTCCACAAACGAAAATCCTTTCGGCACCGGCAGCGCAGCACCTTCATCGGCGACCGCGAATTCGGCGTAACCGCCGCCCGCGATGAGCGCGCAGACATTGTCACCCGCCTTCCAGCGTTTCACATTCGCGCCAGTCGCAACAACGGTACCCGCGATCTCAAGACCCGGAATATCCGGCGCGCCGGGCGGCGGCGGGTAATGACCTTTGCGTTGCATCACGTCGGGGCGGTTCACACCGGCGGCCTTCACGGCGATCAGGAGATCGTTCGGACCAGGCACGGGGACAGGGCGCGTTTCCGGCACCAGCACTTCAGGGCCGCCCGGGGCTTTGATTCCAATGGCGGTCATGGTCTTCGGGAATTCGGACATTCAGGGCTCCTGATCGGGAAGCCATTTTCCTACGACCCCATCGCGGCCATGACAACGGCGGGCGGGGTCCGCTAGGCTGTGCCGAGACCAAGGGAGACGGCGATGGAAGAGGATCTGGCGCGCCCGAAAAAGAAGACGCACGAGATCGGCGAGGATTTGGCGATGCTTTCCGTCGAGGAATTGAAGGATCGAATTGCCGCCCTGAAGGCTGAAATCGAGCGGCTGGAAGGCTCGATCCGCGCCAAGGAAGCTTCGCGCAACGCCGCCAGCAGCGTTTTCAAAAGCTGAAGCCGGCGTCCCGAAAAGCAGCGTGAATCCTGCGGCGGGACGCGCGCGGGACCGGATTAACCATCAATTAAGGTTTCGCGACCATTATCGAAATAGTCCAGCTTTTGGACTCTGAGTGGCTCCTGTCCACTCGTTTGACGCCTCCCTGTGAGAAAACTTCAGAGCCGCTCCTTTGGGCGGCTCTTTTTTCGCGCCAAGGCGGGACATTTCTCAACATTTGCGCAGTAAGGTTGCCGGAAGGCCGGACTCGACACTCCGCGCCCGCCGTTTCATTCTTGCCAAAGCGTAACCAAGAAGCAGTGCATCGTAAGCGTTTGTGGAGTTGAAGATGTCGAGTGCGTCTGAGAACCAGACCGATCCGGTGGTTCTTGCCGAGCGGATGGCAGCCGGCGAAGCGTTTGGGACCCTGTTTCGTGAGGGCATGGCGCTCGTGGAAGCGACCGCTGCCTATCTTGATGGTCCGGGCCGCACCGAAGCGAAAGCGCTGAACCGTTCGTCGGCGCTTGCCTACGCGACCGAGTCCATGCGCCTCACCACGAGACTGATGCAGGTTGCTTCCTGGCTGCTTCTCCAGCGCGCGGTGAACGAGGGCGAACTCAGTTCCGAACAGGCGCGCGCGGAAAAGACCAAGGTGAAACTTTCCAGCTATGAAGCGCCGCACGAAGAATCCTTCAGCGCCCTGCCGTTCCGTCTGCGCGCATTGATCGACCAGTCGCGCTTCCTGCATGAGCGCGTGTTGCGGCTCGATGGGCTGCTCTACAAGGGCAAGATGACTGCTCCGAAAGAAAGCTCCAATCCGGTCGAGCACCAGATCGGTTTGCTGCGCGCCGCCTTCGGCGACCGCTAAGCCAATTCAATCAATGAAAAAGCCCCGCAAATTTGCGGGGCTTTTTTTATACTGAAGATCGGGCTGATTACTTTTTCTTGCCCTTGGCTTCCACCGGCGCGGCAGGCTTCTCGCCGCCTTCCTTGATGATGCCGGCAAACTTCTTCTGGAAGCGCGACAGACGGCCGCCGCGGTCCATCAGCTGCTGCTGAC
>CAZUJE010000194.1:0-3404 GCA_964620215.1 uncultured Hyphomicrobiales bacterium
CGCCTACCCGATGGCCACGGGCCGCAACTTCGACGAGGTGTTGCGCGTGATCGACAGCCTCCAGCTCACGGCGAAGCACAAGGTGGCGACGCCCGCGAACTGGAAGAACGGCGAGGATGTCATCATCGCCGGTTCCGTGTCAGACGATGACGCGAAGAAGATTTATCCGAACGGCTGGAAATCGCCGAAGCCGTATATCCGCATCGTCCCGCAGCCGCGCGGTTGACCGGATCGCATCCAATAAAAAACGGGGCGCTTCACCGCCCCGTTTTTATTTTACGCATCAGTTTCAAGGTTTAATGAGCTTCGTCAGCCGCGCGAGATTGACGAACTCAGTGCGATAGCCGAACTGGTCATCGCCCTTCGCGCCATTCGCGAGCTTGATGACATCGTCGTAGCCGAAGCTCTTGAGATGGGGCTCGCCACGCAACAACTGACCGTAGGCAGCGACCGCCGTGGAGAAACGAACCTCAGTCGAAGCCTTATCAAGGTTCGTCAGGCCGCCGGTCTTGACCGGCATCTGGATCAGCTTGCTTTCGTCCTCGGCCGGCAGCTTGTAGCGGATCTTCACATAGGCCATTTCCGCAGCGCCCTTGTCGTCCGGCTTCGCGGAAACAGGCTTCTGGCCGTAGCGCAGGTCATCCACGGTTTTCGGCGCGCCAACCGGCGTCAGTTCATAGATCGCCGTCACCGCGTGGCCAGAGCCAATCTCGCCTGCATCCACCTTGTCGTTGTTGAAATCCTCGCGCTTAAGCGCGCGGGTTTCATATCTGATCAGGCGATATTCACTGACCGAGGACGGATTGGACTTGACCTGGATTTTCACGTCCTTGGCGATCGGGAACAGCATCGATGACGATTCATCCGAGAGCACTTTCCGCGCCTCGTTGAGCGTGTCGATATAGGCCGCCGTGCCGTTGCCGTTCTGGGCGAGCGCCTGCATCAGCGCGTCATTGTAATTGCCGCGCCCGACGCCGAGGATCGAAAGGAAAATGCCGGACTGGCGCTTCCGCTCGATGAAGCTCTTCAGTTCTTCCCGGTTGGTGATGCCGACATTGAAGTCGCCATCGGTGCCAAGAATAATGCGGTTCACGGCGGCCTTGTCGAACGCGGCTTCCGCCATGCGATAGGCTTCGGTGATCCCGCCCGCTCCGGCGGTGGAGCCGCCCGCGTTCAGTTTCTCGATGGCGGCGAGAATCTTGCCCTTCTCCGAAACCTTGGTCGGCTCCAGAGCTGCACTCGCGTTACCGGCGTAAGTGACGATACCGATGGTGTCATCGCTCTTCAGCGTATCGACCAGCATCTTGAAGGAAGTTTTCAGAAGCGGGAGCCGGTCCTCGGGCTGCATCGAACCTGACGTGTCGATCAGGAATACGAGGTTCGCGCGCGGGCGCTGTGCAGGCACCACGTCATAACCCTTGATCGCGATATGCAGGAGCTGGTTCGCCGGATTCCACGGCGACTGCATCAGTGTGAGCGTCGGCTGGAACGGCGCGCTGCGATCCTTCGGCAGCGGATAATTGTAGGAGAAGTAATTAATCAGCTCCTCCACCCGCACCGCGTTTTTCTGCGGCAACTGGCCCGCATTGATTGCCCGGCGAACGAACGAGTAGGACGCAGTGTCCACGTCCACCGAGAAAGTCGAAACCGGATCGGTGGAAACACTCTTGACCGGATTGCTCTTGAATTCCGCGAACTGGTCACGGCCCTGCTGTGGCTCGCGGGCTATAACCTGATCGTTGCCACTGTAGTGAACGATCATGTTGTCACCTGGCCGGACACGCTGCGCGAGTACGCCTGACGGATCGTTGCGCATGCTCAAAGCGCTCTGGTAGCTTTGCGCAGCTTGAGAACCTGGCGCGACCGGCGCAGCCGCTGTCGTAACCGTCTTCGCCCGCTTTTCCTGCGGCTCGGCCTTGCCGCCCGCGACGGCAGCCGCAGTCTGCTGCTGGCCCAATGGCGGCGGCGAAGCCGGAGCGGCCGGCAAGGTCTGCACCGGACGCGGTGCGGGGAATTGATCTCCACGCTCGACGGCTTTTGCCGCCGCCTGTTTGTTTTCGACAATCTTTGGCGCACCAGAACTGTCAGCAAGCTTTGGCTGATAAATCTGGCTGCCGTAATTCTGCATGTAATGGACCGTCGCCGGCACGCCGATGGCGCAAACCAAAAGCGTTGCCGCGATCGCCATTTTGGGGATCGAACGCATCATCGGAATTCTCCGCTCATGAGAGGATGTGCCTCTCCGACGTGCATGGCGGAAATTTCCTTGGGCAAAAGCTTGCACGGATGATTCCAGCGCGCCCGATTTCGCACTCGAACTCGGTTCCGGCACCGGCAAGTCTTTCAGAATCTTCAGGTCATCGTCAGTCATGGCTCAGCCCACTTCTTGCAGTCGCGTCTTCAGCCGTTTTCTTGCTTCATGCAGATGCCAGGAGACCGTTTTCTCGTTGCATCCCATGATTTCGGCCGCGTCAGCGTGCGTCATGTCCTCCGCGTAAACGAGCAGCACGGCATCGCGCTGCTGCGCTGGGAGGTTTCTTACTTCCTCCCATAGTTCGCCCCCCAGGACGTTTGCTTCCGGGGAATCCCCGGTTCGATCCTTGAACAGCACAACCACTTCCGGCTCGTGATTGCGGCGCGAACGCTTGCGCGCGCGCATGAAATCCAGCGTCGCGTTGTAGGTGAGCCGGTAAAGCCAGGTGGAAAACTCTGCGTCGCCGCGAAAACCGCGGATCGCGCGGCCGAGCTTGATGCACACTTCCTGCGCGACATCTTCGGCGTCCTCGCGGGTGCCCAGCCAGCGCCAGGCCATTTTGTAGATCACGTCGTAATGGGCGCGGATCAGCGCGGCGAAGGCATCTGGATTGCCCCCCGCCGCCCGCCCGACCAAATCCGGTTCGACGAGATCCCTCAAACTGCTCCCCGATGAACTTCACGCCCTTAGGACGCCCTCCGCGGGCTAATCCTTGGGTCGCTCACGAAGTCGTGAACAGGCGATTTGAGCCGCCATGGATGGCAATTAGGTGAGGAAAACAGCGCGATTGAGGCGCGTGCTCAGCCCTTAGGCCGCAGATCGACGATGCGCTTCGCCTTGCCCGCGGAGCGTTCGATTTTGCCGGGGTCGGCCACGTCCACTTCAACACCAATGCCGATATTGTTGCGGATATTGGCGGCGAGAAGCTTCGCCTGCCCCTTTCGCTCGGCCTCGCCCGCATGTTCGGGCCGCGCCTCGACCAGCAACCGCATCACATCCAGCCGTTCGTCCCGTCGAAGCTCGATCTGATAATGCGGGCTTAGTCCCGCACAGCGCAGTAACTGTTCCTCGATCTGGGTCGGAAACACATTCACTCCGCGCACGATCATCATGTCGTCGGAGCGGCCGGTGACCTTTTCCATGCGCCGCA
>CAZUJE010000195.1:0-3383 GCA_964620215.1 uncultured Hyphomicrobiales bacterium
AACTGATCGCCATCGGCATCGGCCATGACGTCACGCGCTACTATCGCCGCGCGGTAACGATCGTGGATGCCGAAGAGCTGGGCGGCGCGATGACGGACAAACTCGCGGAGTTGTTCGACGAGCCGGTCAATCCAGCTCCTGTCCGTGGCGGTAGACGCAGGCTTCAATGAATCATTCTTTTCGGATTGCAGCGGCAAGCGCCGCCGCCGCGCTGGCGCTTGCCGCGAACATTTCCGCGCTACAAGCGGAAACCGCCACGCCCGGCCCGTTGCAGATCGAGATCAAGTCCACGCCGATTGAATCATTCGAGGCGCGGCAACCCGATCGCAAGCGTTTCGGAAAACTGGAATATCGCGGCGGGCTGACGCTCACTTCAACGAACCGGAATTTCGGCGGCATCTCCGGACTTGTCATCGATCCGGACGGAAGCCGTTTTGTCGCGATCACCGATCGCGGTTTCTGGCTCACCGGCAACATCCTGTCCGAAGGCGACCGGCCAACTGGGCTCGTCAAGGCAGAGATCGCGCCGGTGATCGCACCCGATGGGAAAGCCGCCGGCGAAGGCCGCCGATATGACACGGAATCGCTCGCCCGCGATGGCGAAACACTTTTCGTCGGCGTTGAACGGGTGAACGAAATCCTCCGCTTCAATTTCGGAAAGAGCGGCCCGCTTGCACGCGCGGAGTCGATTCCCGTTCCGGCCGGCGTGAAAAAACTTTCATTCAACGGCGGGCTGGAAGGCCTCGCCTTTGTCCCGCCGGGAATGCCGCTGGCCGGAACACTGATTGCCTTGGGCGAGCAGGGGCCAACCAAGTCAGATGACAATCCGGCTTTCCTGATCGGCGGACCGCAGCCTGGAGCGTTTTTCATCAAGCGCAGCGACGATTTCGACGTGACCGATGCCACGATCACGCCCGGCGGTCATCTGATCGTGCTGGAGCGGCATTTTTCTCTGATGCGAGGCGTCGCCATGCGCATCCGCCGCGTATCGCTGAAGGAGATCAAGCCCGGCGCACGGGTCGAAGGTGAAATCCTGTTAACCGCCGACGGCGGCTATGAGATCGACAATATGGAAGCGATCAGCGCCCACCGGAACGCGGCGGGCGAGACGATCCTGACCGTGATGTCGGATGATAACTTCAACACGCTGTTGCAGCGGACAATCCTGCTGCGCTTCGCGATAGTCGAATAGAGCACGATCCCGAAAAGTGGGAACCGGTTTTCGGAAAAGATCGTGCTCGGAAAAATCAACCCGCTGCGGCGGCTTTGATCTTCTTCTTCAGATCACGGACGCGCGGCGAAAGCTCGGTGTCGCGCGCCTTCATCAAGAACGCATCCAGCCCACCGCGGTGATCCACCGACTTCAGCGCGTTGGTGCTGATACGAAGACGTACACTGCGCTTCAGCGCATCGCTTTGCAGCGTCACGTTGCAAAGGTTCGGGAGAAACCGGCGCTTGGTCTTGATATTGGAATGGCTGACCTTGTGGCCGACCAGAACCCCTTTGCCGGTCAATTCGCAACGGCGCGACATCGTCTTGATCCTTTGTAAAGCCGCAAGCCGCCGGGTCCGGAACCGCTGCGCTCACGGGAATGTTCGAGAGTTGGCAGTTCTTAGTAAGGCGCCGCGCCAGCGTCAAGGACAAGGTTCCCGGCGGCTTCCGGCAAAATACCCCCGCATCGCGCTTTTTGACCAGCGGGCAATAAATCGCGTTATTTCCGTAGTATGTTGATTCTAGGCTGCTTCGCGCGGATGAATCCGCGGCGTGGCGCAAGGACAGACGGCATGGCCCCTCGCTCTCTCGTTTTCTTCGTCCTGCTCGCGGCTTCAGCCGCAACGGCAGTGATCGCGGCCGAGGGCAAGGTTGATATCCGTTATACGGTTTCCTTCACCGGCATTCCCGTCGGCCAGGGCGCGCTCGTTGTTGAAGTCAACAACGACGGCTATTCCGCTTCCGGCAGCGGGGCCGTCACCGGCGTGCTGAAAATCCTGACGCCGGGCAAAGGCACCGCGTCATCGCGCGGCCGTTTCGCAAACGGCAAATTGTCGCCCGCCACCTTCACAACCACTTCGGAAAGCGGCGACCGCTGGGAAGACATCCGTCTTTCGATGAGCAATGGGAATGTGAAGGAAGCGACCGTGCTTCCGCCACGCACATCGACCAGCAAGGACCGGGTGCAGGTTAAGGACGAGCACCTGAAGAATATCCTTGATCCGATGAGCGCAGCGCTGATGCCTGTTCCGGGCAATGGCAGCATTTCGGGACCGGAAGCCTGCAACAGGACGCTGCCCATCTTCGACGGGCGCATCCGCTACAATCTGGTTCTCAGCTTCGACCGCACTGAGCAATTGAAGGACATCAAGGGAGTCTCCGGCCCGGTTGCTGTCTGCAAGGTCAATTATGTCGCGGTCGCCGGACACCGGCAAAGCAAGACCAAAAATCCGGGCGACCAGAACATTCTGGTCTGGCTGGCGCCGATCGGCGATACGCGCGTGCTGGTCCCCGCCAAGGTGACGATCGCAAGTGCGCTCGGAACGCTCACCGTGCAGGCGACCCAATTCAGCAACGGCAAGGAAGCTGGGAAATAATCCGCCCTCGTAATCGGGCGCGGCCTGCATTCGTTAACAGGATGTGAGATTTCCATGACAGATTGCAGTCCTGCGGCATACGGTTCGTAGCAATCCCGATGATCGGCCCCACATCTAGCCGGGAACGAAAACTGAAATTCACTCCAACACCGATTCGGGCGCGATTCGTTCCCAGCACGTTCCAAACCTTTCCAATATCCGCGGCAGCTTCGCGCAACCGTCGCAATTTGGGACAGAAAGTGTACTGATACCTCCAGTGCGTACGTCCCTGCTCTCTCCGTCCACCGGGCCTGCCCCATCGCGCGCGCGCGAACGCGGCGTCACCGCGGTTCTCGGCCCGACCAACACCGGTAAAACCCATCTCGCCATCGAGCGTATGCTCGCGCATTCGAGCGGGGTAATCGGCCTGCCGCTGCGGCTGCTCGCGCGCGAAGTCTATAACCGCTGCGTCGAGCGCGTCGGCGTGAAGGAAGTCGCGCTCATCACGGGTGAAGAGCGCATCAAGCCGGCCCACCCGCGTTTCTGGGTTTCCACCGTGGAGGCGATGCCGCGCGATCTCGATGTCGCCTTCGCGGCGATCGACGAGGTGCAACTCGCGGCCGATTTCGAGCGCGGCCATGTGTTCACCGACCGCATGCTGAACATTCGCGGCCGCGAGGAGACACTGATCCTTGGCGCCGGCACGATGCGGCCCATCATCGAGCGGCTGCTGCCAGTTGCGGACATCGTGCAGCGGCCACGCATGTCGATTCTGGATTACGCCGGCGAAAAGAAGTTGACGCGGCTGCCAAGGCG
>CAZUJE010000196.1:0-1096 GCA_964620215.1 uncultured Hyphomicrobiales bacterium
TCGCGCGCGGCCCAGATCATCGTTTCATGCGCATTGGTGAAACGGCGGCCGCGGAAATTCGGCATCGGGTTGGTTTTCCGCCACACGATGTCGTTCAAGATCCAGTAGCCGAGATCCTGCAAAACAGTGCCGACGCGGAAAATGTTGTGATAGGAGCCGATCACCCACAGCGTCGCCGTCGGCTTCATCACGCGGCGCGTGGCGGAAAGCCATGCGCGGGTGAAATCGTCATAGACCTTGAAGCTCTCGAACTGGTCCCAGTGGTCGTTGACCGCATCGACGAGGCTGTCGTCGGGGCGCTTCAGGTCGTTCTGTAATTGCAGATTATAAGGCGGGTCGGCGAAGACGAGATCGACCGAATTGGCGGGGAGTTTTTCCAGCTCGGCGACGCAATCGCCGACAATCACGCGGTCAAGTTCCGCGGAGTCTTCGGATAAACGGGGCGCCCGCGAGGGCGCCCCGATACGCACAACTTCCATGACGCAATACCGGGATACGCTTTACGCAACAAAACTGATGCAGCGGATACTGGCCCGTCACGGGTAAAGGCGGGGTAAAGGCTAACCTTAATCAATCGTTATGGAATTCCCGATGTAGGACACTAACAATTCATTGCCGGTTTAAACGCGCGCGGCACACTGGCGGCATGACAACGGATGTCCGCACCATGCAAAACGAAGCCCGCACCCAAAGAAACATGCGCCTTTCCTGCCTCGCGCTCGGGATCACGCTCGTCTTCGTGCTGGTCTCCCGCTCGCTGCCGGAAGTGTATCAGTGGTACCTGCTCGGGGTCGCCACCGCCTTCCTGCTCCTGTTCGGAGTGATGATCAGCCCGCTCTGGAAGGAAGAGCAGGACGCCCAGCAACAGCCGGGCTAGTCAGTCGGGCAGAACCATCAGGCCGCGGCCGTCGTATTTGGCCTGCGGATTGTGCGCGACTTCCCAGACATGACCGTCGGGATCGGCGAAATAGCCGATATAGCCGCCCCAGAAAACCTTATATCCAGGCTTGAGGATTTTACCGCCGGCCTTGCCCGCGGTTTCCAGCGCCTGGTCCACTTCAGCTTCGCTGTTTACATTGAATGCGAGCGTCGCGGC
>CAZUJE010000196.1:1196-3348 GCA_964620215.1 uncultured Hyphomicrobiales bacterium
AGCCTGCGGCAGGCAAGCTCGAAGCGCCGCCCGATCGACCAGGCATAAGGCCCATTGCCGGTCTGCCGTTTGCCCCAGGTCGCGTCGTAATCCTTGCCGCCATGCAGGTCGCGCACCAGCGCGATCACGTGGCGGTATTTGTCGGGGAAATGCTCGCGCAGCCATTCGCGGAACAGGTCTTTGATTTCGAGCGGCATCCGCAGCATCACGTAACCGGCTTCGGTCGCGCCGGCGTCGGCGGCGGAGTCGAGAATGCGTTCGATTTCAGGATCGTTCAGCGCCGGAATGATCGGCGCCACCATCACGGCGGCGGGCACGCCGGCCTGCGCCAGCGCACGGATCGCCTGTAGCCGCTTGGGCGGCGTCGAGGCGCGCGGCTCCATCGCGCGCGCAAGCTGCGGGTCGAGCGTGGTGATCGAAAGCGCCACCTTCGCCAGCCCCTTCGCCGCCATGTCCGAAAGAATGTCCATGTCGCGCATCACCAGCGCGGATTTCGTGACAATGCCGACCGGATGGTTGGCTTCGCGCAGCACTTCCAGAATTCGCCGCGTGACTTTCCACTGCCGCTCGATCGGCTGATAGGGGTCGGTATTTGTCCCCATCGCGATCATCTTGCACTGGTAGCCGGGAGCGGCCAGTTCCTTCGCCAGCAATTCATGCGCGTCCGGTTTCACGAACAGCTTGCTTTCGAAATCGAGACCGGGCGAAAGCCCCTGATAGGCATGGGTCGGACGCGCAAAGCAGTAAATGCAGCCGTGCTCGCAGCCTCGATAGGGATTGATCGAGCGGTCGAAACCGATGTCGGGGGAGTCGTTGCGCGTGATGATTTTCCGCGCCTTCTCCTCGGTCACCACCGTCTTGAAAGGGGGCAGTTCTTCCAGGCTTTGCCAGCCGTCGTCGAACACGACCTTGGCTTGCGGCTCAAAGCGGCCGGACGAATTGGACTTGGCGCCACGGCCCCGGCGGCGCTCGGAATCGACCGCGGAATTCAGGATTCCGTCGCTAGCTTCTTCCTCGAAGCCGTGGTTTTCGTAGGCGGGTTCGTCCAGTCTCTGGTCCATGAAATGACCCTAACGGGGAAATAAGAACATAACAAGAACAAAATTCCAGCTCCCTGACCCCAAGATGATGTGGGGTTCTGACAGAACGATTACAACTTATTGCGGTTCCAATGATCTCCGTCCTTATCCCCACCAATAATTCCGAGCTTTTGCTGGTCCCAACCCTGTCCGCCCTGGTGCCGGGTTCGGCGGCGGAAATCGTGCGCGAGGTGGTGCTCGTCGACGGCGGCTCCACCGATGGCACCGGGAAGATTTCCGACGCCGCCGGCTGTGTTTTTCTGCGAGGCCCGGCGGGCGAGGGCGAGCGGCTGAAAGCGGGCGCCGCCAAAAGCCGTGGCGACTGGCTTCTGTTTCTCGATCCGGGCGCGGTTCTTGATGAAGGCTGGCAGCGCGAGGTTGGGGCTTTCATGGACAGCGCCGAACGCAGCGGGCAGGCGATGAATCGCGCGGCGGTGTTTACGCTCGCGGTCGATGGCTTCGGCTTCGGCGCGCGTTTCCGCGAGACGCTTGCTTCGCTGGATCAGACCTTGCTCGGCACGCCGCGACCGGAGCAGGGGCTTCTGCTCTCGAAAAAATTATATGAGCAGCTTGGCGGCCATGAGCCGGTGAAGGACGCGCGCCGGCGGTTTTTGTGGCGCATCGGCCGCCGCCGGACCTTTACGCTGCGAACGCGCGTCGTTGTGCTGGGTTAAATTTTTTCATGCGAAAAAATATCCCTCCCCTGAAAGGGGGAGGGCAGCCTGTCGAAGCAAAGCGAGACAGGCGGGTGGGGGTCTTGCGGTGATCGCAGTGAACGACCCCCACCCGGCTCACTTCGTTCGCCACCCTCCCCCTTTCAGGGGGAGGGATTAATTTGCATGCAGTTAATTGATGCGCTCATCGCGCGTGATCAGCCGCGCGCCGCGCTTGCCGGTGAAATAGGCCATGAGCCAGCTGATCGCGACCACGAAGCGATTCCTGATGCCGATCAGGAAATAAATATGCGCCACGCACCAGAACAGCCAGCCGATAAAACCCTTCAAGGTGAGATACGGCAGACTGACCACCGCCGACTTGCGGCCGATGGTGGCGAGGTCGCCGGCGTGGCTGTA
>CAZUJE010000197.1:0-3336 GCA_964620215.1 uncultured Hyphomicrobiales bacterium
CCATCTGATACAGCGCCTGCACGGCGGCAAGACGGGCCGCGCTGCGCTTGATGAGTTTCTGGCTGCTCATGCTCTATTATGCGCGATGCGTGGCGCGCGCGATACGAATTAAAGCGAGTGCCGCCGACGCCGCCGCACCGCCCGCATTACCCTCGGTGCGCCGCGCCCGCGCCCAGGCCTGCTCCTCGGTATCGACGGTGAGAATGCCGTTGCCGAGCGCGATGCGGCGCTGGACCGCGAGGTCCATCAGCGCGCGGGCGGACTGATGCGAGACGATTTCAAAATGTTCCGTCTCGCCGCGAATGACGCAGCCGAGCGCCACCACGCCATCGAACGGCATCCCCGCCTCGGCGGCGGCCTCCAGACGAATGGCCGCGGCAATCGCAATTTCCAGCGCGCCCGGCACGCGGATCGGCTCCACCTTCACCCGCGCCGCTTCCAGCCGGTCGAGCGCGCCCGCCGCCAGCTCATCCGCGATGGCATCGTGAAAGCGCGCCTCGATCAGCAGCACGCGCGCGCCGAGGATCGGCGTTTCTTCGATGTGGCGCGATTTGGCGGGCTGGTTCATGCCCCGGATTACTGCGATGTGCCCGCATCCGCAAGCCGCGCCGTATAGCGGGCGAGCAAGTCCACTTCCAGATTGACGCGATCACCCGCGCGCAGGCTGTTCCAGTGGGTGGACTTCAAAGTATGCGGAATGACGAAGACGCTGAAATTCGGCCCGTGAACTTCATTCACGGTCAGCGATATTCCATCGAGCGTCACGGAGCCCTTTTGCGCGATGAAGCGCGCTAGCTCGATCGGTGCGCGAAGATTGATCTGCGCGGTCTCGCCGATGTCGTGGCGGGACTGCACCTTGGCGACACCATCGATATGGCCACTGACAAAATGGCCGCCCAGTTCCTCGCCCATTTTCAATGCGCGCTCCAGGTTGAGCTTCCTGCCCTTCATCCAGTGACAGGCGGTGGTGAGGGCAAGCGTTTCCTTCCCTACTTCAACCTCGAACCAGCTTCCCCTGCCGACCGCTTTTTTCGCGACCGCCGTGAGGCAGATTCCATCGAGGGAAATGGAAGCGCCGAGCGCAATCGATTTCGCCGGGTATTTGCAGGCGATACGAAACCGTTTCACTCCGCCCTTGGCGCTTTCGGAAACGATCGTGCCCACGTCGCTGACAATGCCGGTGAACATCTAGGCACTCCGGAACAGATGCATCAGGCTGTCCATGCCCGCCATGCGGCGCTCGATGATTTTCAGTTTCGGCGAGTCTGACAATGCTTCCAGCGGCAACCCTTCGAGTGCGTTGATCGCGTCCTTGCCGAGCGCATTCGGCGAGCGCACGATGATGGCCTCGTCCACGAGATCGGCCTGGATCAAAGCCGCCGACAGGATCGGGCCGCCCTCCACCAGAATTCGCGTGATGCCGCGCGCGCCCAGCGCCTGAAACGCGGCTTGCAGATTGACGCGGCCATTGTCCGATTTCACGCGGATCACTTCCACGCCCGCCGCCTTCAGTTTTTTCTCGGCGTCAGCCGATGCGTTGTCGCAGGCAATCAGCCAGACCGGAATTTCCTTCGCGGTCCTGACGAGTTTCGATCCGAGCGGCGTTTGCAGTTTGCCGTCGAGAACCACGCGGACGGGAGAGCGGTCGGCCATGCCCGGCAGGCGGCAATTCAGTTGCGGGTCGTCGGCGATCACTGTGCCGCTGCCGACGAGAATTGCATCGGACGTCGCGCGCAGCATATGCGCCTCGGCCATGGATGCATCGCAGGAAATCCGCGCGGGTTTTCTTCCCTTGAGGCCGGTTTTTCCGTCGGCGGAAACCGCGATCTTCAGAATGACATGCGGCCGGCCGCTGAGAATGCGGCGGATGTGTCCGGCATGAACCACGCGCGCGTCCCCGGCGCTGATCCCCGCCGTGACCGCGATCCCGGCGGTCTCCATGCGCGCGATGCCCTTGCCCATCACTTCCGGGTTCGGGTCTTCCAGCGCCACGACACAGCGCGCGATGCCGCTGTTCACGATGGCATCGGCGCAGGGCGGCGTCTTGCTGAGATGCGCGCAGGGCTCGAGCGTCACATACATGGTGGCGCCGCGTGCCGCCTCGCCCGCCGCCTTCAGCGCTTCGGTTTCCGCGTGCGGACGGCCGCCGCGCGCGGTGTAGCCGCGTCCGACAACCACAAGGCCATCTTCTTCTTGCCGCACGATGATCGCGCCGACGGCGGGGTTCGGATAGGTCTGTCCGAGATTGCGGCGGCCAATGGAAAGCGCCGCGGCCATGAACCGCCGATCTTCCGCTTCATCGACAACGGGCGCTTTAGCGGCGCGGACAGGCACGCTCATTACGAGCCGGAACTCTTGCCGCTGTCCGGCACAAGATCGGCGAGCACGCGCTCGAAATCCTTGCGCTCGCGGAAATTCCGGTAAACGGAGGCGAAGCGGACGTAAGCCACGTCATCGAGCTGCTTCAATTCCTCCATCACCAGTTCGCCGATGACCGAGGATGCGATTTCGTTTTCGCCCATGGATTCCAGCTTGCGCACGATGCCGGAGACCATGCGCTCGACGCGCTCGGTATCCACGGGGCGCTTGCGCAAGGATATTTGCACCGAACGCATCAACTTATCCCGGTCAAACGGGGTGCGGCGTCCGCTGCGCTTCAGCACGGTGATTTCGCGCAACTGCACGCGCTCGAAGGTGGTGAAACGCTCGTTGCAGTTTGGGCAGACCCGGCGGCGGCGAATGACGGAGGAATCCTCCGTGGGCCGGGAATCCTTCACCTGCGTATCGATGCTGCCGCAATATGGACAACGCATACCAAACTCTCCCCGCGCCCCCGCGCGCTACTGATAGATCGGAAAACGCTCGAGCAGTTTCCCCACTTTGTTGCGCACGCTTTCCTCGACGAGCGCGTCTTCTTCCGTTTTTTTCTGCGACAGCACATTCAGCACTTCGGCGATGTAATTGCCGACTTCCTGAAATTCCTTGACCCCAAATCCCCGCGTGGTGCAGGCCGGGGTGCCGAGACGAATGCCCGAAGTCACGGTCGGCTTTTCCGGATCGAACGGAATGCCGTTCTTGTTGCAGGTAATGCGGGCGCGGCCGAGCGCCAGTTCGGAAATCTTGCCGGTGAGATGTTTCGGCCTGAGATCGACCAGCATCAGATGCGTGTCGGTGCCGCCCGACGTGATGGCAAAGCCGTGGCTCTTCAAATTTTCCGCGAGCGCCTTGGCGTTTTCGACAATGGCCTTTGCGTAGGATTTGAAATCCGGACGCAGCGCCTCGCCGAACGCAACCGCCTTGGCCGCGATCACATGCATCAGCGGGCCGCCCTGCAAA
>CAZUJE010000198.1:0-3294 GCA_964620215.1 uncultured Hyphomicrobiales bacterium
AGGATGAGCGTTACACCGCGCTGCTGAAAGCGAATGCTTCCGTTGTGCTGCCGCTGGTCGGCCGCGAGATTCCAATTGTGGGCGACGAATATTCCGACAAGGAAAAAGGCACGGGTGCGGTCAAGATCACGCCCGCGCATGACTTTAATGACTTCGAGGTTGGCAAGCGGCACAAGCGCGAACTCATCAATATTTTCGACGCTGAGGCGCGGCTCAATAGCGATGTGCCGGAACAATATCGCGGCATGGATCGTTTCGCTGCCCGCGCGAAAATCGTCGCCGATCTCGCGTCACTTGGTCTGGTCGAGAAAATCGAGCCGCACACCCATCAGGTGCCGCACGGCGCTCGCTCCGGCGTCGTGGTCGAGCCGTATCTCACCGACCAGTGGTATGTGGACGCGAAGAAGCTTGCTGTCGAAGCGATGAAAGCGGTTAAGGACGGCCGCACGGTTTTTGTCCCGAGGAACTGGGAGAAAACCTATTTCGGTTGGATGGTAAATATCCAGCCCTGGAATATTTCCCGCCAGCTTTGGTGGGGGCACCAGATTCCGGCGTGGTTTGGACCCGACGGAAAGTTTTTCGTCGCGCATGACGAAACCGAGGCAAAAGCCGAAGCGAAGAAACATTACGGCAAGGATGAGCCTCTGAAACGCGACGAAGACGTGCTCGACACCTGGTTCTCGTCGGCCCTCTGGCCCTTCTCCACGCTCGGCTGGCCCGAGCAGACGCCGGAAGTGAAACGCTTCTATCCGACGAGTGTTTTGGTCACCGGCTTCGACATCATCTTCTTCTGGGTCGCCCGCATGATGATGATGGGCCTGCATTTCATGCGCGAAGTGCCGTTCCACAAGGTTTACATCCACGCCCTCGTCCGCGACGAGAAGGGCGCGAAGATGTCCAAATCCAAGGGCAACGTGATCGATCCGCTTTCGATCATCGACGAGCTTGGCGCGGACGCCTTGCGCTTCACGCTGGCTTCGATGGCGGCGCAGGGCCGCGACATCAAGCTGTCGATGCAGCGCGTGGAGGGCAACCGCAACTTCGCGACCAAGCTCTGGAACGCCGCGCGTTTCGGCGAATTCAATGGTGCGTTCCGCGTCGCCGGGTTCGATCCGAAATCCGTGAAAGAAACATTGAACAAATGGATTCTGGCCGAGACCGAAAAGGCGCTCGGCGAAATCACATCCGCGATTGAAGCTTACAAATTCAACGACGCCGCCAACGCCGCCTATCGTTTCGTCTGGAGCGTCTATTGCGACTGGTACATCGAGTTGGCGAAACCGGCGCTCACCGGCCCCGATGGCGCCGCGAAGGACGAAACCCGCGCGACAACCTGTTTTGTTTTGGATGAAATCCTGAAACTCCTTCATCCCTTCATGCCGTTTCTCACGGAAGAACTCTGGCGGGTGACTGGCGAGACGGGACCGAAGCGCGAGAATATGCTTGCGCTTTCGGAATGGCCGAAACTGTCCGGCCTGCACAACGAAAAAGCCGAGAACGAAATCGGCTGGCTGGTCGATCTTGTGTCCGCGATCCGTTCAGTTCGCTCCGAAATGAACGTGCCGGCCGGCAGCCGGATTCCGCTAGCGCTGGTCACAGGCAAGGAAACCAAAGAACGGGCAGGGCGCTGGGACGACGCGCTGAAGCGCCTCGCGCGGCTTTCGGATATTTCCTTCATCGACGCGCCGCCCGCGGGCAGCGTGCAGTTGCTGGTGCGCGGCGAAGTCGCGGCGTTGCCGCTTAAAGGGGTCATCGATCTAGTCGCCGAGAAGTCGCGCCTTGAAAAGGAACTGGCAAAAGTCGCCGACGACATCGGCCGCATCGACAAGAAGCTCGAAAACAAGGAATTTGTCGCCAAGGCTCCGGAGGAAGTCATCGACGAACAGCGCGAGCGCCGCTCCGAGGCCGAAGAACGCGGTGCAAAAATCCGCGAAGCGCTGGAGCGGTTGAAGGGTGCCGCCTAGTTTTTCTTCGGCGGAGCTTGCGAGAAAAACTTCCGCAAGGCTTCGACTTCGGCTTTCTTGTCTTCCTGCGCCAGCCGCTCATACAAGCCCGCCATGCCGTCGAAAATCTTTTCTTCCGCGTTGCCGGTGTAGTCGCCGATCTCCTCCATCTCCGCGACCCATCGATAGGCCTTTGGAAACATGTCCGGCACGCTGCGCGTGAGATAGGCGAGCACGTCCGGACGGCTTTGCGAAAGCTCCTTGAACAGCGCCTCGCCGACGCCCGCGCGCTGCGCGGCCAGAATGGACGCAGCACCAATCGCGGTCAGTCCCTTGGCAATGGCGGCGTAGGACATTTTCAGCGCGGAGGCGGCGCTCTCGGAGCCTTCGACAAGCTTCACATTCAGGCCGTGGTCGTTCAGCGCCAGCGCGCGATTTGCCTCCTTGCCGGAAACGTAAAGCACGGGCGTATAACCTTCACGCGGCGGTCCGCCGATGATGCCGCCATCCACGAACGGCGTTCCGGTCATCGCAATCGCCGCGCCGATTTCCTCGGCACTTTGCGGACTGACCGCGTTGCAATCCACATAAATTGGCTTGTTGTTCGCAGCGATCAGAACCGGTGCGAGGCGTTGCGCCAAACCGAGCGCGTCCTTCGGCGGCACGATCGACAGAAGAAAATCCGCGCCGGCGATTTCGGCGTCGCTCACATTCTCGACGCCGGCTTTTTTCGCGCGCTCAACGCTTGCGGCACTCCGGCCCGCGAGCGAAGTCAAAACGCGCACGCCGTTTTGCACGAGCCGAGCACTTATGCCCGCGCCCATCGCGCCCTGGGCGATCACGGAGACAATAGGTTTCATCCGGGACTTTTGCGCCGTTTGCGCGAGCGCTGCAACTCTATTTCAGCAGTACACTCGGCAGCCAAAGCGAAAGGGCGGGGATGTAAGTGACCAGCAGGAGTACGATGATCATCGGGATGTAGAAGACGAGGATCGAGCGCGACACCGCCTCCATGCTGACTTTTCCGATGGCGCAGCCGACAACCATGGTCGGCCCGACCGGCGGCGTCAGCAGGCCGATACCGAGATTGAGGATCATGATGATGCCGAAATGCACCGGGTCGATGCCGAATGCCTTCACGACCGGCAGGAAGATCGGCGTGCAGATCAGGAGCATGGGCGCCAGATCCATGAACGTGCCAAGCACCAAGAGCAGAATGTTGATGTAGAGCAGGAACATATATTTGTTGTCGGAGATCGAGACGAAGAACTCGGTCACCTTCGCCGGAATTTGCAGGATCGCCATCATGTAGCCGAAGGCGATGGAGAAACCGATCATGATCATCACCATG
>CAZUJE010000199.1:0-3263 GCA_964620215.1 uncultured Hyphomicrobiales bacterium
ACGTATCGATGACGGTGTCGCTGATTGTGCCGATCGCGATGGAAGAGAAGCTGCGTTTCGCCATCCGCGAAGGCGGCCGCACCGTCGGCGCCGGCGTCGTCGCCAAGATTATTGAGTAACGGATCAGGACAGGGACGTGCATGGCCGGAACTAGGTCCGGCCATGACAGGTGAGAAAAGAAAATGAACGGCCAGAATATCCGGATCCGCCTCAAGGCGTTTGACCACCGCATCCTCGATGCCTCCACCAAGGAGATCGTGGCGACGGCGAAGCGCACGGGCGCGCAGGTGCGCGGCCCGATTCCGCTGCCGACGCGCATCGAGAAGTTCACGGTCAACCGCTCGCCGCACATCGACAAGAAGTCGCGTGAGCAGTTCGAAATGCGCACGCACAAGCGTTTGCTCGACATCGTCGATCCGACGCCGCAGACCGTCGATGCACTGATGAAACTCGACCTCGCCGCAGGCGTGGACGTTGAGATCAAGCTCTAAGGATTAAGAACATGCGTTCCGGCCTCATCGCACAGAAACTCGGCATGACCCGCGTCTTCATGGACAGCGGCGAGCATGTGCCTGTGACCGTGCTGCTCGTCGATGACTGTCAGGTCGTTGGCCACCGCACGATGGAAAAAAATGGCTACACCGCGCTGCAAGTCGGTATCGGCAAGCGCAAGGTGAAGAACGTGTCCGCGGCCGAACGCGGCCATTACGCCAAGCAGAATGTTGAGCCGAAGGCCAAGGTCGCGGAATTCCGCGTGCCGGCCGACAGCTTCATTCCGGTCGGTGCCACGCTGACGGCGGACCATTTCATGGTCGGCCAGTTTGTTGACGTGACCGGCACTTCGATCGGCAAGGGTTTCGCGGGCGCCATGAAGCGCCACAACTTCGGCGGCCTGCGCGCCTCGCACGGCGTTTCGGTCTCGCACCGTTCGCACGGTTCGACCGGCGGCCGTCAGGATCCGGGCAAGGTGTTCAAGAACAAGAAGATGGCCGGCCATATGGGCGACGTGACGGTGACGACGCAGAATCTCAAGGTTGTGCGTACTGATCCTGTTCGCGGTCTCATTCTCGTCGAGGGGGCGGTGCCTGGTTCGAAGGGTGGCTGGATCATGGTGCGTGACGCGGTGAAAATGCCGCTGCCGAAGGAAGCGCCGAAGCCGGGCAAATTCCGCGAGCCGGGAGCCGAGAAGCCGGTGTTCGTGCCGCCGGCTCCGCCCGAGAAGAAAGTTCGCGAAGCTAAAACCAGCAAGAAGGCAAAGGGCGCGCCTGCCAAGGCCGGTGCCGCCAAGAAGCCGACCGCTCCGAAGGGAGGGAAGAAGTAATGGACCTCGATATCCTTTCCCTGGACGGCAAGAAGTCGGGCTCGGTGAAGCTCGCGGACGCTATTTTTGGTCTCGAGGTTCGCGCCGATCTTCTCAATCGTTGCGTCAACTGGCAGCTCAACAAGCGCCGGGCGGGTACGCACAAGGTGAAGAACCGTGCGGAAATCTGGCGCACCGGCAAGAAGATGTACGCGCAGAAGGGCACTGGCCGCGCGCGTCACTCTTCCGCCCGCGCCAACCTGTTCCGCGGCGGCGGCCGTTCGTTCGGCCCGCTCGTGCGCAGCCATGAAACCGGATTCCCGAAGCAGCTTCGCTCGCTCGCGCTGAGACATGCGCTTTCGGCCAAGGCAAAAGCGTCGGAGATCATCGTGATCGCCGACACCAAGCTCAATGAGCCGAAGACGAAGGCGCTGTTGCAGAATTTCAAGAAGCTCGGCTGCCAGAGCGCGCTCATCATCGACGGCGCGGAGATGGACAAGAATTTCGGTCTCGCCGCCCGCAACATGCCGCATGTGGACGTGCTGCCGGTCGCCGGCATCAATGTTTACGACATCATGCGCCGTAACAAGCTCGTCCTCACGAAGGCCGCGCTCGAAGCGCTGGAGGCGCGCCTGAAATGAGCAAGTCAGCAAAAACCGCCACCGATCCGCGCCACTACGACGTGATCCTTTCGCCGGTCGTGACCGAAAAGGCCACGATGTCGTCGGAGCACAACCAGGTGATTTTCAAGGTCGCGAAGACGGCGACCAAGCCGCAGATCAAGGAAGCGGTCGAAAAGCTTTTCAACGTGAAGGTGAAGGGCGTGAACACGCTCATTCGCAAGGGCAAGGTTAAATTCTTCCGCGGCAAGCGTGGACTGAAGAGCGACGTGAAAAAAGCGATCGTGACCCTCGAAGAGGGCCACTCGATCGACGTCACGACGGGTCTGTGAGCGGAGTAGGGAACAATGGCGCTTAAAACATACAAACCGATTACGCCAAGCCTCCGCCAGCTCGTGCTCGTGGATCGCAGCGATCTGTGGAAGGGCAAGCCGGTCAAGGCGCTCACCGTGGGCAAGAGCAGCACCGGCGGCCGCAACACCCATGGCCGCATCACGGTCCGTTTCCGCGGCGGCGGTCACAAGCGCGCGCTGCGCACGGTCGATTTCAAGCGCGCCAAGCGCGACATGCCGGCGACGGTTGAACGCCTTGAGTACGATCCGAACCGCACCGCGTTCCTGGCGCTGGTGAAATATTCGGACGGCACGCTTGCCTATATCCTCGCGCCGCAGCGTCTTGCCGCCGGTGACAGTGTCATCGCGGGCGAAACCGCCGACGTGAAGCCGGGCAACGCGATGCCGCTGGAAAACATTCCGGTCGGCACCATCGTTCACAATGTCGAATTGAAGATCGGCAAGGGCGGCCAACTCGCCCGTTCCGCCGGCACCTACGCGCAGATCGTCGGCCGCGACCAGGGCTACTGCATTGTCCGCCTGAATTCGGGCGAGCAGCGCCTGATCAACGGCCGCTGTTTCGCAACTGTCGGTGCCGTGTCGAACCCGGACCACATGAACATTTCCATCGGCAAGGCCGGCCGCAATGTCTGGAAGGGCAAGCGTCCCCACAATCGCGGCGTCACGATGAACCCCGTGGACCATCCGCACGGTGGCGGCGAAGGCCGCACCTCCGGCGGCCGTCATCCGGTGTCGCCGTGGGGCTTCCCGACCAAGGGCAAGAAGACCCGCAAGAACAAGCGCACGCAGCGCTTCATTCTCGCGAGCCGCCATGCCCGCAAGAAGACGAGCTAAGGAACAGGATTATGACGCGCTCTGTATGGAAAGGCCCGTTTGTCGATGGCCATCTTCTGAAGAAGGCGGACGCCGCTCGTTCAGCGAGCCGTTCCGAAGTCATCAAGATCTGGAGCCGCCGCTCGACGATCCTGCCGCAATTCGTCGGCCTGACAT
>CAZUJE010000200.1:0-3215 GCA_964620215.1 uncultured Hyphomicrobiales bacterium
CGCAGCAGGCGGTCGCGGATCATGCGGCTCGTGACCTTGTCGCCTTCGGTGCCGGCGAGCGGGGAGTCGTTGACCCGGAAGGTCATGGCGAGGGTGGGCGGATCGATCGGTTGCGCCTGGATCGGCGTTTCTACGGCGGGATCGCAGATCGTTTGGGCGACCATGGCATTCGGCAGGCCCGCGATCGCAACGATGTCACCGGCTTCGGCTTCCTCGACCGGAACGCGCTCAAGGCCGCGGAACGCCAGCACCTTGGTGGTGCGGCCGGTTTCCACAAGCTTGCCGTCGCGCTCCAGAACTTTCACCTGCTGGTTCGGCTTGATACTTCCGGAACTGATGCGGCCCGTAATGATGCGGCCGAGATAAGGATTAGCTTCCATGATGGTTCCGAGCAGGCGGAACGGGCCTTCTTCAACCACCGGCGCGGCGACGTGCTTCACGATCAGATCGAACAACGGCTTCATACCGTCGTCGTGCGAACCTTCGAGGGAGGTCGCCATCCAGCCCTGCTTTGCCGAACCGTAAAGAATTGGAAAGTCTAACTGCTCGTCGCTGGCGTCTAGCGCCGCGAACAGATCGAACACTTCATTGACGACTTCGACAGGGCGGGAGTCGGGCCGGTCCACCTTGTTAATGACGACGATGGGTTTGAGGCCCATCTTTAGCGCCTTGGACACAACGAACTTGGTCTGCGGCAGCGGGCCTTCGGCGGCGTCCACGAGCACAAGCGCGCCGTCCACCCTGTTGAGAATGCGCTCTACCTCGCCGCCGAAATCGGCGTGTCCCGGCGTGTCCACGATGTTGATGCGGGTGTCTTCCCACAACACGGAAGTTGCTTTCGCCAGAATGGTGATGCCGCGCTCGCGCTCGATATCGTTGGAGTCCATCGCGCGCTCGGTGACCTTCTGATTCTCACGGTAAACGCCCGACTGTTGCAGTAGGCGGTCCACGAGAGTGGTCTTGCCGTGGTCGACGTGAGCGATAATGGCAACGTTGCGAAGCGACATTGTTGAATCAATCTCTGGGGGTGGCTTGGAAGCGGCGCAATCTAGCGATCAAAAGTGACATGGCAACCCAATGCCGATGCGGCCCATTCGCCTATGGTTACGAAGTTTCGCCCGGTTTTTGAGCGGGCCGGCGGCCCCAGGGGCCAAACGCTCTGTTTCCACGCGCCGACTGGACCAGCATCATCTCGCCGAGGTTCTCGGCTGTGAGCAGGCCAACGAGCCTTCCTGCGGCATCGGTCACGCCTACCACGGGCTTACCCTGAGGCCCAGTCAGGCATTTCAACGCCGATTCGAGGCGGGCGCGTGACGGTATGGTTGGAATATTCGTTTCCATGACATCCAACACCGGTGCATCCGGTCCTTTTTCCTTCAAGGCACGGATCATGACGTCGCGAGTAAGAACGCCGCGTAGATGGCCGCCGCCATCGACAATCGGGAACTCTTTTTGCGTCGTGTGAATGAGCGCATCGACCGCGTCGCTCACGCGCGCCTGTGTGCCGAGCGACTGGAATTTCGTAATCATCGCATCTGAAACAATGGAACCGCGCGCGACGGCCTGAAGCTGCGCATGGCCCGCTTCGCCGGACGCAGCGAGGAACACAAACACGGCGATGATGACGAGCATGAAATTGCCGGTGATGATGCCAAGCAGACCGAACGCGATGGCGAAGCCCTGACCAATACCCGCGGCGTATTGAGTCGCGCGGGAAAAGCCGAATTTGATCGCGAGCAGCGCGCGCAGCACGCGCCCGCCGTCCATCGGGAAAGCTGGAACCATATTGAATAGAACAAGGAAAATATTCGCGCCCGCAAGCTTCGCGACCATCGAAACCGCCGGGTCTTCGATCTTCATCAGGTTGGCGGGATCGACCGTTGCGCCAAGATAGAGAAGGAGTGCGGCGGCGATCACGACATTCACGAGCGGGCCCGCGATGGCGACCACCAATTCCTCGGAGGGCTTTTCGGGAATCCGCTCAAGATTGGCGATGCCGCCGAACGGCCAGAGCGTGACGTCGGGCGTCTTCACGCCATAGCGGCGAGCGGCGAACACATGCCCAAACTCATGCAAGAGCACGCAGAGAAAGAGCAGCGATACGAAAGCGACACCTTCCCACGCCGCTTCCACTCCGCCGCGCTGGTAGTAAGTGACCCAGATCCAGACGAGAAAAAGAACGAAAGTGGCGTGGATGCGCACCGCCGTTCCGGCGACATATCCGACCGTCAATGACCAGGGCATGAAAATCTCCAGCGCGAAGCGCGAACCGGACTTAGATAATAACGGTTTTGGCCTCCCGCTACTGGAGAATCAGAATTACTTCTTGTCCATCTTGCGCTTGCGCATTCCGTAGGTGCGCAAGCGAAGAGCATTCAGTTTGATGAAGCCCTGCGCGTCGCGGTGGTCGTAGGCGACTGCACCTTCTTCAAAGGTGACAAGATCCTGATTGTAGAGCGAATAAGGGCTGTCGCGGCCAATGACAGAAACATTGCCCTTGTAGAGCTTGAGACGTACCCGGCCGGTGACAAATTCCTGACTCTTGTCGATCAGCGCCTGCAACATCTCGCGTTCCGGCGCGAACCAGAAACCGTAATAGATCAGTTCCGCATAGCGCGGCATCAGCGCGTCCTTCAGATGCGCCGCTTCGCGATCGAGCGTGATCGATTCAATCGCACGGTGGGCGGCGAGCAGGATGGTGCCGCCGGGTGTTTCATAGACGCCGCGCGACTTCATGCCGACGAAACGGTTTTCGACGAGATCGAGACGGCCGATGCCATTCGCCTTGCCCAACTCATTGAGTTTTGTGAGCAGAGAAGCCGGCGAAAGCTTTTTACCATCGACCGCGACAGCGTCGCCTTTCTCAAAATCGATTGAGATTTCCGTTACCTTGTCGGGCGCGCTCTCGGGCGAAATTGTCCGTTGATAGACGTCCTCGGGTGCTTCGACGTTCGGATCTTCCAACACTTTACCCTCCGAGGAGGAGTGCAAAAGATTAGCGTCGACCGAGAACGGGGCTTCGCCGCGCTTGTCCTTGGAAATCGGAATCTGATTCTTCTCGGCGAACTCCAGCAATCTCGTGCGCGAGGTCAAATCCCATTCGCGCCACGGCGCGATCACATGGATGTTCGGGTCGAGCGCGTAATAAGTCAGCTCAAAGCGTACCTGATCGTTGCCCTTGCCGGTCGCGCCATGCGCGACAGCGTCCGCGCCCG
>CAZUJE010000201.1:0-3194 GCA_964620215.1 uncultured Hyphomicrobiales bacterium
TGGACCGGCGACGCAAATAATGTGCTCGCCTCCTGGGTGCATGCCGCCGCGCGCTTCAATTTCGCGCTCGATGTGGCGACGCCGAAACAACTTGCTCCCAATACGGCGCTGCGCAACTGGGCGAAAGAATCCAAGGCTGAAATCCGTTTCACCCGCGATCCGGAGGAAGCGGTCGATGGCGCCGATTGCGTCGTCACCGATACCTGGACCTCGATGGGCGACAAGGACGGCAAGAAACGCCACAACATGCTGAAGCCCTATCAGGTGAACCGCATGCTAATGAAACATGCGAAACCCGATGCCATCTTCATGCATTGTCTCCCCGCCCATCGCGGCGAGGAAGTCACCGATGAGATCATCGATGGCCCGCGGTCGGTTGTGTTCGATGAAGCGGAAAATCGTCTGCATGCGCAAAAAGGAATTCTGGCGTGGTGTCTGAAAGCGGGGGCGGCATGAATGTCGAAATCCCGCAGCGCCGCCCGAACGAAAAGTCAGAAGACGATCAGGTCCAGCCGTTCCAGGTAGATGCGCTCGACGTGCGCGGCCGCATCGTCCGTCTTGGTCCGGCGCTCTCCGGCGTGCTGGCTCACCACACATATCCCGATCCGGTTGCGCGGCTTGTTGCCGAAGCGACGACGCTCGGCGTGCTGCTCGGTTCCACCCTGAAAGACGCCGGCCGTTTCATCTTGCAGACACAGACCGACGGTCCCGTGGACATGGTGGTTGTCGATATAACGGCGCCCGACCGCGTGCGCGCCTATGCGCGCTTCGATGAGACGAAACTGAAAGCGCTGACCGAGCGCGGCGGAGCCACCAGCGCCGAATTGATCGGGCTCGGTCATCTGGCGATGACGATTGAACCGGGCGGCGACCAGAACCGCTATCAGGGCGTTGTGTCACTCGAAGGTGATGGCCTGGAGGCCGCCGCGCATCGCTATTTTACCCAGTCGGAGCAGATTCCGACGAAGCTGCGGGTCGCGGTCGGCGAGGAAATGCACGCGGGCTCCAGACAGACAAGCTGGCGTGCCGGCGGCGTGCTCGCGCAATTTCTGCCGCGTGAAGGCGGCCGCGCGATCCATGCCGATCTCGACCCCGGCGACGCGCCGCAAGGTTTCAAAAAACACGAAATCTCCGAGGACGATGCCTGGGTGGAAGCGCAATCGCTCGTGGAGACCATCGAGGATCACGAACTGATCGATCCTTCGCTTTCGAGCGAACGGCTGCTCTGGCGGCTGTTCAACGAGCGCGGGGTGCGCGTGTTCGACCAGCAGAAGGTGGTCGCCCAATGCACCTGCTCGCGCGAGCGGGTTGGGGCTTTGCTCAAGGGCTTTCCGCAAAGCGACCGCGCCGACATGATCGAGGACGGCAAGGTGGCGGTGACCTGCGAATTCTGCGGGCGCAAGTACCGCTTCGAGCCTTCGGAAATCGACGCTTGAAGTTTAATGCAGCACCCGCGAGGTGCTCGGGCTATCGAGCGAAAAAGCCGGCACTTCGACATCGAATTTTTCACCGCCCTCAGTGACCATCCCGTAGCTGCCCGCCATCATGCCGGTCGGCGTCGTGAGCGGCACGCCGCTTGTGTATTCAAAGCGCTCACCGGGTTTCAGGACAGGCTGTTCGCCGACCACGCCCGGCCCGCGCACTTCCTCGAGTTTTCCGAGCGCGTCGGTGATTTTCCAGTACCGCGTCTTTAGCTGCACCGTTACGGCGCTCTTGTTCACGATCTCGATTGTGTAGGCCCAGAAATAGCGGGCGTCCTGCGCCGACGAACGGTCGGCGAGATATTTTGGCGTCACGGTTATCTGGATGCCGTGCGTCGTGGCCCGGTACATGAAAGCCTCCGCGCCGGGCCGAAGCCCGGCGCAAATATTTTAAATCGCCTTGAGCCCGCGCGCGAGGTCTTCGATCAGATCGTCGGGATGCTCCAGGCCCACGGACACCCGCAGCAGCCCCTCGCCGATTCCCATCTGCGCCCGCGCCTCCGGGGTGAACCGCTGGTGGGTGGTGGTGGCGGGATGCGTGATGAGGCTCTTCACGTCGCCGAGATTGTTGGAGATGCGGATCAACCTCAATGCGTTGGCGAATTTGAACGCCGCCGCTTTGCCACCATCAACCTCAAAGGAAAACAGCGTGCTGCCGCCTTTCATCTGTTTCATGGCGAGTGCGTGCTGCGGGTGATCCTTGCGCGCGGGATAGAGCACGCGCTTGATCTTCTTTTCTCCCGCCAGATAGTCGGCGAGTTTGCCGGCGTTTTCCTGCGCCTTCTCCACGCGGATTTGCAACGTCTCCATGCCCTTCAGCAGCACCCACGCATTGAACGGCGAAATGGAGGGGCCGGTCTGCCGCATGAATGTGTGCAGATGCTCCATGACGAATTGCTGCGAGGACAGGATCACACCGCCGAGACAGCGGCCCTGACCGTCGATGTGCTTGGTCGCCGAATAGACCACGACATCCGCGCCGAGTTGCAGCGGACTTTGCAGCATCGGTGTCGCGAACACATTGTCCACGATCAGCCGCGCATTGGCTTTCTTCGCAAGCTTCGCGATCGCCGCGATGTCGAGAATATCCAGCGTCGGGTTGGTCGGACTTTCGAGAAAGAAAGCGCGCGTGTTGGGCCGGATGTTCTTTTCCCACTCGGCAAGGTCCGTGCCTTTCACCAGTGTCGAGGTGATGCCGAAGCGCGGCAGCAGTTCCTCGATCACATAGCGGCAGGAGCCGAAGAGTTCCGCCGCCGACAGAACGTGATCGCCTGCTTTCAGGAAGCAGAGCAGCGACGAAGTGACCGCCGCCATGCCGGTCGCGGTGGCGCGGCAGGCTTCGGCGCCCTCCACGGCGGCGATCCGCGCCTCGAACATGCCGGTCGTCGGGTTGGAAAAGCGCGAATAGATGTAGCCTTCGTCCTTGCCGGCGAAGCGCGCCTCGCTCTGCTCGGCGCTGTCATAAACGAAGCTCTGCGTGAGAAAGAGCGCTTCGGTGTTTTCGCCGAATTGCGTGCGCTGGATGCCGGAATGAATGAGCCGCGATTCGGGCCGGAGCTGGCTCGGATCGAGAACCGGGCGGGGTAGGGAAGTCATGCGTGCCTCCTAACAAGAAACCCGGCCGGGAATCCGGGCCGGGTTCGGCACGTCCCCGGCCTTTTAGCGAGTTGTTTAACGTGGCTGCAAGCCGGCCGGCTCAAATGACCACGGAAC
>CAZUJE010000202.1:0-3166 GCA_964620215.1 uncultured Hyphomicrobiales bacterium
AGGTCGCGGCCAGGTTGTCGCCGCTGGATTCGATCAGGATGAGATCGAGCTTGGGAAATTTTCCGCGCATCTCGGTGACGGCGGCAAGGTTGATCGATGCATCTTCGCGGATCGCCGTGTGCGGGCAGCCGCCGGTTTCGACACCCATGATCCGCTCCGGAGGCAGCGCGCCGGCGCGGGTGAGAATTTCCGCGTCTTCCTTTGTGTAGATGTCGTTCGTAATCGCGCAGAGATCGTAGCGGTCGCGGAAGCGCTTGCAGAGCGCCTCCATCAGCGCGGTCTTGCCGGAGCCGACCGGGCCGCCGATGCCGAGGCGAAGAGGTCCATTACTCATGAGCGGAACAGCCTTGTGTATTGCGTTTCGTGTTTCATGGAAGCGATGTCGGAGCGGAAAGCGGCGCCGCCGATGTCATCGAGCGAAGCATTGGCCGCACGGGCGGCAATTTCACGAGCGACAGGCATGAGCTTCGCGACAATCTTTGTGCCGTCGGTCTGGCCGAGCGGAACAAGGCGCACCGCAGCCGATACCAGATTGGATGCGAAGGCCACGAGCCAGGCTTCCAGCGCCGGAAGCAGCGGAAGATTATGACCAGCCGCCGCGACGCCGAGCGCCACCGGAAACGCGGTCTCGTCTTGCCAAAGTTTCGAGAAGCGATCGAGCGTTTCGCAAGGCCAAGCGGCTTTCGCTGCAAGCAGAAATGCGTCGCCCTGTTTCAGCGTTTCCAGGCGGCGTTCCTTTGAGGGAGAAATTGCGCGGGCGAGCTCGGCGGCTTCGATGATCGCTTTTTCATCTTTTGCGATGACCGCACGGTGCGTGCAGGCGAGCAGCACCGCGTCCGACCAGCCGCCGCCGTGTTCGAGCAGATCGCGCACCCATGCCTCGCAGGTGGCGGCATCCTTTATGTCGCCAGCTTCCACCGCCCATTCGATGCCGTGGCTGTAGGCGAACGAGCCGACCGGAAACGCCGGCGACAGCCAGACCATCAGGGGCAGGAAATTGTCCGACGGTTTAGCGCCCATGGCCGTGCTTGTGGCCGTGGGAATGATCGTGAGCGTGGTCATGCTTGTGGTCATGATCGTGACCGCAGCCTTCGTGATGGACGTGATCGTGCGCATGATGATGATCGTGGGCGCGCGCGGTTTCTTCCGTGTAAGCGCCGCCTTCCGGCTCGAACGGCGCATCGACGCGGGAAACTTTCGCGCCGAGTTTGGCGATCATTTCTTCCAGCACGTGATCGCGGCCTATTAAAATGCGATCCGCCAAAATCTGCGCGGGGATGTGACGGTTGCCGATGTGCCATGCAAGGCGCGTCAAAAGATGCGGGTCAGCCCTGATCTCGACTACCGGTTCGCTCGCAGCGACCACCCTCACGATGCGTCCATCCTCAAGCGCCAGACCGTCGCCATCGCGCAGCATCGTCGCGTCGGCGAGATCGAGCAGGAATACGGTGTCGCCCGCGCCGCGCATGGCGATCCGGCGGCGGTGACGGCCGTCATGGGGAAGCTCGATGTGATCGGCTTCTTTCTTTCTGTCCCACTGACCGGCTGAAAGCACTTTGGTGGCGCGGATCATATTTTGCTCACGTTATCATATTTCCCAAATCGCTCGTGCCGTTTGCGTCTGCTAGTTTTGAAAGCAAATCGCCTCCTGCGCTAACGACATCATCGATAGCGTCAGAAATCTGCTTTTCCATGCCTTTCTCAACTCCTTTACGTCCCAATTTCCTAATCCAACTAAAAAATCCTTTGGTCTGGTTTTTATCGATGTACGGAGCTTTTAGTGAAGCAAGCACGGACTCCAGCATGGCGATCAGCTGTGCCATGTGAATTTTATCAATCGGTGAATGTTCGCTTTTTAGAACGTTGTTACTTTCGACAACTCTTTTGAGATAAATGAGTCTTTCAGCAACAATCGAGATTGCTTTCTGTACATCGGCAGTTGTTGCTCGCCTCCAATCTCCGGCATACGTATCCGGTTCATCGTGTTGAACCGAGATTCCAGGATTAGCCCACGCGTATTCTAAAGTTCTGCGTAATCGAAAGAGAATGTTCTCCGAGAGAGGGTATCCTTCGATAATTCTTGTTATCGTGGCAGGGCTTACGTCAAACATTTTAGCAGCCGCTCTTTTAGTAATTTTTCGCGATTGGTGAATGTAATTGTCGAACAATTTCGGAAGGCGCATAGGATCGTTATAAAAGTGCTTTCCTTTACTTAAACTTTTTCCCATGTTGCTCGGGTGAACGATCCGTTCGATTTCCTCCAGCAGGTCGCGCTCCGTCACTAGCATACCAATCTCCGCAGGCGGTGACGACGGATAAGCTAGAACAGAAAATACCGCTGCGCCATCGGCAGCGATTTCGCGGGCTGGCAGGTGAGCAGTTCGCCGTCGGCGCGCACTTCGTAAGTCTCGGAGTCGATCTCCAGCTTCGGCGTGGCGTCGTTATGGATCATGCTCTTCTTGGAGATATTGCGGGTGTTCTCCACCGGCACGAGCGCGCGCTCCACGTTCAGCCGCGCGGCGAGACCGTCTTCCAGCGAAATCTGCGAAACGAAAGTGAGTGCGGAGCGCGTGCGCGCCTTGCCGAAGGCGGCGAACATCGGACGGTAATGCACCGGCTGCGGCGTCGGGATTGATGCGTTCGGATCGCCCATCAAGGCGGCGACGATGCTGCCGCCCTTGATGATCATGTCGGGCTTCACGCCGAAAAACGCGGGCGACCATAAAACAAGGTCCGCGAACTTGCCCTTCTCCACCGAGCCGATGTGCTTCGACACGCCGTGGGTGATGGCCGGATTGATGGTGTATTTAGCGACATATCTTTTAGCCCGCATATTGTCGTTGCCCTTCTCGCCGGGCAGCGCGCCGCGCTGGCGTTTCATCTTGTCCGCGGTCTGCCAGGTGCGGATCACCACTTCGCCGATGCGCCCCATGGCCTGGCTGTCCGACGACATCATGGAAAGCGCGCCGATGTCGTGGAGAATGTCCTCGGCGGCGATGGTCTCGCGGCGGATACGGCTTTCGGCGAAGGCGAGATCTTCCGCGATGCCCGGATCGAGGTGATGGCAGACCATGAGCATGTCCAGGTGTTCATGCAGCGTGTTAACCGTAAACGGCCGCGTCGGATTCGTGGACCACGGCAGCACATTCCGCAGGCCCGCGACTTT
>CAZUJE010000203.1:0-3144 GCA_964620215.1 uncultured Hyphomicrobiales bacterium
GGGCGCCGGCAGGCGGCCAGGTTCAGGTAATGGACGGTGCGCGCGAGAAGCGTCCAGATGATCGCCGCGTGGCCGCCGGTCCACAGGCTCGACGAGATACCGACCAGCATGATGAGCAGGAACAGCGCCATGCCCGCGCCAATGCGGTGCTCCGCATAGACCCGCAAAAGCTCGTGGTCGTAAGCTGGCTTGAACCCGCCGCTGGAAGTCAGGAGATCGCGCGTCTCGCGCACGCTTCGGGTGAGGCGTAGCCGCCGCTCATGCGCGGCACGCGCGGCATCCGCCGCGTATTCGTCGCCCCGCGCGTCATACGCCGTCATCGCAAACCCGTCCGCATACTCACTCGCCTAGAGATCGCCCGAGATTGGTTAATGGGCGGCTCATTTTCGTGGTTAATGAAGTCTTGATCTTCAATAACGAAGGGGCTTTGTTGCATCCGCGCTCCGCCGGAGGCGTTAAACCGGCGGGCGGCAAGCGGAGGTTTGTTCTATGCAGCTTTACGACGGTGGCCGCGCGCCCAATCCGCGCCGGGTCCGGGTGTTCCTCGCCGAGAAGGGGATCGATATCCCCAAGGTGCCGGTCGATATCGGCAAGCTCGAGCAGTTCAGCGACGCCTTCACTGCGCTCAATCCGATGCAACGGGTGCCGGTGCTGGTGCTCGACGACGGCACGGCCATTTCCGAAAGCATGGCGATCTGCCGCTATATCGAGGCGCTGCATCCGGAGCCAAATCTCTTCGGCCACGACCCGAGGGAAATCGCGCTCATAGAAATGTGGGTGCGCCGGGTGGAACTGAATTTCTACGGTCCGGTTTCCACCGTGTTCCGCCATCTGCATCCGGCCATGGCCGAACGCGAAGTGCCGCAGGTGCATGCCTGGGGCGAGGCGAACAAATCCAAGGTGCTGGCCTTTCTCGCCATGCTCGACCGCGAACTCGCCACCCGCAAATATATTGCGAGCGACCGCTTTACCGTGGCTGACATCGTCTCCTTTATCACCGTGGATTTCATGAAAGTGCCGAAGCTGGAACTGCCTGCCGACATGAAGAACGTGCATCGCTGGCATAAGGAAATCTCTTCGCGGCCGAGCGCGGTTGCCTGATGGGGGCAGCGGCACGCAAGCTTCCGCCGGAAATTTCCGGGCTCGACCGGCTCGTTGCGGAAATCCGCGCCTGCCGCGTTTGCGTGGAAAAGCCGCGCGGCAAGCCGCTGCCGCATGAGCCGCATCCCGTGCTGCGAGCATCTGCAAGCGCGCGAATTTTTATCGCGAGCCAGGCGCCCGGCACCAAAGTCCATGCTTCGGGACTGCCGTTCGACGACGCTTCGGGAGACCGGCTGCGCGACTGGATGGGAGTGGATCGTGAAACGTTTTACGACGAGCGGCGGATCGGCATCGCCGCGATGGGGTTCTGTTTTCCCGGGCAGGACGCGAAGGGCGGCGACCTGCCGCCGCGCAAGGAATGCCGTGCCACATGGCATGACCGTTTGTTCGAGGCGTTGCCCGTGCCTGAACTGATCCTCGCCGTTGGCGCCTATTCCCAGGCCTACCATCTGCAACGGCTCGGTCTTGGCGACTGGATGAGCAAAAGTCTCTCCGAGACGCTGGTTCACTGGCGCGATATATTCGAGGCGCGCCGCAGCCCCCGGGTGCTGGTGCTGCCGCATCCATCCTGGCGCAATACCGGATTTCTCAGGAAAAGACCGTGGTTTGAAAAAGAACTTTTGCCGCGCCTGCGCGCGGAAATAAGCAGGCTGCTATCGCTTGATGAACAGAAGACCGCCATTAGATAAGAAGAATTCCCGGAGGAATTTTGAATGACTGCCACGGCCGATCAGGTCCGCGAAAAGCTGAAAACAATCAACGTGCCGGGTGGAGCCGATCTCGTCTCGTCGGGCAAGCTGTCCGATATTGCTGTCACCAACGGCAAGGTTTTCTGCTCGATCACCGTTGACGCTGCCGCCGTGAAGGCGTGGGAGCCGGTGCGCAAGGCCGCCGAGGAAGCGATCAAATCCATTCCCGGAATCTCGTCGGTGCTGATCGCGCTCACCGCGGAGCGCGCTGGCACTGGACCCGGTGCCGCTCCGGCAGCCGCGCCAGCACCGGGCGGACATTCCCATGGTGCGCCGAAAACGGTACCCGGCGTACCCGGCATCGATGCGGTGATTGCGGTCGCATCCGGCAAGGGTGGTGTTGGAAAATCCACCACGGCGGTGAATCTCGCGCTCGGCCTGCGCGATCTTGGTTTGAAAGTCGGCGTGCTCGACGCCGACATCTACGGCCCTTCGATGCCGCGGCTGCTCGCGATCAAGGGCCGGCCCGAAACTCTTGGCGGAAAAATCCTTCGTCCGATGGAAGGTTACGGCATGAAGGTCATGTCGATCGGATTTCTGGTGGAAGAAGAAACGCCGATGATCTGGCGCGGGCCGATGGTGATGTCGGCGATCACGCAGATGCTGCGCGAAGTGGAATGGGGCAAGCTCGACGTGCTGGTGGTCGATATGCCCCCCGGCACCGGCGATGCGCAGCTGACGCTCGCCCAGCAGGTGCCGCTCGCCGGTTCCGTCATCGTTTCAACGCCGCAAGATTTGGCGCTGATCGACGCGCGGCGCGGCATCGCCATGTTCCGCCGCGTGGATGTGCCGGTGCTCGGCCTCGTCGAGAACATGAGCTATTTCATTTGTCCGAAATGCGGCGAGCGTTCCGACATTTTCAGCCACGGCGGCGCGCGCAAGGAAGCCGAACGCCTCGGCGTGCCGTTCCTCGGTGAAGTGCCGCTGGAGCCGGTCATCCGCGAAACTTCCGACGCGGGCCTGCCGATTGTCGCGACGCAACCCGACAGCAAGCACGCGCAGATCTATCGCGAGATCGCGAGGAAGGTGCATGCGGGCTTGCAGGCGAAGCAGGGCGCCCGCACCGCGCCGAAGATTGTGATTGAAGGGTGATTAGTCCTCCGCCCACATCCTGAACAAATTCGCGGTGGATTTCGCCAGCAGATCGAAATCCGCCGATTTTCCTTCGCGCTCGAACAGGCGGCGTTTGGCCGTGTCGAGGTCGAACAACAATTCCCGCTTCGCCCCGTCGCGCACGAGGCTGCGCACCCAGCCGACGGCCGCGAAGCGCGAGCCCTTCGTCACTTCCGCCACG
>CAZUJE010000204.1:0-3135 GCA_964620215.1 uncultured Hyphomicrobiales bacterium
GGCCATATGGTCTGGATCGGCGATCGCACACGTCAGCCCGATCACGCCCATGTCAAATTCTGCCGGGGCAGCAAGAATCCGCTCGGCATCAAATGCGGCCCGTCCACTAAGCCCGACGTTCTCCTGAAGCTGCTCGACATTCTCGATCACGAACGCGATCCGGGCCGCATCACGCTCATTTGCCGTTTTGGCGCAGGCAAGGTCGGCGAGCATCTGCCGCAGCTCATTGCCGCCCTGCGCTCAAGCGCGCGCAACGTGGTCTGGTCCTGCGATCCGATGCACGGCAATACCGTGACGGCCGGCGGCTACAAGACGCGCCGCTTCGAATCCATCGTGCAGGAAGTGCGTGAATTTTTCGACGTGCATGCCGCCGAAGGCACCCATGCGGGCGGCATTCATCTGGAAATGACCGGGCAGGCGGTGACCGAATGCACCGGCGGTGCCCGCGCGATTTCGGAGACCGATCTCAACGACCGCTATCACACGGTCTGCGATCCGCGCCTCAACGCCGAGCAGGCGATCGAGCTTGCCTTCCTGGTGGCCGATCTTGTGAAAAAGGAAAAGGCCGCGCATGCGCGCCCGCTCGCGGCGGCGTCGGGCTTGTAACTATTTCAGTCCGGTAATCCCGCCCGCGACGAGATAAGCCACGCCAGCCTGCCAGACCACGAACAGCGGCAGCAAGGATGCGTTGTCGAGATTAAAACCCGTTTCCCGCAACGTAAGCAGCAACTCGGCCTGCCGCTCCGTAAGCCACGGAATTAGAGCGGAGAAATCGAGACTGAATCCCATCTCCGGCACCGCCAGCAGAATGCCCGCGGCCGTTCCGAACACCACCACTCGCCACCAGGTTTTGCGTTCACGGAACGCGGGGCTGAAGATATGAATGGCTCTCGCGGTGATGAACGATCCGATGAACCCGCCGATCAGTCCGAGGACGGCAAAAATTTGCGCGCCTCGGAGGGAAAGCGTGTTCTTCACTGGGTCGTGCAGCAAAATGCAACTGAAGTAAGCGGCATACCATGCGACGATCACGAGCAGCACGATGCCGATCAGGGGCAACAGGTTCTGCGTCTGCCAGCGGTAAAGCCCGTAAGCGAGCACCAGCCCGAAAAAGATTCCAGGCAGCACCGATACATCGCCGATCACAAACGCTTCCAGTTTCACGAACGTCGTCAGCACGCCGGAAACGACGCCGAGCAATGCGAGCAGGTGGGCGGGCTTTAGATTGGTCATGGAAATTTCCCCCGGAGTACCTCGATTCTGCCAGCCCGGGAGAGGTTTGCAATCGGTGCGGCGCCAGTTGCGGCGGAGGATGGGCGGCGTTATCTGAAGCTTATGAACGCATCCGGAAGCCTGAAAATCGCCGTTGCCCAGCTCAATCCGGCTGTGGGCGACGTTGCGGGAAATGCTGCAAAGGCGCGTGAGGCGCGCGCTACCGCCGCCAGCGCGGGCGCCGATCTGGTGGTATTTCCAGAACTCTTCCTGGCCGGATACCCGCCGGAAGATCTCGTTTTGAAGCCTGCTTTTCAGGCGGCCTGCCGCAGCGCCGTCGAGACGCTCGCCCGCGAGACAAAAGACGGCGGGCCTTCTTTACTCATTGGCACGCCCTGGAACGAGAGCGGCAAACTCTACAACGCCGTCTGCCTGCTCACCGAAGGCCGCATTGCCGGCGTCCGGTTTAAAGTCGATCTGCCGAATTACGGTGTGTTCGACGAGAAGCGCGTGTTCGCGCCGGGTCCGATGCCCGGCCCGATCGAATTCAAGGGCATGCGCATCGGCGCGCCGGTCTGCGAGGACATCTGGGGTCCGGATATCGTCGAGACATTGTCGGAGACCGGCGCCGAAATTCTCATCGTGCCGAATGGCTCGCCCTATCATCGCGGCAAGCAGGACATCCGCCTGAATTTATCCGTCGCGCGCATCCAGGAATCGAAACTGCCGCTGCTCTACGTGAATCAGGTGGGCGGGCAGGACGAACTGGTGTTCGATGGTGCGTCCTTCGCGCTCAACGCGGATTTATCCGTTGCCTTTCAGATGAAGAGCTTCCGCGAGGAAATTCTCGTCACCGAATGGACGCGCGAGGGCGGCGTGTGGACATGCAAGCCGGCACCCCCTGTGAATGTGATGGACGGCGACGAAGCCGACTACGCCGCCTGCGTCCTCGGGCTCCGCGACTATGTGGAGAAGAACGGATTTCCCGGCGTGGTGCTCGGCCTCTCCGGTGGCATCGACTCCGCACTCGTGGCCGCCATGGCGGTGGACGCGCTCGGCGCCGACCGCGTGCATTGCGTGATGCTGCCCTACAAATTCACCTCAAAAGATTCTTTGAACGACGCGGAGAAATGCGCGAAGGCACTCGGCGTCCGCTATGAGACAATTCCGATTGCGTCCGCGGTCGAAGGATTGGAAACGGCGCTCGCTGCGACGTTCAAGGGCCGGGATCGCGACACCACGGAAGAAAATTTGCAGGCCCGCGCGCGCGGCACCATCCTCATGTCGATCTCCAACAAGTTCGGCTCGATGCTGGTGACCACCGGCAACAAGTCGGAAATGTCGGTGGGCTACGCGACGCTCTATGGCGACATGAACGGCGGCTACAATCCGGTGAAGGATTTGTACAAGACGGAAATTTACCGGCTCGCGGAATTGCGCAACCGCTGGAAGCCGCCGGGGGCACTAGGCCCCGATGGCGCTGTCATTCCCGAAAACATCATCACCAAGGCGCCGACGGCGGAGCTGCGCGAGAACCAGAAGGATCAGGACTCACTGCCGCCTTACGATGTGCTGGACGCGATCCTGGAACGCCTCGTCGAGCGCGAGCAGCCGGTCGCTGAAATCGTCGCCGAGGGTTTCGACATCGAAACCGTGAAGCGCGTGGAGCGGATGCTGCACTTGGCGGAATACAAGCGCCGTCAGGCCGCGCCGGGCGTGAAAGTGACGCTGAAAAATTTCGGCCGCGACCGGCGTTATCCTATCACCAACAAATTCCGCGATCCGGGCACCAAGCCCGCCGAGCCGGACCGGAATTTGTCGAAAGGCGCACTCCCCGCGCGCGGGGAGACGGTGGATTTTTGAACAGCCAATTTTGGTTGAGTAGTTAAATTGCTGTCATGGCCGGGCTTGTCCCGGCCATCC
>CAZUJE010000205.1:0-3061 GCA_964620215.1 uncultured Hyphomicrobiales bacterium
CTATCGCGTGCGCGCGAGCTTCCTGCCTTCGGCGAAGACCAGCATCGCATCGCGGCTGGAGGATCTGGCGCTTCACCGCATAGAACTGAATGGCGTCGGCACCGTTTTGGAAACGGGCTGCGTTTACATTGTCGAACTGGAAGAACGGCTCAAACTTTCCAGCGGGATCGCAGCAGCCACCAATCCGAAAAGCTCCACCGGCCGCCTCGATGTGTTCACCCGCGTGATTGGCGACCGCATCGCCGCCTTCGATACGATTCCAGCGGGTTATGACGGCCCGCTTTACATGGAAGTCAGCCCGCGCACTTTTCCGGTGCTGGTGCGGCGCGGCTCGCGGCTCGGGCAGATTCGTTTTCGCAGCGGCGCGGCGAAACTCGATGGCAAGGAACTGGCCGCCCTCCACGCACGCGAGCAGCTGGTCGATGCGGAGTCCGCCAACCTCGACATGGGCGCGGTCGCCGTGTCGGTGGATCTTTCCGGCAAATACGGAAACGGCCTTGCCGGTTTCCGCGCCAAGAAACACACCGGCCTGATCGACGTGGACAAGCGCAACGGCTACGACGTCGCCGATTTCTGGGAGCCGCTGGAAGCGCGCGGCTCGAAAGGCCTCGTACTCGATCCCGATGCTTTTTATATTTTGTCCTCGAAGGAAGCTGTCCACGTGCCACCGGATCACGCCGCCGAGATGGTGCCGTTCGATCCGCTGGTCGGCGAATTCCGCGTTCACTACGCGGGCTTCTTCGATCCCGGTTTTGGCCATGCGGCCGCGGGCGGGCGTGGCGCGCGCGCGGTGCTGGAAGTCCGCTCGCGCGAAGTGCCGTTCATTCTGGAAGACGGCCAGATCGTTGGCCGTTTGGTTTATGAGCGCATGACCGAGCGGCCGGAATTTTTATACGGTGAAAGTCCCGGCTCGAACTATCAGGCGCAGGGTTTGAAACTGTCCAAGCACTTCAAGCCGTATATGCGCTGAGGGATTAACGCCGCCCGCGTCCCTTCCCCTTCCCGCCGCCCTTCAGCGCCTTCACTTCCTCCCGCAGCGCGCGGATCTCCATGAGGATGGCGTGATCGGTCGCGCTGATGGACTTCAGTTTTTTCGCTTCCTTGAGATCGCGCAGCTCTTCTTCCTTCTGCGCCTTGTCGTGTTCGCCCTGCATCGCGTTCACGATCACCGCGATGAAAAGATTCAGCACCGCGAATGTCGTGATGAGGATGTAGGGAATGAAGAACACCCAAGCATAAGGATGCTTCTCCATGATCGGCTTCACGACGCCGTCCACCCAGGTTTCCAGCGTCATCACGGCGAACAGCGTAAATGCCGAGCGGCCAAGATCGCCGAACAGCTCTGGAAAATCCTTTCCGTAAAGTTGCGTCGCCATCACCGAGAAAACGTAAAACAGCAACAGCAGCAGCAATGCGATCGAGCCCATGCCGGGCAGCGATGCGACCAGCCCGCCAACGACTCGCCGTAAGGACGGCACCGCCGAGATCACGCGCAGCACTCGCAACACGCGGAGCGCGCGCAGTACTTGCAGCGGCCCGGTGGCCGGGATCAGCGAAATCGTTATGACGATGAAGTCGAACACATTCCATGCGTCGCGCCAGAAACTGCGGCCGAAGATCGCCATGCGCGCGACAAGCTCGACCACGAAGAACGCCAGCAGCGCATGATCGAGATATTCAAGCACCGTTCCAAAACGCGCCACCACTTCATCGCTCGTCTCCAGCCCGAGCACGATGGCGTTCAGGATGATGAGAACGATGATGAATTTTTCCGTGCGCGGGTCGGTAAAAAACTTTTGCAGACGCTTCAGCATGATCCGATCCTATTTTGAAACCGCGTCAGCGATGAATTTTCCGCATTCCACGGTCGACGCGTTTCCACCAATGTCGCGCGTGCGGGCGCGCGGCTCATTGAGCGCCACTTCAATGGCTTCGATCACCGCCGCCGCCGCATCCTTGTGGCCGAGATGCTCCAGCATCATCGCGCCGCACCAGATGGTGCCGACCGGATTTGCAATGCCCTTCCCGGCGATGTCCGGGGCCGAGCCATGCACTGGCTCGAACATGGAAGGAAATTTTTTCTCCGGATTGATGTTGGCCGCCGGCGCGATGCCGATTGAGCCGGCGACCGCCGGGCCAAGGTCCGAAAGAATATCTCCGAACAGGTTTGAACCGACGACCACATCGAACCAGTCCGGATGCTGCACGAAATGCGCGCACAGAATGTCGATGTGATACTGGTCGGCCTTGATATCCGGATAATTCTTTTTCATCGCGGCAAAGCGCTCGTCCCAGAACGGCATCGTATGGAAGATGCCATTCGATTTTGTAGCCGAAGTGACATGCTTCCTGGGCCGCGTGCGCGCCAGTTCAAAGGCGTATTTCAGAACGCGATCGGTCCCCTTGCGGGTGAAGATCGAGTTCTGCATCGCGGTTTCATCGTCGGTACCGGCGAACATGCGGCCGCCGATCTGGGAGTATTCGCCCTCGACGTTCTCGCGCACGACGTAGAAGTCGATGTCTTCCGGCTTGCGGTTAGCCAGCGGGCTGGTCATGCCGCGCAGCACGCGCACCGGGCGCAGATTCACGTATTGCTGAAATTCGCGGCGGATCGGGATCAGCAATTGCCAGAGCGAGACGTGGTCCGGCACGCCGGGAAAACCGACCGCGCCCAGAAAAATCGCATCATGCTTCTTGATCGTCTCCAGCGCGCCATCGGGCATCATCTGCCCGTGCTTCTTGAAATGCTCGCAGCTCCAGTTGCGCTGGTCCCACTCGAAATCGATGCCGAAGCGTTTGCCGGCGGATTCCAGAACGCGGATCCCTTCGGGAATGACTTCTTTTCCGATCCCGTCACCCGGAATCACGGCGATCTTGTATTTCGGCATGGAGAACCTTCTGCAAGAAAAACACTGACGCGGGGCGGCACAGTATCCGGGCCGTGGCCGCGATCAAGGGCGGAGCACGGCTTTCGCTAGCGGCGGAAAATCGCTTAGGATCGGCGTGCGCGGGCGTAGTTCAGTGGTAGAACGACAGCTTCCCAAGCTGTATGTCGCGGGTT
>CAZUJE010000206.1:0-3051 GCA_964620215.1 uncultured Hyphomicrobiales bacterium
CGGCGACGCCCAGACCAACGCGAACCGCAACCGTCCGCCGTCCGACGCCTTCGTTCCGCCGGACCGGGGCGGGCGGGGCGGCCGCGGCAACTGAAACCGATCGCGCGGGGTCGGCCTAGCCGAAAAAGAAACTGGCGATCGCGGCGAGACCGAACGCGGCGATGCCGAGGGCCGAGGCGCGGTTGATCCATGAAATCGCCGCGGGCGCGATCTGTTGGCGCATGGCGGCGCTGACGCCGCTGAGAAAAAGCCACCACGCGGCCGAGCCGAGGAAAACCCCCGCCACGACGATGGCCGCTCCGCCGGCCGACGGTACGGCGCCGAGCCCCAGACCCGCGAACACGGCGACGAAGCTCAGGATCGTGGCGGGGTTGGCGAGGGTCAGGAAAAATGTCTGGGTGAAGGCGCCCGCGAGGCCGGCCGCGCTTGAAGCCGCGGCGGCGCCATCCGCGAGCGGTTTTTTGCGCGCGATGGAAATTCCCAGGACGATCAGCGCGGCCCCGCCGGCGAGACGCAGCCAGCCCTGCTGCGCCGCCAGGAACGACGACACGGCGGTCAGGCCGAACGCGGCGATGGCGCCGTAGACGCCGTCGGCCGCCGCCGCGCCCAGGCCGGTCATGAAGCCGACGCTGAATCCGCCCGAAAGCGACCGGCGGATGCACAAGAGGCCGATCGGCCCCACGGGGGCGGCGATGGCGAGGCCGATCAGAAGCCCGCGCAGGAAGAGGGGGAGGTCCATCGGCGCTTTCTACTTCGGCTGTCTTGTTATCTCAAAGGCATGAGCACAGGCGCATACGGCCGCCTTAACAACTTACTTAGTCGATAGCTTGAGGCAGCTCAGGTGTGGGGAGAAAGCTGGGGACAGAATCAAGATTTAGATGGGATAGCGCCGAACCATTCGATATTTTGTGTATGGGTGCCGATTGACGAGAACATAAAGAGAACATAGATTCAAGTCTTGGCGGTGTGGGTGCATCGAACATGGCCGAACAGTACCAAGACGTGATGTGGTCTGAGCGTCTTTCCGCAAGCGATCACGCGTTACCGCCCCGGAACATCATCAAGTCCTTGCCTTGCATCGTGAAGTGCGAGGACAACCGTGCGTTTCTACGCAAGCTTCCCGACTCCTCGATGGCGCTGATTGTCACTTCGCCGCCGTACAACATAGGCAAGGCATATGAGAAGCGATCATCGCTTGAAAGTTACGTCACACAGCAAAAAGAAATCATCGCCGAATGCGTGCGGCTGTTGAAGGATCGCGGCTCGATCTGCTGGCAGGTCGGCAACCATGTTCAGGCCGGCGAGATTTTTCCGCTCGATACGATTCTTTATCCGATATTCAAGCAACATGGGTTGAAACTCCGCAATCGCATCGTTTGGCATTTCGAGCATGGCTTGCATTGCTCAAAGCGCCTTTCCGGCAGGTATGAAACGATTCTCTGGTTCACGAAGTCCGATAATTACACGTTCAATCTCGATCCGATCCGCGTTCCATCGAAGTATCCGGGGAAAAAACATTTCAAAGGCCCCAAGGCCGGCCAGCTTTCCTGCAATCCGCTGGGAAAAAATCCAGGCGACGTTTGGATTTTTCCGAACGTGAAAAACAATCATGTGGAAAAGACCATTCATCCCTGCCAATTCCCGGTCGAGCTTGTGGAGCGGTTGGTGCTATCGCTGACCAAGCCAGCAGAGAATGTACTCGATCCGTATTTGGGGGTCGGCTCGTCGGTGATTGCCGCTTTGAAGAACGGTCGCGGCGGGTATGGCTGCGATGTCGATGCAAAGTACATTCAGATTGCGAATGATCGCGTGAAGAAACTTCGCGCGGGCGCGTTGCGCACGCGGCCGATGGGAAAACCAGTGTATGATCCATCGCTTCCTAACGGCGGGCATCGCCGATGAGGATTGTCGAAGTCTATTCGCATCAGCACGGGCTGGAATATCTGAAGGTCCACAAGCCGAAGCTTTGGAAAGAGATCGTAAAGGTTATTACGTCGATTGATGCAAAATCCTGTCGGAAGAAGATATCCAAAGAGAAGCGAATGCTGGGTAGGATTCTATATTCCCCCAAGCATTTGAACAGCGCGATGCGTACGGAATTTCGCAAGACAGATTGGAAAGAGAGCAAGACGTCATACTGGGTCACTACAGACGCAGAGTTGGTTCGAAAGACAATGAAAATGCCCCCTTTCGATCAACGAATTGAAATCGAGCGTCAGGGCAAGAAAGCGATCTCTTCATATAACCAAACAGATTTTGTTAAGGACCGGGTGGCTGTCGAGGTTCAATTCGGAAAATATGCGTTTGTGGCGTTTGATCTTTTCGTCAAGCATATGGCTTTCTATGTTGGCGACGTGATCGACATCGGAATCGAAGTTTTGCCAATGAAGGAATTGCAGGAGCAGATGTCGTCCGGAGTCTCATACTATGAGCGCGAGTTGTACAACGTCGTCCGGCAAGGGCGCGGGGTGCCTGCGGTTCCTTTGATATTGATCGGCGTGGCTCCCTAGCCGATCGATTGGTGCAGTACAACTTCTGCTTCCCCTTCCTTCTTCGACCTTCCACCCCCATATGACTGATATGTGCAGCTGTCGTATTCTCCCCACATGAGCCCCTCGCACGCGCTTCCCTCCGGCTCGCCGCCGCCCCAGGGCAAGGGCAGCACCGCGTTCCAGCTCGGCGCGATCAAGACGCTGCTGCCGCATCTGTGGCCGCGCGACAACACCGAGTTGCGCGTGCGCGTGGTGCTGGCGCTCGCGTGCCTGGCCGTCGCCAAGCTCGCCAATCTGTGGGTGCCGATCTTCTATAAATACGCGATCGATGCGCTGACGCCGGGCAAGGGCGCCGCCCTCGCCACCGTCGCGGTGGCCGCCGTGCCGGTGGGCATGATCCTCGCCTATGGCCTGGCGCGGGTACTGGCGCAGCTGTTCGCCGAGTTGCGCGACTTCGTGTTCGCCAAGGTGCAGGCCCGCGCCATCCGCACCGTGGCCTTGAGCGTGTTCCGCCACCTGCACGCCCTCAGCTTGCGCTTCCATCTGGAGCGCCAGACCG
>CAZUJE010000207.1:0-3024 GCA_964620215.1 uncultured Hyphomicrobiales bacterium
TTTCCGCTTCCGACTTCTGGATCAGGTCGCCGATGTAAACGATGTTGTCGTTCTTCAGGCAGTTGGCCGAGCGGACGGAGAGTTCGAGTTCGTCCACCTTCTTGAGGAGCGCCGGGTTGAACGGCAGTTCCTGGATCGCCGGCGCTTCGATCTCGCGGCGCGGCTCTTCGAAGTTCACGAAGATGTTGAGCTGGTCTTGCAGGATGCGCGCGGCAAAAGCGAGCGCGTCGTCCGGCGTGATCGAGCCGTTGGTCTCGATGCTCATCGTGAGCTTGTCGTAGTCGAGGATCTGGCCTTCGCGGGTGTTCTCCACGCGATAGCTAACCTTGCGCACCGGCGAATAGAGGCTGTCAACCGGGATCAAGCCGATCGGGCTGTCTTCCGAACGGTTGCGGTCGGCGGCGATGTAGCCCTTGCCGGTGTTGACGGTGAATTCGATGCGGATTTCGGCGCCGTCGTCGAGCGTGCAGATCTGCAAGTCCGGATTGAGCACCTGCACGTCGCCAACTGTCTGGATGTCGCCGGCGGTGACCTGTCCCGGCCCCTGCTTCTTCAGCACCATGCGCTTCGGGCCTTCGCCCTGCATCTTGAGCGCGATGTCCTTGATGTTCAGCACGATGTCGGTGACGTCCTCGCGGACGCCCGGGATCGAGGAGAACTCATGCAGCACGCCGTCGATCTGAACGGAGGTGACAGCGGCACCTTGCAATGAAGAAAGCAAAACACGGCGCAGCGCGTTGCCGAGCGTGAGGCCGAAGCCGCGCTCGAGCGGTTCCGCCACGACGGTGGCGAAACGCTTGGAGTCCTGACCGCCGGAGACTTGCAATTTCTCGGGGCGGATCAATTCCTGCCAGTTTTTCGGGTTGACGGTGGTGGTGTTCAAGTTCTCACCCTTCGCGGTATCTGCGCGGACCCCTGCAAGCCCGCGTTCCCGCCTAACGCGGGATTAAAATTGCCCGGCCTGCGCCGGAATGAAACGCTTACACGCGCCGGCGCTTGCGCGGACGGCATCCGTTGTGCGGGATCGGGGTCACGTCGCGGATCGACGTGATCGTGAATCCCGCGGCCTGCAACGCACGCAGCGCCGATTCACGGCCCGAGCCCGGGCCTGCTACTTCCACTTCGAGCGTACGCATCCCGTGTTCTGAAGCTTTGCGCGCAACGTCTTCGCCGGCGACCTGTGCCGCGTATGGCGTGGACTTGCGCGATCCTTTGAAGCCGAGCGAGCCGGCGGACGACCATGCGATGGTGTTGCCCTGCGCGTCGGTGATCGTGATTGTCGTGTTGTTGAAGCTCGCATTCACATGCGCGATGCCCGACACGATGTTCTTGCGCTCGCGGCGGCGGACGACGCGGCCGCCCTGCTGTGCGCCTGATGCTGGTGCTTCCTTGCTCATCTTCGGTCCTTCATGCAGCCGCATTCGCGGCCGTTACGCGCGCGGGGCGCGCGGGTTTATTTGGCGGCGATTTTCTTGCCGGCGATTGTTTTCGGCTTGCCGCGGCGCGTGCGCGCGTTCGTGCTCGTGCGCTGGCCGCGAACCGGCAGATTGCGGCGGTGACGCAAGCCGCGATAGCAGCCGAGATCGGTGAGGCGCTTGATGTTGTTGCGGATTTCGGAGCGCAGGTCACCTTCGACCTGATAGTTGGCGTCGATATATTCGCGGATCTGGAGAACTTCGCCGTCGGTGAGCTGGTTGACGCGCTTCTCGAGCGGAATGTTCAGGTTCTTCATGATGTCGGCGGCGCTTTTTCCACCGATGCCATGAATATACTGAAGTCCGATCAGCACACGCTTGCCTGTCGGGAGGTTCACACCAGCGATACGGGCCACGATCTCTCTCCTGCGCCGCGGATCATTGTCCGCGCTCTTCAAAATTTCGCATGGCCAGTTTGATCCATGCGTAAAAACGACGCCCCCCTTCCCGTGAAGGTCTGGCATCGCTTGGTTTTTAACGACTGATGACCCTGTATGTAGGGAAAGGCCATCCTGCCGTCAACCTCCGAGCGGCCTACTTTTTCCGCCGCGCGGCGGTCTTCTTCCCTTTCGATTTCTTCTTGGCTTTCAAGGGCTTCCGCTTGGTCTTGCGAGCCGGTTTGGAAGTCTTTTTGACCTTCCTGGGCGCGGCCTTCTTTGGCGCTGCCCTGGAAGCGGTTTTGGATGCCGGTTTCGGCAGAATCTTCGGGGCCACATAGGCCGGTCTCACCTTCGCGGACTCAGCCCTGGCGGTGGCAAGCTGGCGGCCAATGGAGGCCGTGACGGTGTCGATCGGCTCCATGCCATCGACGGTGCGGAGCAAGCCTTTGCGGCGGTAGTAGTCCACGAGCGGCTCGGTCTGGCCGCGATAGGCGACGATCCGGCTGCGCAGCGTATCGGGATTGTCGTCGGCGCGCACCGGCTGGCCTTTCGCCTTCATTTCCGCGACGCGAGTTTCGATGCGGCGAACAAGGATCGCTTCATCGACGATAAGCGCGACCACGGCATCGAGATGGAGGCCGCGGCTTTCCAGCAATTTCGCCAGCGCGTCGGCTTGCGCGGCTGTGCGCGGGAAACCGTCGAGGATAAAACCGTTCTTCGCATCGGGCTGGTTGATGCGATCGGCGATAATTCCGATCACCACGTCATCGGGGACAAGCTCGCCCCGCGCCATGATGTCTTTCGCCTTCAGACCGACCGGCGTCTGCTTCGCGACCGCTTCGCGCAGCATGTCGCCGGTGGAAAGACGTGCGAGCTTGTGGCGCTCCGCGAGGCGTTCAGCCTGCGTGCCCTTGCCTGCTCCCGGAGGTCCGAGAAGGACGAGCCTCATCTGCTCATGCCCCTGAGCTTCGCTTTCTTGATGAGGCCTTCATACTGGTGGGCCAGGAGATGGCCCTGCACCTGCGCGACCGTGTCCATCGTCACGCTGACGACGATGAGCAGCGACGTGCCGCCGAGATAGAACGGCACAGCGGCGTAGGACACGAGCAGCTCAGGCAACAGACAGACGATGGCGAGATAGGCGGCGCCCACGACCGTGATGCGGGTGA
>CAZUJE010000208.1:0-2985 GCA_964620215.1 uncultured Hyphomicrobiales bacterium
GCGCGTGAATGTCGTTCCCTTTGTAAGCCCCTAAAACAGTGACGTTGGAAGACGCGCGCAGGTACTCGCAGAACAGCTCCTCGTTGTAACCTGGAAACGACATGCTCCAGACTTCGCGCGCCTGGTCATATTCGCTGATCGGAACGACGCGCACTTCGTGCGTCGAGCTGCGTGTTTGCGGTGGAGGCGACGGAGATTGTCGGGATTGGGCGTTGGTAGGCATGGAGGATCCTTTTTGGTGGTCAGCCCGGACAGTCTAGTCGCGACGAACCTGCTTTGCAGCGTTGGTGCGCAGCGCGTATACTTCGCGATCGCATGACAGCTCCTGAAATCGCGGGCAAAATCTCGCAGCGCTTCGGCGCGAAAATCATTGCATCCTTCCCGGACGACAAGCATCCGCGCGTGCACGTGAACGCCGAGAACTGGCGCGAGCTGGCGGAATTCCTCCTGCGCGATCCGGCGCTGCGGCTCGACTGGTTGCAGTGCCTGTCGGGCGTCGATTACGTCGCCGACGACAAGATGTGCTGCGTGTATGACCTGTACAGCTTTGACCTGCGGCACGTGTTCGCGGTGAAAGTTTTCTGTCCGCGTGAGACGCCGGAGATCCCCAGCGTGGCCGATCTCTGGCCCGCCGCGGATTGGCAGGAACGCGAGGCATACGACATGTTTGGCATGACATTTCCAGGCCATGCGGATCTGCGACGAATCCTGTGTGCCGATGACTGGGAAGGATTTCCATTACGGAAAGACTATGTCTTCCCCCGCGAATATCACGGAATCCCCGGCAGCGTAGAACTGGACTGGCAGCAGCAGCCGGACTATCCGAAATAAGCCGAACTTTTTTTCTGCCGCTATATCTACGATCGCGATTGAACTGAACACATCGGATAGCGTAGATGGCTTGTCGCCTAAGGAAAATAATATTTGCTTTTGGGAGACCGGTGAGTATTATTCAACTCGATAGCTCGATGACTGAGTTGTCATTTCCAGAGCCATGAAGGCTCCGCCGGGAAAACCGTCGGAGCTTTTTTTGTCGGGGGTACTCCCCGAAGAAGGTTCCCCCCCTCCTTCTTCAACCCCCGACACTAAATCACAACTGCCCGGACGATCGAATCGTCCGGGCAGTTTTATTTCCACCGATGTTTTCACGCAGCGTCGCGCACCAAAGCGCGTCGAGCGCACTGCGATGGCCAGATCACTTATTCATGTCAGTGCCGCCGCCGGCATCCGGCGCGACTGCACCTTCCGGTAAGTTCCAGTTCTTTTTAATCGTTGCGAAGAACGGATCCTTGTCGTTCGCCCGCTTCGAAGCCAAGTCCAGGTAACCGGCCGCCTTGTTTTCGTTGCCCGTGTTGTAGGCAATGTACGCCAGCAGGAACATCGGCCGCGCGTCCTGCTTGTTGCGATTGGCCAGGTCCTTCAGGTCCTTGACGAGAAACCCGAGGCGCTCATCGCCGAGGAACGTGTGCAGATCGTACTGGCCCATCAGCAGGGCCGGGTTCCTGGTAAACGCTTCGCGCAGATGGCCATCGGCGCGCGTGTAGTAAGACGCGCCAAGCTCGGCGGTCGCCCGGCCGAGCAGCACGAGCGGATCGTTTGGCACGACTTGCTCGGCCAGGTCGTACTTGTCGAGCGCGGTGGTGTATCTCCCATCGTGCATCAACTGTTCGGCTTCCTTCATCAGCTTAACGACGGCCGTGTCTTTCATGTCCGCGGTGAGCGATTTGATCATCAGCGGCCGCTCCGTCGCGGGCGCGTTGCCGGTCTGCGGCGTGCCAGGACCGACACCCGGCAGCAGGGGTTGCTGCGAGCCGGGCGCGGCGGCGCCACCGGTTCCGGCACCCGCCGCTCCACCGGACGTGCCGGGCTGCGGTGTGCCGCCTGGTGCGGCGGGCGAGTTGGGATTTCCTGCCTTTGCGCCTGCCCCACTAGCACCTTGGTTTCCCGCGCCCGGTGCGCCTCCACCCGCTGCTTTTGCCGCCTCCTCAGCAGCGATCTGCTGCGCCCGGAACTCGCGATTCGCTTCAACTTCCGCTAACTGCCCTGAGCCCGCTTGACGGCGCTTCAGTCGTTCCTGCAGCGCGCGATATTGCGGACTGGTGGCAGCGGCCGTCGGAGTCAGCGTCAATAGACGATTCCGCATGCCCTGCGTGCGCGTGATGTCATTGCCGAGCGGCTGATTGGTGACCGTGTTGTTCAGCGGTTGATTCTGTAACTGTCCGGGCGCCGCGCTCTGAGTCCCGGTTCCCTGGCCCGCCGCACCGGGTGCGGCACCGGGATCGGCCGGCTGGTTCAAGTTCGGGTTGAGGTTCGGATTATTCAGCGGCGCGTTCGCGCCAGTGCCGCCACCACCGGAGTTGACCGAGTTCGGATTGACCGTCGCATTCGGATTATTCGGATCAGTCTGACCCGGCGCGGGCTCCACCTGCTGCGCGATCTCGTTGCGCATCCGTTCCATCGTCTGCGTATCGAACTGACTGCTGCGCCGGCCGTTGTAGACGTCGGTATAGTTTTGCAGGAATTGCTCATCGGCCTGATCGCCAAATTTCCACTGCCGCACGCCGTACAGCGGTGAAGCGGTGATGACGGTCGCCTGCTGCGAGGCATCGACCGGCCCCGGCAGAATGAGCTGGCCCGGTCGCGGCTGGGTGATCTGGATCGTCTCGAACGGATTTCCCAATCGCATGTCGCCGTTCATCCGCGTGGGCGGAAGTCCCGGCACGTACCCCGGCTGACCCGGCGTTTGTTGGACATACCCCGGCGGCGGCGGCGCAGCGCGCGAGTCGCCGAAAAATGGAAGGATGTTCTGCGCGTTATTGTTCCCGTAGACGCCAATCGGAACGCCGGCGGACTGCCGAACAAATTGATCGACGCCGCCGCCCGCAGTCGTGCCGCGAAATGCCCCGGGGTCGGTATACGGAACGAAATCGCGGAACTGGCGCCCGCCGGTTACGTTGCCCGTCACGATGTTGTTGCCGTTGATCG
>CAZUJE010000209.1:0-2885 GCA_964620215.1 uncultured Hyphomicrobiales bacterium
ATCGACCCGACCGACGGCAAGATCTTCCTCGGCGACACCGAGATCGCCACCATGTCGGCGGGCAAGCTGCGCCCCCACCGGCGGCGCGTCCAGATCGTGTTCCAGGATCCCTACCGCTCGATGAACCCGCGCATCACCGTGGGCGAATCGATCATCGAGGGGCCGATGAACTTCGGCCTCAAGCGCGACGAGGCGATGGCGCGCGCGCGCAAGCTGATGGAGACGGTGCGGCTCGATCCCAACGCGCTCGACCGCTATCCGCACCAGTTCTCGGGCGGCCAGCGCCAGCGCATCTGCATCGCCCGCGCGCTCGCCATGGAGCCGGAACTGCTGATCGCCGACGAGGCGGTCTCCGCCCTCGACGTGTCGGTGCAGAAGCAGGTGCTGGAGCTGCTCGACGAGATCCGCGTCCGGCTGAACCTCGCCGTTCTGTTCATCACCCACGATCTGCGCGTGGCGGCGCGGGTGTGCGACCGCGTGGTGGTGATGCGCGGCGGGGCGGTTGTGGAGGAAGGGCCGACGGCCGAGCTGTTCCGCGCGCCGAAGCAGGATTACACCCGCACGCTGCTGGCCGCCGCCCCCGGCCGGGACTGGAAGTTCGGCGAGGCAGCCATATAAACCGCCGAATCCTCGGTCTTGTTATCAACAGGCTTTATAGCCCAAGATGTTGATATTGGCCGATTGATGTTGCCATTTTGTTCTCAATAGGCTAGACATTGGACCATGTGAGCGAGGAACGGCGTAGCTGGTTGATGTCGCGGGTGCGCGGCAAAAACACGACGCCGGAAATCAAAGTACGCAAGGTGCTGCATGGGTTGGGCTATCGGTACGGTCTTCATGCCAGCGATCTTCCCGGCAAGCCCGATATCGTGCTGCGCAAGAGACGCACGGCGATCTTCGTCCACGGCTGCTTTTGGCACCGCCACGCCGGTTGCCGCTATGCGACGACACCTAAATCCAAAGTCGCCTTCTGGCGGCAGAAATTCGAAACCAACATGGCGCGCGACAGACGAAACGCTCGGCAGCTTCGCAAATCCGGCTGGCGGGTATTCGTCGTGTGGCAATGCCAAACGCGAGACGAACAGCGGCTTAGATGCAAGCTCGACGGTCTGATGAAACGGATCGAAATCGATAAGGCGAAGGCGTAGGGAAATGGCAGTCGACGGCAAACGGTCCAAAACGAAACAACAGAAGCGACCCATAGGCATCGATCTGTTTGCCGGCGCCGGCGGATTGAGCTTGGGTTTCGAGCAGGCCGGCTTCGACGTTAAGGCGGCGGTAGAAATCGATCCGATCCATTGTGCGGCTCACGAGTTCAATTTCCCCACCTGCACGACCATTTGCAGCAGCGTGGCCGATATCGGCGGCGATGAAATCAGAAAACGCGCCAAAATCGGCAGCGACGACATCGATGCGGTATTCGGCGGTGCGCCCTGTCAGGGATTTTCAATGATAGGAAAACGCGCGCTCAACGACCCGCGGAATCATCTCGTCTATCATTTCTTCAGGCTCGTCGTTGAGCTTCAGCCGAAATATTTCGTGTTCGAGAATGTAAAGGGGCTGACTGTAGGCGAGCATCGTCGGTTTGTGGACGAACTGATCGCCGCATTCGAGGGCGAAGGCTACAACGTCGAAAGGAAATACCGCGTACTCAACGCGGCGGACTATGGAGTCCCGCAGGATCGCCGCCGGTTGTTCCTGTTCGGCGCCCGCCGGGGATTTGCGCTTCCGAGATACCCCGAAAAAACGCATTACCCCGCGGGCACTATCGGCGGACTCGATGGCCGAATGAAAGGCCCCAGCACTTGGGGTGCTATCGGCGATTTGCCGGAAGCCGAGGAATTTCCCGAGCTGTTCGAGCGCGATTGGGTCAAGGCGAAATTCGGCGAGCCGACGGAATACGGCCGCCTTATGCGCGGTTTGAGCAATGCTCCGGGAGATTTTTCGTATCGACGGGAATTCGAAAGAAACCTGCTTACATCCAGCATGCGCGCTCTACATACGCCATTGTCGCGCAAACGCTTTGCCGCAACGCCTGTCGGAGAAACGGAGCCGATAAGCCGATTCCACAAGCTCGATCCGGACGGCGTGTGCAATACGCTTCGGGCCGGGACCGCAAGCGACCGGGGCGCTTTTACATCTCCACGCCCGATCCATCCTGTTACTCCTCGGTGCATCACTGTTCGTGAAGCGGCGCGATTGCATTCCTATCCCGATTGGTTTCGTTTCCACGTTACCAAATGGCATGGGTTCAGACAGATCGGAAATTCGGTTCCGCCGCTGCTTGGTCGAAGTGTGGCGACAAAAATTTTTGAAATACTTGAATCTGAGCCATTTGTTCCTAGCATAACAATTCAACTTAAAAACACTGGTTTGCTAGAGTTGGATATGGCTGGGGCAGCTAGGCGATATGGGGTTCCTTCAGACACCATCCCTAAACGACAGCGTTCCAGCGAAAAAATCGTAGCACTTGATCCGCGGAGACTTGTCGCGTGACCCAAACCGATTTTTCTGACAATGAAGGCGATGACGAGGAAGCACCGGCAAAAGTCGCACTTTATTCGTTGATAATAGAGCGGATTTTCTTTCACCATTATAAAAAGGGAGCTGTTGCATTTGAGTTTAGCCGTGATGAGATCGAAGATGCGGCGGCGCACTTTGTAAAACTGGGGAAAACGAAAAAGAAGAAAGTCAAAAACGTCGGAGACGTGATCTATACATTCCGACATCGTCGTTCGCTTCCGGCAAAAATCCTTGAGGCGCAGCCGCAAAATAAAGGATGGCTTATTCTTGGTGCCGGTGATGCGCGCTATCGTTTCCGCTTAAGTAATCTAACCCACATCAAACCACGGCTTGGGTTGGAAGTGCGGAAATTACCCGACGCA
>CAZUJE010000210.1:0-2779 GCA_964620215.1 uncultured Hyphomicrobiales bacterium
GTTGTTTCACGTACACTGGTCTTCGCGGGGCAGCACAGCCTGATTGTCTATCTCGCGCATCAGCCGCTGCTGATCGGCGCGTTGTGGGTATTCGTGCAGGCGATTGGATAAAAAATGTTGGCGGAGCCGGAGGCCGCCTAACAAGTGTTTTTAGTCGTTCAAGCCCTCCGGGACGGTTCAGGAAAGCAATTTCTGGAAATCGGCAACGTCGATCCGCGCTAGGCGGCTATTGCTAATTGCGAGGCTTATGGAAAAGAAAGTCAGGATGCTCGGCTCACAAGAGGACGCCTTAGTTCAGAAAATATCGTAGTAAGTATTTTTGAAGTTCTGTCGGGTTGTCCATACCAGCATCCGCAAAAGAAAGCTTGCGGTGCATTTCTTCTTTACGATCAGATTCAGTTGCAAAGCGAAGCGGGATGCCCGTGTAGCTGACCGAGAAAATAAGGCGCGGGGCTTTCGTTGGCCGTGTGCCTCGATGAAACCCGAAAGTATCTTCAAGGAACATTGTTCCGGCGTTTCCTGCGAATGACCGGATCGCGTCACCGAATGTTGATCGCATTTCCTCAATCGGGATTTTTCGCGGATTTGTATTGAACAGTCGGTTCATGTCCGGCTGGACGCCGCGCGATTTGAGGAACGCATCGAGCGCGACAGGATTGTGCGAATACTGAATAAACTCGTGTGGCCCCGCGTCCACGCTCACATCGTTCAAATAGAGGAACAACTTCACGAAATTGAAGTCATCGCGGTCCCGGTGAAAAATCTCCGGTCCAAGCACGGCATCACCGGGGAAGGTCCACCAGACCTGATAGCTCGCAATCGTCGGCGTGCAACCGATGTAGCCTTCAACAATCGATACAATCTCCGGGTTGGCTGCAATGTCGAGCAGCGGTTTACAGCGGATAATGTCTTCTAGGTGATAGCGCACGATGAAAGCGTCAGCGGGCCTTTCCGCAATCGTGTAATCGGTTGCAAAGTCGGGTGTTTCACCGTGGTCAGCGATGACGCCTTTGAACACCTTGAACTGATCCAGTGCTTTCCTCGCTCCGGGGATATCGAACTTATTTGAGTCCAAAAAATAGAAACCATCGCGCGCAAGATCGACGGCGCCTGCGCGCGGGTTTCCGTTGGATGTAAGTCTTGGCGCACTTTGCGTGAGAAGCTTGCCGAGCTCGCGGCGAAGCCCCGGATTGGTGATTGTTTTATTCGCGCCCCACAGGTCCGTAACGACCTTCAAGAATTCCTGCTCGTAAACCAGCATATGCGCTACCTCAAAATTCCGCAGTCACCGAGGGTTTTATCAGTTTGATAGCCTTTTTCATGGAATAATTTTCAGCGGCTCAGAAAGCGCCTCGCGGCGGACAGCGATCAATGTAATTTCGCTCCGATTGGATGACGCTGGCCAAACTGACCACCAACCTATTGAAAGGGTTGCTGGGCGCACACGGACTCGAATTTTGGAACCGGTGATAGTTGTTCAGAAACTCAATGCGAGTGGACAATTGATTCTATGGTCCCTCAAAAAGCCATTCAGCTGGGGACTGTCTTGGGGACCAAACACGGGTACCGTCATTTTCTCGTTGAATTACAAATGACTAGAAAAGATATTGGCGGAGCCGGAGGGATTCGAACCCTCGATACGCCTTTACAAGCGTATAACGGTTTAGCAAACCGCCGCCTTCAGCCTCTCGGCCACAGCTCCGTAGCCCCTACATGCCGAAGGGAACCCGGCTTTTCAAGTTGGAAGCATAGGCGTGACGCCTTCATTTGTGTGGAACCTTGCGGAACGGAAGCTTCGCGCAGTTGTTTTTCCCTCGGGGGCTATCTCAAGGAGCCCTACAAATGAAAAAGACCGCTTTATCGGCAATTACCGCACTCGCGCTGTTCACCTCCGCCGAGGCCATGGCGCAGGCTGTCGCCGTGGAAATTGGTCCGGATCAGCGGACCAGAATCCGTGAATATGTCGTCACGCAGCGCGTGCGGCCGGTGACGATCCCGGATCGCGTCGTCATCGGCGCGACACTTCCGGGCGATGTGGAGCTTGTGGCCGTTCCCTCCGAGTGGGGACCATCCTTCAGCCGCTATCGCTACATTTACACCAACAATCAGGTCGTGCTGGTCGAACCGTCGTCGCGGCGCGTGATCCAGGTGATCGATTAAGCCGCGAAAGTTTGTGATCGAATTGCACCCCGTCCGGCAACGCCGGGCGGGGTTCGATTTCAGTGTTGGCGCGCGCGGCGAAGCCGCCGCCGTCCCAGCATCCCCGCGATGAAACTCTTTCCGTGCACCCTGCCCCGCTTGGAGAAAGCCTGCTGCACGATCACGAAGAACACCGGCACCATCGCGAGCGCCAGCACCACCACAAAAATCATACCGCCCATGACGCCGGTGCCGATCGCTTGCTGGCTTTTGGAGCCCGCACCCGACGCGATCACCATCGGCGCCACGCCGAACACGAAGGCGAAGCCGGTCATCAGGATCGGACGAAAGCGCAAGTGTGCAGCCTCAATCGCCGCCTCCTTCATCGGCATTCCCTTTTCGCGCAGGTCTTTCGCAAAGCCGATAATCAGGATCGCGTCTTTCGCCGCGAGACCGATGATGGTGATGAGGCCGATGGTGAAATACACATCGTTCGGCATCCCGCGCATCGTCACCGCAAGCACCGCGCCGATCATGCCGAGCGGCACGGTGAGCAGCACGGACAACGGGATCGTCCAGCTCTCGTAAAAGGCCGCAAGCAACATGAATACGATGAGCGCCGAGAGCATCAACAGCAAAG
>CAZUJE010000211.1:0-2736 GCA_964620215.1 uncultured Hyphomicrobiales bacterium
CGACCGCGCTGGCGATTGGCGGCGTCCCGATGGGCCGTCAGGTCCGCGCGCTGATGAACGGCGTCGATATTCTGGTCGCCACTCCAGGCCGCTTACTCGATCTTATGAACAACAACGCGATCCGTCTCGACGCCGTCGAAGTGTTCGTGCTCGACGAAGCCGACCGCATGTTGGACATGGGTTTTATCCGCGACATCCGCAGGATCGTCGCGAAGATTCCGAAAAAACGGCAGACGCTTTTCTTCTCGGCCACCATGCCGGGTGAAATCGAAAAGCTCGCATCCGAACTTCTCAATGAGCCGGTTCGCGTAGCCGTGACCCCGGTTGCCAAAACCGCCGACCGCGTCGAGCAGCACGTCATGCTGATCGAGCGTGCTGGCAAAGGCGCATTGCTTGCCGAAGTGCTGAAGGGCGAAGCGGTCAACCGCACGCTTGTTTTCACCCGCACCAAGCACGGCGCTGACAAGGTTGTCCGCGCTTTGCAAAAGTCGGGAATTCCCGCGGAGGCCATTCACGGCAACAAGTCCCAGAATAATCGCGAGCGCACGCTCGCCGATTTCCGCAAGGGCCGCATCCGCACGCTCGTTGCCACCGACATTGCCGCCCGCGGCATCGACGTCGACGGCATCAGCCATGTCGTGAATTATGACGTGCCGAATGAGCCGGAGAGCTACGTCCACCGCATCGGCCGCACCGCGCGCGCCGGCGCTGAAGGCATCGCGATCTCATTCTGCGACCGCGATGAGATGACGTATCTGCGTGGGATCGAACGCCTCATCAAAATTTCGATTCCCGTCACCGATCGCCGCGCCAATCAACAGGCGCCGCTCCATGCGCCAGCTGAAAACAACGGCCACAATCAACGCAACGGTCAGCGCAAGCGTCACCGGCCGGGCCGCAACGGTTTCAAGGGCCACGGCAATTCCGAACGTCATTCGGAGCGCCACGAAAACCGTCCTGCACGGCACGAAAACCGCCCGGTCAAGCACGAAGGATCGCGCGGTCATTCGGGCCATCACGAAGGCGCTCGCAGCCACGCCCCGCGCAAGCAGGGCGACGGCATGAACGGTGTTGCGTTCATGCAGAACACGGGCCATCGTCCCCGCCAGCATCGCAAGGGGCAGTCCGGCCATCGCCAGCGCCCCGCGCAATAAAATAATCGGATCAACAGGAAGAACTGTATGGCGAAAGAAGAGATGCTGGAGTTCGACGGGACCGTCACGGAAGTGCTTCCGGACGGCAACTACCGGGTCAAGCTCGATAACGATCACATGATCCTCGCCTATGCGGCGGGCAAGATGCGGAAGCACAAGATCCGCACCATCGAGGGCGACCGGGTAATCGTCGAAATGTCCCCGTATGATCTGGATCGGGGCCGCATCAGCTTCCGCCATAAGTCCGACAAGCCGATGCCGGCGTCACCCCAGCGCAAGCCGAATTTCCGCCGCCGCTGAGCGTTTTCTTCCACAATATCCGCGCGCGGACCGGCAACCGGTGTCCGCGCGCTTTCTAATACGGCTTGATTGCGTTACACACTCCGCGAATTGAATCGCGGATTCCCGGACCCTCCATGCATCGCTATCGCTCCAGTAATTGCGGCGCCCTGCGCGACAAGAATATCGGCGAAACCGTCCGGCTTTCCGGCTGGTGTCACCGCATCCGCGATCATGGCGGCGTGCTCTTTATCGATCTTCGCGATCATTACGGGCTGACGCAGGCCGTCGCCGATCCCGACAGCCCCGCATTCAAGGTCGCCGAAAAGCTGCGCTCCGAATGGGTCGTGCGCATCGACGGCAAGGTACGTAACCGGCCCTCGGGCACGGAAAATCCAGAACTGCCGACCGGCCTCGTTGAAATCTATGCCACCGAGATCGAAGTGCTTGGCGCTGCCGCCGAGCTTCCGCTTCCGGTATTCGGCGATCAGGAATATCCGGAGGAAATCCGGCTCAAATACCGCTTCCTCGATCTTCGCCGCGAAAAAATTCACGGCAACATCATGAAACGCGGGCAGATCATCGACAGCATCCGCCGCCGCATGAAGGATGGTGGTTTCTTTGAGTTCCAGACGCCGATCCTGACCGCGTCCTCGCCCGAAGGTGCGCGCGATTTCCTCGTGCCGTCGCGCATCCATGCCGGAAAATTCTATGCGCTCCCGCAGGCGCCGCAGCAGTTCAAGCAGCTGCTGATGATCGCGGGCTTCGACCGCTATTTCCAGATCGCGCCCTGTTTCCGCGATGAGGATGCACGCGCCGACCGCTCGCCGGGCGAGTTCTACCAGCTCGACATCGAGATGAGCTTCGTCACCCAGGACGACGTGTTCGCCGCCGTCGAGCCGGTGCTGCGCGGGGTGTTCGAGGAGTTCGCCGACGGGCGGCCGGTGACGCCGGTCTTCCCGCGCATCACCTATCGCGAGTCGATGCTGAAATACGGCTCCGACAAGCCGGACTTGCGCAACCCGCTCGAGATCGTCGACGTCACCGAGGAGTTCGCCGACCCGTCGGTGACCTTCAACGCCTTCCGCCGGCTGATAGAGACCGGCGGCGTCGTGCGCGCCATCCCGGCACCCGGGGCGGCGACGCAGCCGCCCTCCTTCTTCGACAAGCTGAACGACTGGGCCCGCAGCGAAGGCGCCGGCGGGCTCGGCTATATCGTCTTCGACGAGGCGGAGGCCGGCTGCGTCGAGGGCCGGGGGCCGATCGCCCAGTACGTGCCGGCCCAGGTCCAGGGCCCGCTGGC
>CAZUJE010000212.1:0-2701 GCA_964620215.1 uncultured Hyphomicrobiales bacterium
GCCTATCGCGTGCTCGCGCGCAAATACCGCCCCTCCACATTTGAAGAGCTAATCGGCCAGGAAGCGATGGTGAAGACGCTCTCGAATGCGTTCGAGGGCGGGCGCATCGCGCAGGCCTACATGCTTTCGGGCGTCCGCGGCGTCGGCAAGACCACGACCGCGCGCATCCTCGCCCGCGCACTGAATTACGAGCCGAAGTCGGGCGGCGGCGGGCCGACCCTGCACATGCCGGAATTCGGCAAGCATTGCGAAGCGATCATCGAGAGCCGCCACATCGACGTCATCGAAATGGACGCCGCCTCGCATACCGGCATCGACGATGTACGCGAGATTCTCGACGGCGTGCGTTATTCGCCCTCGATCGCGCGCTACAAGGTTTACATCATCGACGAAGTCCACATGCTTTCGGACAAGGCCTTCAATGCGTTTCTGAAAACGCTGGAAGAGCCGCCGCCCCATGTGAAATTCATTTTCGCCACCACCGAAATCCGCAAAGTGCCGGTGACGGTACTTTCGCGCTGCCAGCGCTTCGATCTGCGCCGGGTGGAAGGCGATGTGATCGCGAAGCATCTGGCGCAAATCTGCGCGAAGGAAAACGTGAAGGCCGACGCCGAGGCGCTTGGCATCATTGCGCGCGCGGCCGAGGGCTCGGTGCGCGATGCGCTCTCGCTGCTCGATCAGGCCATCGCCCATGGCGAGTCGCGCGTGAAGGCCGATGAAGTACGCGGACTGCTCGGCCTCGCCGACCGCGCCCGCGTGATCGATCTGTTCGAGGCGCTGATGAAGGGCGACATCGAGGCGGCGCTCAAGGAATTCCGTGACCAATATGACAGCGGCGCCGATCCTTCCACGATTGTGGCAGATCTCGCCGACTTCACGCATCTGCTCACGCGCTTCAAGCTGGTGCCGGATTCCGCCGAGAATGCGAGCCTCGTGGAAGCCGAGCGTACGCGCGGCCGCGAGATGGCGCAGAAACTTTCCATTCGCGTGCTGTCGCGCGCGTGGCAGATGCTGTCCAAGGGGATGCTTGATGTGCGCGCCGCCGAAAAAGCGGCGCAGGCCGCCGAGATGCTGCTCGTGCGTATTGCCTATGCCGCCGATCTGCCGACGCCCGATGAAGCATTGAAGATGCTCGCGGACGGCACGCAGGCGGGAAGCGGCGCATCGCAAACTCCGCCGAGATCGCCCGGCGGCGGAGCGCGCATGATGCTTGCCGCCGATGGCGGTTCGCGCGCCAGCGTGAGTGCGCAAGCAGCACCCGCGCCAAGGGCCGCCGCCGGCCCGCGTCTCGCAAAACTCGAAGACATCGTGGCGCTCGCGGGCGAAAAACGGGATTTGAGAATTAAACACGCGCTGGAGAATTTCGTCCGGCCCGTTCGCGTCGAGGAAGGCCGTCTGGAAATCTCGCTGATCGATGGCGGGCCGAAAACATTGCCGGGCGAACTTGGCGCCAAGCTGACCGAGTGGACGGGCAGGCGCTGGGTGGTCGTGCTTTCGGCGGAAGCGGGCGGGCAGACCGTCGCGGAGCTGAGCGTGCAAAAGCACGACGCGCTGGTGCGCGACGTGCGCAAGGATCCGCTGGTGGAGGCGGTGCTTGCGCGGTTTCCGGGCGCGGAAATCGTGAACGTCAGGCAGCGCAATCTGCCCGAAGTCGGGCAGGAATATTCCGAAATCGATCCGCCGCCGAATACCGGCGAAGACAACGAGGACTGAATGTCGATTGGCGACCTGATGGGCATGATGGGACAGGTGAAGCAGCTGCAAGAGAAGATGCAGAAGCTTCAGGCTGAACTGGAGATGACCGAAGTCACCGGCACGTCCGGGGGCGGGCTTGTGTCCGTGACCATCACCGCCAAGGGCGCGATGAAGAAAGTCTCCATCGACGCCAGCCTGATGAAGCCCGATGAAAAGGAGATCGTCGAGGATCTTGTCATCGCCGCACACGCCGACGCGCGCGCGAAGGCCGAGCGCATCACCGAGGAAAAAGCGCGTGACTTGACCGGCGGCCTGCCGCTGCCGCCCGGGATGAAACTGTTCTGAAATGCCGCGCGCCGTCGCCGGACCTGAAATCGAACGGCTGATCCAGTTGCTTGCACGCCTGCCGGGCCTTGGCCCGCGCTCGGCGCGCCGCGCGGCGCTGCATCTTGTCCGCCGCCGCGCCGACTTGATGGAGCCGCTGACGGGCGCGCTCGGCGACGCACTGGAAAAAATCGTCGTCTGCGGCACCTGCGGGAATATCGACACGCGCGATCCGTGCACGGTCTGCGCCGACATGACGCGCGATCAATCCATGCTGATCGTGGTCGAGAACGTCGCCGATCTCTGGGCGCTGGAGCGCGCGGCGGCGGTTTCGGGCCGCTATCATGTGCTGGGCGGCACGCTGTCTCCGCTCGACGGCGTCGGGCCTGACGATCTGAACATCTCGAAGCTGATCGAGCGCGCGCACGATCCGGTGGTGACGGAAGTTGTGCTTGCGCTGAATGCGACTGTCGATGGCCAGACTACCGCGCACTACATCACCGATTTATTGCGCGAGGCGAAGGTGAAGGTCACGCGGCTCGCGCACGGCGTGCCGGTAGGCGGCGAACTCGATTATCTGGACGAAGGCACGCTGTCGGCGGCGCTCCGCTCGCGCACGCCGTTTTAGGATTTACTCTCCAGGGTTTTGAAATGCCCCTGCGCTTGCAGCCAGGCGAGCAGG
>CAZUJE010000213.1:0-2471 GCA_964620215.1 uncultured Hyphomicrobiales bacterium
CCAGCACATCGGCCCCCATCTGCTTCAGCAGTTTCACCGCCCCTTCCGCGGTGCCTCCCGTGGCGATCAGATCATCTACCAGAATGACGCGCTCGCCCTTTGAGATGGCGTCCTTGTGCATCTCCATCTCGTCGATGCCGTACTCAAGGGAATAAGCGACCCGCACTGTCTCGTGCGGCAGCTTTCCCTTCTTGCGGATCGGCACAAAGCCCGCCGCCGCCTGATGCGCCACAGCACCCCCAAGGATGAAACCGCGCGCTTCGATCCCCGCCACCTTGTCGATCTTGGAGCCGGCCCAGGGCTGCACCAGCTCATCCACCGCGCGCCGAAAAGCCCGCGCATTCCCCAGCAACGTGGTGATGTCGCGAAACTGGATGCCGGGCTTCGGATAGTCCGGGATCGTACGGATGGTGGAGCGGAGATCGAGCGTATCGGATGGGGTCATGGAAATACCTGCAAACATGGGCCGGAGCGTTAGGCAAAGGAGGCTTGTCGCGCAGCGCGAAGCAAGACTACCCTAATTCCGTACGGCAGCGGATTCGGGAGCCGCGCCAAGCTTTAGGAGAACGCCATGGCCAAGGGCCAGCAGAGACAACCCAAGGAAAAGAAGAAGCCGAAAGCGGAAAAAGGCGAAAAGAAGCTGTCCGCCTATCAGCAATCGAAGAATTCTTCGCCGCAAAAGTAAGGCGCGGATACGCAAGCAGAAACGGCCGGGTTAAAGCCCGGCCGTCTCAGTTACCGTCGTCAAACCGGTATCCGAACGTCTCGATGTCATCGCGGAATTTCTCGGCGATGAGATCCCGGCCCGCGCTGTCGTAAAACTCCCGGTAATCGGTGCGGTCGGGCGATACATTGCGTTCCGGCAAGGGCTCTTCCTGGCCGAAGATGACGCGGCTCACCTCCGCGAAGTCCTTGGAGAGCGTTTCAAAACGCAGCACGCGATCGACCAGCAGCGATCCATCCTCGGCATACAAATATGTCTTCTGTGGATTTATGCCGCGTCCTCCGGACTTCAGAAGGATACCGCGTCTTACATTTTCATCGAGAAATTGAGCGAACGTCACACCCAGCTTCTGGCTACTGAATTTGTACAGCGACACCATCCGCGCCCACGGATTGCGGACAACCGAGAATTTGAAATAAGCCGCAAAAGTTTCGGCATCCACATAGCCAAGGGAGACATATTCCCTCGCGAAAAGATGCGCGAGCCGGTCCGGCCCCCTTGTCGGATCGTCGGTGGGACGCAGCAGCAGCGGCGCCCGCGTCTCCCAAGTCAGGCCAAGCTTGTTCAGGAAAACCAGTTCAATGCTTTGCCCGCCGGTCTTCGGCACGTGGACGAAAATCGTCTTGTATTCATGGGCGAGCATGAAAACCCGGATGCAATAACCGATCCCGCCATCGCGCCTTGAACGGCGCGAAAGCGGGACCGCTACACTGGATTAACCGGCGGTGCGCTCAGTGCGCGTCCGACCAGATTTTTTTCTTGGTGAAATACATCAGCCCCGCGAAAATCAGCAGGAACAGCATCACCTGGAAGCCGATGCGCTTGCGCGCCTCCAGATGCGGCTCCGCGGTCCATGACAAAAATGCGGTCACGTCCTTTGAATACTGCTCGACGGTCGCCGGTGTGCCGTCGGTATATTCCACCTGTCCGGCGGTGAGCGGCGGGGTCATCGCGATGCGGTGACCGGGGAAATACTTGTTCCAGAACTGGCCGTCCGGCAGCTTCACATCGGCGGGCGGATTCTCGTAGCCGACCAGCAGCGCATAGACGTAATCGGAGCCATGCTCCTGATACTGGCGGAAGAAGTCGAGCAGCGAGCCGCCCAGACCCACTTCATAGCCGCGCGCCTTGGTGATTATCGAAAGATCCGGCGGATAGGCGCCGTTGAAGCGGGCGCGTGCGGCCTGTTCGTTCGCATCCGGCGACGGGAAACGATCCGAAAGACGTCCCGCGCGCTCGAACATTTCACCCTTGTCGTTCGGGCCATCCTGAATCTTGTATTCGGAGACAACCGTTTTGACCTGGCCTTCCAGAAACTCAGGACCGCCCGGCTCCGCAAGGTTGCGAAACGCCACGAGCTTGAGCCCATGGCAGGCGGCGCAGACTTCGCGATACACCTTGAAGCCGCGCTGAAGCTGTCCGCGGTCGAAATGGCCGACCGGGCCTTTCCACGACCACGCCTGGCGGTCGGGCTTCGGGCCGGCTTCGGCCGCGAAGGAAGGGCTGGCGGCAACGAGTGCCAGCACGGAGAGGGTTGCGGCGGCGAGCTTGCGCATGGCTTCCCTCACGCTTTCTTTGGCTTGAGCACGGCCTCGGTGATCGAGGCCGGCACATTCTTCGGCTTTTCGAAATAGCCGAGCAGCGGCAGGATCACGAGGAAGTGCAGGAAATAATAGGCCGTCAGCAGGCGGGCGGCGATCACATAGATGCCTTCCGCCGGCTTGGAGCCGAGATAGCCGAGCCCGAT
>CAZUJE010000214.1:0-2409 GCA_964620215.1 uncultured Hyphomicrobiales bacterium
GCAATGTGGCAGTTTCCCGCCTGTTGACCGTTTACACAAAACTTCTTACACCCCCACCGAATAGCGACTTCTTACCCTTCTCGCGGCCCGCCAAGTGTGCCGGGATGGTTCTCGGACCAGAAAAATGCGTCCTCGATCACGCCCATTACCCACAAGTGAATTCCCGGATCTTTGCTCTCGCGTGAGCCGGCCACGTTAAGTCGGGTAATGTTGTGAAGTTCGACGAATTCCTGCAAATCCACCGCCGGTTGGTAACTACGGGCCGGCCAAATGTGAACACACGGTTTGTCGTGCTTCTTCGCGAACTCAATCGTGCGCAGCGATCCTCCCGTAGGACGGACACCAAACGTGAACACCACAGTTCCATCCGAATCTCTGACATTCCACTCAGTGCGCTGCAAATATTTGGTGCTTGACGTTTCAGACAGATTGTATTGGCCGCCGATAGGGCCATCCTCGGCCCTCCTTCCCTTTGGACACCATCCTCCATGCGGAAATCTGTGCCGAATCGCAACGTCGAGCGCCGCTCGATCCGCACCTGTCTGGCCGCCTGAAACCAGAGTCTCGATCATTTCCATCGCATGCCTAGACTCCGTTACCGCGCAACGGAATGATTTTGGCGCCCTCACGCAATGTCTCGACGTGCTTGGCCCAAGCCTGCATCATCTTCTTGCGCTCAGGCAGGTACTCGGCGCGGTTATACGCGCCGCGGACTTCGTTTCGTTCGGAGTGTGCAAGCTGGCGCTCGATCACATCAGGGCGGAACAGTCCCATTTCATTGAGTATCGTGCTTGCCACGGCCCTGAATCCGTGCCCAGTCATCCTGCCCTTGTAGCCAAGGCGATAGAGAGCAAATAGCAGCGTGTTATTGCTAATCGGCTTGTCGCGGTTACGCCCAGGGAATACAAAGCGACTCCCGCCGCCGACCTCTTTCAGATCCTCCAGAATCGCGATGGCCTGCGTTGAAAGCGGCACAAGGTGCTCGGTCTTCATCTTCATGCGCTCGGCCGGCACTACCCAGATTGCGGCATCCATGTCGAACTCGGACCAGGTGGCGCCGATCAGTTCATTCGTCCGCGTGAACGTCAGCGCCAGCAACTCGAGCGCAAGGCGTGTCTGCTTGTCGCCGATCTCCTCATAGCCGGCGATCGCGCGCAGTAGATTGGGAAAATCCTCGGGGCGGACTGCGGCCTGGTGCTTTTGCTTGTGAGGGGTCAGCGCGCCGCGGAGGTCGGCAGTGAGATTGCGCGCACACCGGCCGGTGGCGATCCCGTATCTGAATACCTGCCCGCACACCTGCAGCACCCGGTGCGCGAGATCGTGTGCGCCGCGTTCTTCCATCGGCCTCATTGCCGCCAGCAGCTCGGGCGCGTCGATCTCGGAGATTGGCCGGCGCCCGATACTCGGGAAGGCATTATTCTCCAGGCGCCGCAATACGTCGTCGGCGTGGCCTTGAACCCAGGACTTGACTTGCTTGGCGTGCCACTCTCTGGCTACTGCCTCGAATGAGTTTTCCGCGGCCACCTTACGCCGCACCTTCGCAGCGCGTCGCTCGGCTGCGGGGTCCAGATTGGAATCGAGCCGCCTGCGCTCGGCTTCGCGCTTCTTGCGGGCGTCCTTGAGGTTGGTGGCGGGGTACACGCCGAGCGAGAGCGACTTTTCCTTGCCGCCAAGCCAGTATCGCATCCGCCAGTATTTGCGGCCGTCAGCGTAGACCCACAGGTACAACCCGCCACCGTCAGCCAGCTTCCGGATCGATTTGTCGCCGCTGGTAGCGTTCCTGCACTTCGCATCGGTAAGCATTGCGCCTCCGTGGTAAGTTCTCGGTGTGGCTAAACACCATTACCACGGTAAGTTACCACCATAAGGCGCCGGATGCAATTGGACGCTTCCGGACAGGCTTGGATGATTGGCTATAGGGAGAACCAAGGTCCGGCGTGGTCTTCTGGACTATCTTGGACCACGCCGGATGCGTACTTGGCGGAGAGAGCGGGATTCGAACCCGCGATACGGTTTAACCCGTATACACGCTTTCCAGGCGTGCGCCTTCAACCGCTCGGCCACCTCTCCTGCAAATAGATGGGTCCGAAGTTCCTGCCGGACCCGAGCATCGCGAAAGGTGCGCAGCTTACGCCAGAACCCTCTGTAAAGCAATGAAAAAGCGCCTTTCCCTTCTGCGCATTCGGTTGCGCCGCGCGCGGCCCTGGCCCCAAAAAAAAGGCGGGAGTAGCGCTCCCGCCTTCCTTCCGGCGATGCCTCGCCTCTTGCTTACGCAACCGGCTGCTTGAGTTGCTCCAGGATGGCAGGGTTTTCCAAGGTGGCGACGTCCTGCTTGATCTCCTCGCCTTTGGCGCTCTAGCGCAGCAGGCGGGGCATGACCTGTCCCGAGCCCCTCTTGCGGAGGGTGTC
>CAZUJE010000215.1:0-2381 GCA_964620215.1 uncultured Hyphomicrobiales bacterium
CGTGCTGCTCTACGGCCACAAGAACAACGCCTACTGGTACGGCTCGCAGCTTTCCATCGAGGAAACCCGCAAGATCGCGCCTTACCAGAACGCGACCGGATTGCAGGTCACATCGGCGATTCTGGCCGGCATGGTATGGGCGCTCGAGAACCCGGAGCGCGGCGTCGTTGAGGCCGACGAGATGGATTACAAGCGCTGCCTCGAAGTGCAGTTGCCCTATCTCGGCCCGGTGATCGGCACTTACACCGACTGGACTCCGATCAAGGGGCGCGGCGCGCTGTTCCCCGAGGATCTCGACACCAGCGATCCCTGGCAATTCAAGAACGTTCTGGTGCGCTGATTTTTCTCCCCGCTTCGGCGGGGAGAATGCTTTAGAGCGTCAGAAACCCGGCTTTCCCGCTTTCCGTGCCAAATGCCAGCGCCGTGCCGTCGGCATTCCAGGCGAGCGCGCTGACAGGCGAACCACTTGCTGCGCTGACCAGAATCTCCGCGCCATCTTCCAGCCGCACCAGCAGCACCGCGCCATCACTGTAACCCGCGGCCATGGCGGGTTGTTTGGGATGGCAGGCAATGGCATTCACCTTCTGATCCTTGGCCGCAGGCGCGATCATGCGCGGCGGCTTGCCCATCGGGCCATCCCGCGTGCGAAACGGCCACAGCACCACTTCCTGCGCGCCGGAAGTCGCCAGCCAGTCACCGTCATGGGTGAAATCGATGGAACGCACGCGCGAGGGATAGCCGGACATCCGCATGTGCTGGCTGTCCGAAAGCCGCCAGCCATGCAGGGCCGGCTCCAGCATCAGCGTGACCAGGAATCTTCCGTCCGGACTGAACCGCGCGCCGAGATGCGAGCCTTTCCATTCCAGAAATTCCGGCTTCGCGTCGGAATTCGGAAACCAGAGCGACGCCCCGTTGTAATGGGCGATGGCCAGGCGAAATCCTTTCGGTGCGAAGGTAAGGCCACCGGGAGTCGAGGGGAGTTCCAGCGAGCGCTCGCCTTTTTTCGTTTTCACAAAAACGGTTTTGCCGGCGGACCACGCCACCGCGCCATCGGGTCCAAGGGCCACCTGATCGATCCACTTGTTTTTCGCTTCGGCGATAACTTCCATTTCGCCTTCGATGTCGGTTGCAACCAGACGCCCGTCATCGCCCGCGGTAAAAACCCGCTCCCCATCGCCCGCCGCATTTAAAATCGCGCCGGAATGTGGCTTCACCCGCACTTCCTTGTCGCCCGCGATCAGCACTTCGCCTTCGCCGGTCACGAATGCACAGGAGCCGCCGACAAAATGCGCGGTTACGATATACGCGCCGAAATCGAGCGGGCGGACTTTCTCGGTGATGGATGGAAGTTCGTCAGACATGCGCCGTTGTGTAGCGGCGCACGGCTAAACCGGCAATCAGCGCGGAGCCGGATTGCAGCTTTGCTGCTGAGGCGGCGAATACCAGCGGCCGCATTTGTCACATCCCGACAGCGCCAAAGTGAGCGCCAGAATGCCAAATACCGTTGCGAGCTTTTTCATGAAAAATCCGTCCCGGCGCCCTTATAGCGGCAACTGGTAAACATTTCGAGCGTCAGGCTACGCAGGAAATGAAGCCTTCGTTCAGGCTCTTCCGGTCGAGTTCGCGGCCGATGAACACCAGACGGCTGTCCCGCTTCTCGTCCGCGCGCCAGTCACGCTGGTGGTTGCCGTCGAGCACCATATGCACGCCCTGCAAGACGTAACGCTGCGGATCGTCCTTGAAAGCGATGATGCCTTTCAGGCGCAGGATTTTTCCGCCTTCCTCGGCGACCAGATTCTGCACCCATTTAAAAAATTTATCGGAGTCGAGCGGCTGTTCGGTAGATAACGAAATCGACTGTACCTGCTCGTCATGGTGATGGTGGTCTTCTTCCAGAAACTGCGGCTCAATCGCCAGAATCCGTTCCAGATCGAACGCTCCTTGGGAGAGAACAGAATCAATCGCGACATCGCAGCGCGTGGTCTTGTGAATCTTCGCGAACGGATTGATCGCGCGAATGCGCATTTCCACATCGCGCATTTCATCAGCGCTGACCAGATCGGATTTGTTCAGCACGATCACATCGGCGAAGGCGATTTGATTTTTTGCTTCCGGCGCGTCCTTCAGCCGATCCTTCAGCCATTTTGCGTCAGCAACCGTCACAACAGCATCCAGAGAAGTCCGCTCGCCGACCGCATCGTCGAAGAAAAAAGTCTGCGCGACAGGCGCCGGATCGGCGAGACCGGTCGTCTCCACCAGAATGCCGTCGAACTTGCCCTTGCGCTTCAAAAGGCCATCGATGATGCGGATGAGGTCGCCGCGCACGGTGCAGCAGACGCAGCCGTTGTTCATCTCGAACACTTCCTCGTCCGCGCCGACGA
>CAZUJE010000216.1:0-2365 GCA_964620215.1 uncultured Hyphomicrobiales bacterium
TGCGTCTCCGCGCGCTCCGTCTTCATGAATTTCATGCGCGCGGGCGTCGCGAAGAAAAGATCGCGGATTTCAACGCGCGTGCCCTCCCCGAGAGCCGCGGGCTTCACGGGAAATTTCTTTCCCCCTTCGACTGAAATCTCGGATGCACTGTCAGCATCCTTCATGCGCGTCGTGATCGAAAGCCGCGCCACTGCGCCGATGGAGGGCAGCGCTTCGCCGCGAAAGCCGAGCGTGGCTATCGAATCCAGATTGTCGTCCGCGAGCTTGGAGGTCGCATGACGCTCAACCGCGAGTTCGAGATCGGCGGCGCTCATGCCCGATCCATCGTCAGTCACGCGGATCAGGCGTGAGCCGCCGCCCGAAAGCACGACCTCGATCCGGCGCGCGCCGGCATCGAGCGCATTCTCCACGATTTCCTTCACCGCCGAAGCAGGACGTTCCACCACTTCGCCGGCGGCGATGCGGTTGACGATGGCTTCGGAAAGCTGGCGGACAGGCATGGCGACTCGCTCTTTGAGGCAGAAATCTAGCCGTCCACCGGCCCGCTTGCGAGCCGCGCGGCGATTTCATCACCGCTATTCAGGCCTCAATCGAGGGAAGTGCGGCCCCCGCGCATCTGCTTGACGTGAGAGCGGTGCTTCTTGCTCTCCAGCCTTTTCCGCTTGGAGGATTTTGGCGGCCGCGTCTTGCGGCGGGGAACCGGGCGCACCGCAGCCTGCCGGATCAGTTCCACCAGCCGATCGAGTGCGTCGGCGCGGTTGCGTTCCTGCGTCCGGTGCTGCTCGGCGGTTATCAGGATTTCGCCTTCCTTGGTGAGGCGGCGTCCGGCGAGTTTCGCGAGCCGCTGTTTTACTTCGGCTGGCAATGAGGAACGGAAGAGATAAAAGCGCAGCTGAACGGCAGTCGAAAGTTTGTTAACGTTCTGGCCGCCGGGGCCGGACGCGCGCACGAAGGTTTCTTCAAATTCGTGCTCGCCGATGGAGAGATGATCGTTGATGCGGATCACTTTCAACCGCCCCCGGCGAGATATTTCTTCGCCAGCACTTTTCCTTCCTCGACCGCGGGCTGGCCGTAAGGATCGACGCCGAGCAGGTGGGCCGCGATGATCGTCTCCAGCATGAAATGCATCATCAGAGCGCCGAGCGTACGCTCGTCGATTTTCTCAAGCTGGATGGTGCGGACGGGGCGGCCGTTCTTCGCCAGTGTGTCGGTGGTGGCGCGCCCCTGCGCGGCGACGAGATCGCCGATGGTCTTGTTGGCAAGACCCGGTTCGCCCGCCGTCTTCGCCATCTCCGCGTCCATGCGCGGGCCTTTGCCCGCGATGTCGGCGGTGATTACGGTAAAAAGTTTATCCGTGCGGCCATCCAGCCAGAGCTGCAACTGGCTGTGTTGATCGACCGGACCGAGCGATGGAATTGGCGTCGCGCCTTTTCCATTTTTTCCGAGGCTCTCGCCCCAAAGCTGCGCCCACCATTTCGTGAAACGCTCCAGCCGGTCGGAATAAGCCATCAGCACGCGAATGGTTTTTCCTTCAGCCGCGGCGGTGGCGGAAAGGGCGGCGCCGAGGGCGGCTGGAATTTCCTTCGCGGGCTTGCCCGCGAGCACGGGCGACAGAATTTCCTTCGCGCCGGCGCGGATCGCTTTCACATCCAGACCGAGCGTGAGCGGCGCCAACAAGCCGACATTGGAGAGCGCCGTATATCGTCCGCCAATGCCCGGGTCGTGTTCCAGCAATAGGCATCCGCGCGATTCAAGCAAATCGCGCAGACCATTTTTCTTGCCCGCGCGGGCGGGTTCCGAAATGCCAAACAAATGTTCGGAGGTTTTTTTGCCGGCCGCATCGAGCGCGGAAATAGCGGCAATCGTTTGCATCAGTGTTTCCGCCGTGCCGCCTGATTTCGAGATCGCGACGAAGCGCGTGGTCGAAAGAGGCAGCGATGCAAGAAGTGCCTCGAACGTAACCGGATCAAGATTATCCGGGAAATGTACACGCGGTTTTGCCACTCCGACCTTCAGTTGTGTCAGCGCCTGCGCGCCGAGGCTGGAGCCGCCGGTGCCGAGAAAAATCACATCGGATGCACTGGAAAACTTTTTCGCCCAGTCGCCGAGAACTGGCAGGTCGTCAACTTCTTCCGGCAGCCGCAGCATCGGCAGGGAATTTTTCTCATAAGCCGCGCGGAGATTTTTCAGCGCCTCTTCCGTGCGCTTCAGATTTTCCACGAAAGCCGCATCGTCGACGCCCCCGGCACCGATGCCGCTCTTCAGCGCCCGTTCGATGGAATATTTGAAAACCATTATCCGCGCACCGGCTGTTCCGCCCCGATCATTTGCCGTTTCATGGCGAGCGACGAAGCAATCACGATGA
>CAZUJE010000217.1:0-2255 GCA_964620215.1 uncultured Hyphomicrobiales bacterium
ATCACCCGCGGCGACGCTCGTCACGCCATCGCCGATTTCGCGCACGATGCCCGCGCCCTCGTGGCCGAGGATCGAGGGGAAGATGCCTTCGCTATCCAAGCCATCGAGCGTGTAGGCGTCGGTGTGGCAGATGCCGGTGGCCTTGATCTCGACCAGCACTTCGCCGGCCTTCGGGCCTTCCAGCTGCACCTTGGTGATTTCGAGCGGCTTGCCCGCCGCCACCGCAACCGCCGCACGCACATCCATTGCTTCACTCCCGGTCTAAAATTTCGCGCAGACTAACCTGTGCAAATGCAGACCGGAAGCTCGGATGTTGCGGTTTCAGATATTGCGGTTCTTCGCGTTCCAGTGATGTTCGAGATTGGCGACGAGGGCGGGGCTGAAATGGCAGTAGGCCTGCTCGCGTGCGAACAGCGCCATGTAGCGGCGGAATTCATCGATCGTTTCCTGCCCGATGCGGAAATGGCGGCGGTTGCCGACCGCACTCACCATGCCGGAGCCGGTGAAGCCCGCGATCACCTTGTCGAGTGCGGCGTCCATCTCTCCCGGCGGCACGATCTCATCGCAGGTCATGCGGCCTTCCGGACTGTCGCATTCAAAGCGGCGTCCGTACATGATCGCCTGCCGTGCGGCGCTCATGCCGACAAAACGCGGGAGTCGAAGATTGGCGGCGCCGGGAATGATGCCTTCCTTGCGCGCGGGCAGCGTGAGATAAGCGTCGGAGCCCGCCAGCACATAATCCATTGCCAGGAGATGCTGGCAGCCGCCGCCAATTGCGAAAGTCTCAACGCAGGCGATCCACGGCTTTTCTTTCGTACGTCCAAAAATATCGTCAGGTGCCGCGCCGGGACTGGCGATCCCGCGCATGATCTTGTGCTCGAAGCCGATGATGTGGCGGAAGTAAAACAGGAACGAGATTTTTCCGTAATAGAGATGCGAGAGATTGAGGCCCGCGGAAAAAATCTTCTTATCCTTATAGCGTGGATGTTCGACCGTGCTCCCGCGCAGGACGGCGACTTCGGTTTCGGGGTCCATGATCGCGAGATCGACGGCGATGTCGATTGTCTCGACCGTCGTGTCATCGATGGCGTTGAGAAAGCGCGGATTGCGCATTTCAACGACGGTGGCCTTGCCCCGCCGTGATACGTAAGCCGCGCCTAGGTCGATACTGCCGGTCTTGATGAATTCCGCGAATTTTTTGTCAGTCTGAGGATTTTTCAACAACATCGCTTGCAGTAAATGCACGCCGCATTTCGGATGTGCCAGAACATGACTCAGAAAAATACCCTGATCGATTTCCGCGCCGTCCTTGTCCTTAAGCGCAAGCGGTGCTTCGGCCTTGAGTGTCTGCGGAGAGGGCGTCAGGCCCGGCACTGCCTTGGCCGCGGCCTCCACCAGCGCGCCGACGCGCAGGAAATTGCGATAATTGCCGGTCAGCTTTTCGTAGAGTTTCTCGGCGTGGGCGGCGAGAAATCGCTCACGTGCATTGCGTTCAATGGCATGGATCGCCGCGCAAAACTCTGCTTGCTCCTGATTGCGCTGCGCCTTCGGGGGCAGCTTCGCGCGCAGAGCGGCGCCGGCCTTCCAGAATTTGCTGAATGTCCCGGCGTCCTTTTTGAACGATTTTCCGGCCTTGGGAGCGGCGGAAAGCTTGCGCCCGGAATTCGTTGGTATACCACCGATCTTCATATTTCAGCTTTCTCCGGGGTCATGATCCCACAATTTATCCCGAACATGCCAGCCTATCGCTGCGCTTTCTGCTAACTTGATGATGTGCGATTGCTTTCGGGTTGCCATGCCGAATTTCTATGAACCAATCGAAGTGGCGTCACGGCCTGAGATCGGGATTCTTCAGGCCGAACGATTGCGCGCCACGCTCGAGCGTGTTTATGCGAATGTTCCGGCTTACAAAAAGAAATTCGACGTGGCGGGCGTGAAGCCGTCGGATTTCCGCACGCTGAATGACCTTGCTAAATTCCCTTTTACTTCAAAAACCCACCTGCGTGAAAATTACCCGTTCGGAATGTTTGCGGTGCCACGCGAGCAGATTATGCGCGTGCATGCGTCTTCCGGCACCACGGGCCGCTCGACCGTCGTCGGCTACACCAGGAATGACATCGACACCTGGGCCAACATTATCGCGCGCAATCTTTACAGCTGCGGCGTGCGGCCCGGCATGCTGGTCCATATTGCGTTTGGCTACGGCCTGTTCACCGGCGGCATGGGGATGCACTACGGCGCGGAGCGGCTTGGTT
>CAZUJE010000218.1:0-2255 GCA_964620215.1 uncultured Hyphomicrobiales bacterium
GGCCGAGGAAAAGATCGATTATATCGGCGGGCCGGAAATGGGTGCCGTACCGATTTCCGGCGCGATGGCGGCATTGAGCTGGCTTGGCGGAAAGCCGTTGCCCAATTTCTTTGTCCGCAAGAAACCAAAAGAGTACGGCGCGAAGCAAGGCGTCGAAGGCCTCAAAAAGGGCGACACGCTGAATGGCAAGCGCATCGCCGTGATCGAGGATGTCACCACCACCGGCGGCTCGGCCATCAAGGCGGCGGAAGCGGTGAAGGAAGGCGGCGGTAAAGTGGTGATCGTGCTCACCATGGTGGACCGGCAGGAAGGCGCCACCGAAACCTTCCAGCAGGCCGGGCTGAAATTCCGTTCGCTGTTTACCGCCGAGGAATTCCTGAAAGGCTGACACCCCGCGTTTACGCCGGCTTTACCGCAACTTTTTGCGGCTTCGCGCGTTTTGTGGAACGGCCTCCCAAGAGGCTCCTATTGCGCTAGGCTGTCCGGCAAGGAGTTATCCGTGCCACCGCGTATCCTCCGATCCCCGCTGAAATGGGCCATGTTCGCGCTCGGCGTTTTCACAGCCGCGCTCACGCTCGCACCTGAACCTGTTCAGGCACAGGGTCTTTTCGACACGCTCCGCGGCCTGTTCGGGCGGGGCGGTTTTGGCGGGCGTATGGAGGATGAGCAGGAAGGTCCGTACCAGGCCTACTGCGTGCGGCTGTGCGACGGACGTTTTTTCCCGCTGCCGGCCTCAGATGCGCGGGAGCGTGAACGCGGACGCGAGCGCTCTTTCTTTTTCCGGGACTATCGCGACGAGCGGAAGCCCACGATCAACACTTCCGGCAGCGCTTCCCCGGAAAATCTCTGCAAGGCGATGTGCCCGGCCACCCCGGTGAAAGTTTTTTCCGGCACACTGATCGACAACGCAGTCGCGGGCGACGGTGCGGTTTATTCGAAATTGCGGAATGCTTTTGTCTATCGCGAGAAGATGATCGCCGAATGCAGCTGCAACGGCGTCGATAACACCGGCGTCGCCAATCTCGATGCCGAATCCGACCCGACGCTTCAGCCCGGCGACATCATCGTCACGCCGGACGGGCCGAAAGTGTATCGCGGCGGCAATCGCGGGCAGCCGACCCCGGCTTCGTTCGTGCCGGTGAAGGAATACAGAGGAATGTCCGACTCCATGCGCAAAAATCTTTCGGAAATGCGCATCACGCGCGTTCCGGAGCCTGTGACCGCGCGCAGCAGCAATGTGGTGCCCTCGGCTGGATCTTCGCCTGCCGCCAATGTTGAAAGATCACCGGCCGAAGACATTATGAATCGCGGCTTCGTTCCGTAAACGAATCCAGGCAGCACAAAATAAAACGGCGGCCCGGGAGCCGCCGTTTTTCATTTTAGACAAGAGAAAGATTATTCCGCGGCGATACGCACTTCCGGCGCGGCCGCCTTCACGTCCGCATCGACCTTGTCCTCGAACTTCGCGAAATTGTCCTGGAACATCTTCACCAGCGCGCGGGCGGTCTGATCGAACTCGGCCTTATCCTGCCAGGTCTTGACCGGGTGCAGCAGATGCGGCTCGACGCCCGGCACCGAGGTCGGCACCGAGAATCCAAAATAGGGATCCGTGCGGAAATCCGCGTTCTTCAGCGAGCCGTTCAGCGCCGCCGTCAGCAGCGTGCGGGTCGCCTTGATCGGCATGCGGCGGCCGACGCCATATTTGCCGCCGGTCCAGCCCGAATTCACGAGCCAGCAATCGACCTTATGCTTGGCGATGTATTCGCGAAGCAGCTTGGCATATTCCGACGGATGCAACGGCAGGAACGGCGAGCCGAAGCACGCCGAGAATTCCGGCTCAACGCCGGTCAGCCCCTTCTCGGTGCCCGCGACCTTCGCGGTATAACCCGAGAGGAAATGATACATCGCCTGCTCCGAGGTGAGCTTCGCGATCGGCGGCATCACGCCGTAAGCGTCCGCCGTCAGCATGATGATGTTCTTCGGATGACTTGCGGTGCCGGTGCGCGAGGCATTCGGAATGAATTCGAGCGGATAGGCCGAGCGCGTGTTCTCGGTCTTCGAGATGTCCGTGTAGTCCGGAACGCGTGTCACGGAATCGAACGCGACATTTTCCAGGATCGCGCCGAAGCGGTTGGTCGCGTCATAAATCATCGGCTCGTTCTCGCGCGACAGGTTCACCGTCTTCGCGTAGCAGCCGCCCTCGAAATTGAAGATGCCGTCCGGACCCCAGCCGGTCTCGTCGTCGCCGATCAGCG
>CAZUJE010000219.1:0-2251 GCA_964620215.1 uncultured Hyphomicrobiales bacterium
CTGGCCCATGCCGTCGCGGATCACCTTGCCGCCGCCGAATTTCACTTCCTCGCCGTAGGTGGTGAAATCCTTCTCAATTTCGATGAGCAGTTCGGTGTCGGCGAGCCGCACCTTGTCGCCGGTGGTGGGGCCGAACATGTCGGCATAGGCGGCGCGGGACATTTTCATTGGCGTTCTCTTACTTTGCTTCCGCCGCGCGCATGTCGGCGCCGGTCAGCGTGATGCGTTTGCGGATGACGACGCGGTCTTCATCGTCGAGGGTGAAGTCGATCTGGTCGCCGGGTTTCAGATCCCAGCGGCGGCGCAGCTCGACCGGAATCGTGAGCTGGCCCTTGGAAGTAAGGGTCGCCTTGAGCCGATAGGGTCTTCGGAATGCCATTGCAGCCTCCGCCTATGCCTGCCCTGAGTCTTACTTATTCCTTACCATAATTCCTTACAAAAGTAAGGAAAAACTTCGGCTAAGTTATTGAGTTTCATAGCTTGCCCATGACCTCCTGCCGGAAGCCATAGACCTCCCTTTTACCCACCAGCGCCACCAGCGTGACCTCTTTAGTCTGCCCCGGCTCGAACCTGACCGCAGTGCCGGAGGGAATCGCGAGGCGCATGCCCCGGGCCTTTTCCCGGTCGAACCTCAGCGCGGGGTTCGTTTCATAGAAATGATAGTGGCTGCCGACCTGCACCGGGCGGTCGCCGGAATTAGCGACCTTCAGCTTGATGGTTTCGCGCCCCTTGTTCAGTTCCAGATCGCCCTTCATGGGGATCACTTCGCCCGGGACGTTCTTCGCCTTGCCGCCGCGGATCGGGTTATGGACCGTGACGAGCTTGGTGCCGTCCGGGAATGTCGCTTCCACCTGCACGTCATGGATCATTTCGGCGATGCCGGGCATCACCTGAGAGGGCTTCAGCACCTTGGCGCCGAGCTTCATCAGTTGCGCCACGGTCTTGCCGTCGCGGGCGCCCTCCACCACCGCTTCGGTGATGATCGCCACCGCTTCCGGGTGATTGAGCTTGATGCCGCGTTTCAGCCGGGCGCGCGCCACCATCGCGGCCATCGCGATCAGCAGCTTGTCTTTTTCCCGGGGCGTGAGGTTCATGGTCTTCTCCGGTTACAGCGTATAGGCGCGCGGGATCACGGCACCACATGCGGATAATGCTTGAAGTACGGCGGAACGCATAGGGAGTCCGTCGCGGGCCACGATGCGCACGATCAGGATGCCGTCGAAGGCGGAAGCGCCCGCTTCGATCTCCTGACCTTCAAAGGATGCGCGTATGGTATCGAGTTTTGTTTCGGCGTCGGGGGCGATGCGGACGAGGGTCGCCACCGCATTCGCACCCTTGCCGATGGCAGGACGCTTCAGTGTTTCGCCCATGTTTCCCTCGAGCGTCAGCGCGTCGGCGAAAACCAGTCTGCCATCGCGCCGGACGCGCCATCTGTCCCGAAGCTCACCGCTTTTGACGCTTTCGCCCATGGCGCTGCGGCCGAATATCACCGCTTCGCAGATTGTAAGCGAAGCACTCGCATCCATCTCCGCTTCAATCGTGCGCGCGGCCTTGGCGCGGTCGAACAGGATGGTTTCCTGCGGCACCCAGTCGAGCTGGGATTTTTTACCCGCTTTCAGCGTCACTTCAATGGAAGCGGCAGGTCCGGTAGAGCGATAGATTTTCTCGGCCGCCTGGCTGGTGAAGGCGACTTTAGCGCCTTCGCCGGTTTCCACCTCAATCTTCATGGAATCCCCGCCGGCGACACCGCCGCCGGTATTCACCAGCACCGTTTCCAGCGCGTCGCTTGCCATGATGCGCGGGAAGCGCAGGCGCAGCGGACCTGCTTCGTCGATATCGATGGCGGCCGTCTGTCCCGCCGATCTTTCCGCATAGAGCTTTGCTACGCCCTTCTGGCGGAGCGTGGAGCGATCCGCTTCCTGGGCCGCCGCTTCAAAGGGAGAGACGTTGACGGACATTGTCGGTCTGCATCATCGCGCTGTCGCCGGTCAGGATGAACTGTCCCCGGTCCATCACGGCGAATGTGTCGGCAAGCTCCCGGGCGAAGTCGAAATACTGTTCGACCAGCAGGATCGCGATATCGCCGCGATTGCGCAAGTAGCGGATGGCGTTGCCGATGTCCTTGATAATCGAGGGCTGGATGCCCTCGGTCGGCTCGTCCAGTACCAGCACACGCGGGCGCATCACCAGTGCGCGGATTCTTTCATCCGAAGTTTTTTCCAGCGCGCCGGCGCGGCTTACGATACTTTCC
>CAZUJE010000220.1:0-2228 GCA_964620215.1 uncultured Hyphomicrobiales bacterium
TGTTCCAGAAGCTGGTGCGCACCGGCTTCGGCTCCAACAACGTGGACCACTGCACCCGGCTGTGCCATGCCTCGTCGGTGGCGGCGCTACTCGAAGGCGTCGGCTCGGCAGCGGTGACGGCGACCTTCAACGAGTGCAAGAATTCCGACGTCATCATCGTCATCGGCGCCAACCCGACCGAGAACCATCCGGTCGCCGCGACCTTCTTCAAACAGGCAGCCAAGCGCGGCTCGAAGCTCATCGTGATGGATCCGCGCGGCCAGGCGCTCAAGCGCCACGCCTGGCAGATGATGCAGTTCAAGAACGGCACCGACGTCGCGATGCTGAACGCGATGCTGAATGTCATCGTCGAGGAAAATCTCTACGACAAGCAATACGTCCAGACCTACACCGAAGGCTTCGACGAACTGGCGAAGCATGTGAAGCAGTACACGCCGGAAGAGATGGCCCCGATCTGCGGCATCGAGGCGGATACGCTGCGCGAAGTCGCGCGCACCTTCGCCCGTTCAGAAAACGCGATCATCTTCTGGGGCATGGGCGTATCGCAGCACACGCACGGCACCGACAATGCACGTTGCCTGATCGCGCTGTCGCTCATCACCGGCCAGATCGGCCGCCCGGGCACCGGCCTGCATCCGTTGCGCGGACAGAATAATGTTCAAGGCGCGTCCGACGCCGGGCTGATCCCGATGTTTTTCCCCGACTACAAGTCAGTGGAAAATCCGGAGACGCGCGCGAAATACGAACAGAAATGGAAAGTGCAGCTCGATCCGAAGCGCGGGCTGACGGTCGTCGAGATCATGGATGCCGTCCACGCCGATGTGGTGAAGGGCATGTACATCATGGGCGAAAATCCCGCGATGTCCGATCCCGATCTGAACCACGCGCGCGAGGCGCTGGCGCATCTGAAGCATCTCGTGGTGCAGGACATCTTTTTGACGGAGACAGCGGTGTACGCCGATGTGATCCTGCCGTCGTCCGCATGGCCGGAAAAAGACGGCACCGTTACCAACACCAATCGTCAGGTGCAGATGGGCCGCGCGGCCCTGCCGCTGCCGGGCGACGCGAAACAGGACTGGTGGATCACGCAGGAAATCGCGAACCACATGGGCCTGGGGTGGACCTATACCCATCCGCGCGATGTGTTCCCGGAAATGGCATCGATGATGCCGGCACTCGACAACATTTCGTGGGAGCGCGTCGAGCGCGAGGATGCGGTGACCTATCCGACGGAAGCGCCGGACAAGCCCGGCAAGGATGTTGTCTTTGATAAAGGCTTCCCGCGTCCGGGCGGCTTCGGCAAGCTTGTCACGGCGAAAGTCACGCCGGCGGCGGAAGTGCCGGATCGCGAATATCCGTTTATTCTCTCGACCGGACGGCAGCCCGAGCATTGGCACACCGGCTCCATGACACGCCGCGCCACCGTGCTCGATGCGCTGGAGCCGTCGCCGATCGCGCAGCTTTCGCGCGGCACCATCGAGAAGCTTGGCATCGAGCCCGGCGATTATGTGCGCGTCTCCACGCGCCGCGGAACTGTTGTGTTGAGCGCGCGGCAGGATGAGGCGGTGCCGGATGGCGTGGTGTTCATTCCGTTCGCCTATCAGGAAGCGGCGGCGAATCTCCTGACCAACCCCGCGCTCGATCCGTTCGGAAAGATTCCGGAATTCAAGTATTGCGCGGCCAAGGTGGAAGCGATCGGCAAGACGCTGCCGATGCAGGCGGCGGAGTAATTTTCGCGCGCTGACAAAAAGCAAGAGGCGGGTCCAATGGGCCCGCCGCTTTTGCTTTCAGTTGTTTTTATTTTTATCCAACCCACTCGCCGCTACGGCAGCCGCGTTCATGGCCGGCGCCGCGGAACGGCGCGAAGAAAGCGCGGAAGCCGCGGCAAGGCTGCGTGGACGCGTCGATCAACGCCACCGTTGCAACGCCGGTTACGAAACCGGTCGCGAGCGATCCGGCGACCGTGCGTTCAAGGCCCGAGCCAAGCGTGCTGCGGCTGAACGAGTTCGGACCCCACCAGCCGTTATACTGCGAAACGCCGGCGGCGGTTCCAACCAGTGCGCCGGTGCCGAGCGCAGCGGCGGCGTTCTGATTGTAATCGCGCCGGGACTGCGCGAGCGCCGGAGCAGTCATCAGCATCGAAACAGCGGAAAGTGCGATTAGAGTTTTACGCATATTGAACTCCTTCGTGGTCAGTCACCCCCGAAGGCTAACGATGCGGCACAGCG
>CAZUJE010000221.1:0-2139 GCA_964620215.1 uncultured Hyphomicrobiales bacterium
GAATCCTTTTTCGATTCCGATGGCGTCGTTCAGCACCTTGGCGACGGGTGCCAGGCAATTCGTGGTGCAGGACGCATTCGAGACGACGACGTGATCCTTGGTCAGCTTGTCGTGGTTGACGCCATAGACGACGGTGAGATCGGAATTCTCGCCGGGCGCGGAAATCAGTACGCGCTTGGCACCGGCGGTGAGATGGGCGGACGCTTTATCCTTCGCGGTGAAGATGCCGGTGCATTCCAGTGCGATGTCCACCTTGAGTTCTTTATGAGGAAGCTGCGACGGATCCTTGATCGCGGTCACCTTGATCGGGCCGCGACCCACATCGATTGTGTCGCCCTTGACGGTGACTTCGCCGGGAAAGCGGCCATGCACCGAGTCAAAGCGGAGAAGATGGGCGTTGGTTTCGACCGGGCCGAGATCGTTGATCGATACGACTTCGATGTCCTTGCGGCCGGACTCCACGATAGCGCGCAGGATATTGCGCCCGATCCGTCCGAATCCGTTGATCGCTACTCTCACGGCCATGTTTCTTCCTCTCCCGGTTAGCGGGGCTTCTTTTAGACGGGTCTTGGGGAGATGTCAGCGTCTGGCAGCTATGAACGGCGTGCAGCCTTAACACCGGCCCCGCGGCCAAGGCGCTCAAGGGCGGCTGCGACGACCGCCTCCGTAGTGATACCGAAATACTTGTAGGCATCCTTCGCGGGCGCGCTGGCGCCGAACCCGGTCATTCCTACAAAGCCACCGTCGATGCCGATGATTTCGTCCCAGCCCATGCGGATAGCCGCTTCCACCGCCACGCGGGCGGGCGCGTTGCCAATCACCGAGGCTCGATAGGCGGCAGGCTGCTGGAGGAAAAGGTCCATGCAGGGCACGGAGACGACGCGGGCGGGAATGCCCTGCTTCTCCAGTTCAATCTGCGCTTCCATGCAGAGCGAGACTTCCGAGCCGGAACCGAACAAGGTGACTTCCGCCTTGCCGCTGGCGGGCGACAATTCATAGGCGCCCTTGGCGGAGAGATTTTCTTCGACCACCTTTTTACGGACGGCGGGCAGGTTCTGGCGGGTGAGGGCGAGCACGCTCGGCCCCATGGAATTTTCAATCGCCGCCTGCCAGCATTCGACTGTTTCAGTCAGGTCCGCCGGGCGGAACAGATTCAAATTCGGGATCGCGCGCAGCGCAGCGAGATGTTCGACCGGCTGATGGGTCGGGCCGTCTTCGCCGAGGCCGATGGAGTCATGCGTCATCACATGAATGACCCGCTGTTCCATGAGCGCCGCGAGCCGCAGCGACGGGCGGCAGTAATCCGAGAATGCGAGGAAGGTGCCGGAGAACGGGATCACGCCGCCATGCAGCGACATGCCGTTCATGGCGGCGGCCATGCCATGTTCGCGAATGCCGTAATGAATGAAGCTGCCGGAATAATCTCCCGGCGCAATCACCTTCATGCCTTTGGTGCGCGTGTTGTTGGAGCCGGTGAGATCGGCGGAGCCGCCGATCATTTCCGGCAAAGCCGCGCAAAGGGTCTCGAGCGAAAATTCGGAAGCCTTGCGGGTCGCGATGTCTTCCGGTTTCGCGACGGCGGCTTCCTTCACCTTGCGCGCGGCGGTGGCGAGGGCGGAGCCGAGCTTGCCGGAAATACGGCGCTCGAATTCCGCGCGCTTGGCAGCGTCGAGTTTCGCGAGCTTGCCTTCCCAAGTCTTGCGCGCTTCCGCGCCGCGTGAACCGGCCTTGCGCCATTCGCCCAGAATGTCGGACGGAATTTCAAACGGCGCGTGCGGCCAGCCGAGCTTTTCGCGGGCGCCCTTGATTTCTTCTGCACCGAGCGGGGAGCCGTGTGCGCTGGCGCTGTCCACCTTGGTCGGAGCGCCGTATCCGATGTGAGTCTTGCAGGCGATCATGGTCGGGCGGTCGGACTTTTGCGCGGCTTCGATGGCGGCGGCGATCTCATCTGGATTATGACCGTCGATGCGTGAGGCGTTCCAGCCGGACGACTTGAAACGCGCGACCTGGTCGGTGGAATCCGCGAGCGAAAGTTTTCCGTCGATGGTGATGCCGTTGTCGTCGAACAGCACGATCATCTTCGCGAGCTTCAGGTGTCCCGCGAGCGCAATCGCTTCCTGGGAAATGCCTTCCATCAGG
>CAZUJE010000222.1:0-2130 GCA_964620215.1 uncultured Hyphomicrobiales bacterium
GACTTGCGTCACTGGAACCTAAATCCAGCGCGTCTACCAGTTCCGCCACGCCCGCTTGGAAAGGCGCAGGGCCGCAGAATCCGGCACCGGCCGGAGGCGTCTATAGCACGTCATTCGGGCGCGGCAATCACTTGGGTTTCAGCACCGGAATAAACAACGGAGCAAGCCAAAATTACGCGAAAAATCATTTGAAAACACGCCTCAAAACCGCGGGAAGCACCTCTGGCAAGTCCTCGGCAATCAATCCAGGCCCGAACTCGTTCGCACACTCCCCATGCAGCCAGACCCCGCAGCTCGCGGCCTCGAATGCGGGCATCCCCTGGGCCATCAATCCGGCGATGAAACCTGCCAACACATCGCCGGCTCCCGCTGTCGCCAGCCACGGCGGAGCATTGGCGGCAATGGACGCCCGGCCATCGGGGGCACCGACCACGGTGTCATGGCCTTTCAGCAAAACAACTGCGCCTGAGAGCTGTGCGGAATATAATACTCTTGATAATTTATCTGTGTTTTCAATATTTTGAATATGTTTATTGAATAATTGAATGAATTCCCCTTGATGAGGAGTCAGAACTGCCCCAGCCGCTGACTTGAGTGTTTTAGCCAGCCCGGCCGCATTCCCAGCGAAACTCGTCAGCGCATCGGCGTCCAGAACGAGCTTCCGCCTCGCTTTGGCGGCCACGGCCACCGCATCCCTCGTCGCCTTCCCCACACCCTGCCCGGGCCCGAGGACGACCACGTTGATGCGTTCATCGCTGAGGAGCTTCGCGAGGCCTTTCGGCCCGCTCATCTCACGAACCATGATCGCGGTGAGTGACGCGGAGAGTACCGGAAGCGCCGCTTTCTCGCCACCAACCGTAACGAGTCCCGCACCCGCACGTAACGCCCCACGTGCAGCGAGCCTTGCCGCCCCCGTCGAATGCATTGGGCCGCTGACCACGAGCGTGTGGCCGCGTTTGTATTTGTGTCCCTCGGCGGACGGGATCGGAAAGTCAGCCAGCCAGAGTGCCGGTTCGTTGGCAAAGGTCTTTGATCCGGCGCTTGCGATGGTTGTGTCCTTGATACCGATGTCAGCGACGCGGATTTTTCCCACGTAGAGCCTGCCGGGCATCAACAAATGTCCCGGCTTTCGCCGCGCGAAGGTCACCGTCTCAGCTGCCCGAACCGCAACTCCTCGAACTTCTCCGGTCGCGCCGTCAATTCCGCTCGGAAGATCGACGGAGATCACCGGGCAGTTCGTTGCAGCTATTGCTGCGACCGCGGCCTTCGCCTCGCCGCCCAGATCGCGTGAAAGACCGCCGCCGAACAACGCGTCGATGATGACGCCGGCACTCGAAAGCCGCTGCTCGGAAATCTCCGCTGTCTCACCCGGCCATCTCGAAGCTGCTTCCGCCGCGTCGCCTTTTAGTCCGTCACGGGGACCAAGCAGCAGAAGTTCAACCGGATAGCCGCGCTCTTTCAGAACCCTCGCGGCCACGAACCCGTCGCCGCCGTTGTTTCCTGGGCCGCAGACTACCGCGACCTTCGTTCCCAAAGGGTAACCGGCGGCTACCCGGTCGGCGACCGCCCGCCCGGCCCGCTCCATGAGTTGAATGCCCGGCACCCCGGCTGCAATCGTCAGCCGATCAGCTTCCGCCATTTCCGCCGGGGTGAGCAATTCGATCATGAGTCCAATCCGCGACGAACAGGAGACGACCAGCAGTCCGCCCAGCATGTATCTTGCAAGCCCTGCAAAACGATACTGGATTACTCTGGCGGCCTCACGCGGAAACGGTCGCCGGAGGCTGTTGCATATTTTCTGGGCGAAATGCACAAACTCTAATCATTTTGGAGAGGTGCTCCCCGAAATGTCGGGCTTGGCTTTTGGCGAACTGATGATTTCGGTATCGTTTCCAGCCCGCAAGGGCTGGCATGAGAACTGCTAACAATTTCTCGCAGAACCGGGCTTTTGGAACCAAGAAGGGCTTAGTGAGGAAGCAAAATGAAAAAAATCGAAGCCATCATCAAACCCTTCAAGCTCGATGAGGTGAAGGAAGCACTGCAAGAGGCCGGCTTGCAGGGTATTACCGTAACCGAGGCCAAAGGCTTCGGGCGCCAGAAGGGGCACACCGAACTCTATCGTGGTGCCGA
>CAZUJE010000223.1:0-2028 GCA_964620215.1 uncultured Hyphomicrobiales bacterium
CGATGTTCGCCTTCGCGACATCCGGGTTGGACTGCGAAAACACATCGAGCACGGCCTTCACACCCTTCGGGTCCATCAGGCCGGTTTCCGAATACATCGGCAGCGTGTTTTTCAGCGCCGTCAAATAAAGCGCCTTGTCCGCGCCCACATACTCGTCGGGCATCTTCGCCATGATGGCTTCCGGCGGATTCGCCTTGATCCATTTCAGCGTGTTGATGATGGCGTTGACGAGACCCTGCGCGGTCTTGCCGTTCTTCTCGATCCAGTCGGCGCGGGTGTAGAGAGCGCCGCCCGGATATTCGCCGCCAAAGACATCCAAAGTGTCTTTCTGGTTGCGGGTGTCCACCAAGATGCGCAGGTCCTTGTTGCGGCCCTGCAACTGCGTCACCGCCGGATCGAGCATGATCGCGGCATCGACGGAGCCCTGCTCCATCGCGGCAACCGCCGTGGCGCCGAGACCGACGCCGACCACGCCAACATCATCCGGGCTGACGCCGTTCTTCTTCAGGATGTATTTCAGGAAGAAGTCGGTGGAGGAGCCGGGCGCGGAAACACCGACGCGCTTCTTCGCCAGGTCCTTGATCGACTTCACATCGGACTTCGGCGAGACGACCAGCGCGAAACCCGGATAGCGGTCATAGACCACCATCGACTGCATGATCTGGCCCTTGGCCGCGAGATTGACGCAGTGGTCGAAATAACCGGAGACCACATCGGCACTGCCGCCGAGCACCGCCGTCAGCGCCTGCGAGCCGCCCTTAAAGTCGACGAGTTCAACTTCGAGCCCGGCTTTCTTGTATTCGCCGAGTTGCTGCGCGAGCACCGTCGGCAGATAGCAGAGGCACGAAGCGCCGCCGACCGCGATGGTCACCTTCGTCTGCGCCATCGCCACACCGCCCATCAAGGCGAGTGCCGCGAGCGAAGACAGAATCCTCCTGAGCATCATTTTTCCTCCGGTTTTGCGGGCCGTTAAGCGGCCTCGCTTTAGAGCGACGATAGAACAGCGGCCTTCCGGCAGGAAGGCTATTTATGCGTGTCGGCGGCTACCGGCCGCCATTTGAGCAGGCGTTTTTCCACGAGCGTCACAAGGCCGTCGATCACAAGTACGAAAGCGGCCAGCACGAACATGCCGGCGAACACTCCGGCAATGTCGAAGGTGCCTTCGGCTTGCAGGATCAGGTAACCGAGGCCGGCGGCGGAGCCGAGATATTCGCCAACCACCGCGCCCACCACCGCGAAGCCAACCGATGTATGCAGCGACGAGAACATCCAGGACAGCGCCGATGGCCAGTAAACATGGCGCATCAGTTGCCGCTCGTTCATGCCCAGCATCCGCGCATTCGCGAGCACGGTGGGGCTGACCTCGCGCACGCCCTGATAGACGTTGAAGAAGACAATGAAAAAAACCAGCGTGACGCCAAGCGCCACCTTCGATGCGATGCCAAGTCCGAACCAGAGCGTGAAGATCGGCGCCAGTACGATGCGTGGCAGCGCGTTCACCATTTTCACATAGGGATCGAAGATGGCTGCGATCAGAGGCTGGCGCGCGAACCAGAAACCGACCAATACGCCGCCGATCGAGCCGATGATGAAGGCGAGCGAGGCTTCCGTCAGCGTGATCCACAGATGCCGCCAAATGGTGCCTTCGGAGAACCATTTATGGATGCGCGCGATCACATCGAGCGGCGTCGAGAAGAAAAACGGCGGCACCAGTGGTTTGCCTGAAACGCCCACCGGAATGGTCGTCAGCAAATGCCACGTCCAGAGCAGCACGACGGCGACAAGCAACTGCGCGGAGATCAGACCGAGGCGTTTCATGCTTCGCCTCCCGACTGCGCATAGCCCTTCATCACTTCGTCTTTCAGCTTGGTCCAGATCTCGCGGTGGATTTCATGGAAGCGGTGTTCGAGCCGGATTTCCGAAATATCGCGCGGACGCTTCAGGTCAATCTTCCAGTCGCCGATGATGCGCGAGCCCGGACCCGCCGCCATGATGACGACGCGGTCGGAGAGCGCGATGGCTTCTTCC
>CAZUJE010000224.1:0-2015 GCA_964620215.1 uncultured Hyphomicrobiales bacterium
GATGCGCGCCTCGCCCGGATCGACCACGTAGTGTATGCCGGGCACGGTGAGCGAGGTCTCGGCGACGTTGGTGGCGAGCACGATGCGCCGGCCGGTGTGCGATTTGAACACCCGCTCCTGTTCCGCCGCGGACAAGCGCGCGAACAAGGGCAGGATTTCGGTGTGTGGCGGATGGTGCTTGCGCAGCGCCTCGGCCGCTTCGCGGATCTCGCGCTCTCCCGGCAGGAACACCAGCACGTCGCCCGGACCGCATCTTGCCGCTTCGTCCACCGCGTCGACAATGGCGTCGGCCATGTCCGGTGCGCCGTTTGCCCCCGCGCGGGGCGCATCATTTACCCCCGCGCGGGGCGCGGTGGCGCCCGCCGCTTTTACGAGCGTGAGCGGCCGATAACGTACCTCGACCGGATACAGTCTTCCCGAAACTTCAATCACCGGCGCACCCCCGAAATGCCTGGAGAAGCGCTCTGCGTCTATGGTTGCGGACGTTACGACGAGTTTCAGGTCGGGCCTGCGCGGCAGCAATTGCTTGAGGTAGCCGAGCAGGAAATCGATGTTGAGGCTGCGCTCGTGCGCTTCGTCGATGATGATCGCGTCGTACTGGCGCAGATCGCGGTCGCCCTGGGTTTCGGCGAGCAGGATGCCGTCGGTCATGAGCTTGATGTAGGAGCGCGGACCGAGCTTGTCGTTGAACCGGATCTTGTAGCCGACCGCGCCGCCGAGTTCGGTTTTCAGCTCCTGCGCGATGCGCGCGGCGGAGTCGCGCTTCTGTGAGCTGTCTGGGCGGGTTTCACTCCGTGCATTCTACCGGCTCTGAAGATCGCGCCGGATTAGCAATGCCTGCAATTCGGCCACAACCGCCATTGGGGCGTGTCGCCACCAACGACCGCAATGTTCGGGTCAGCTGTCATAGCCCTGGAATTCTGGCCCAGCGACCGCGTGACCCTTCAGGCTACAGCCGGATCGAACCCGAAGCGGTTCCACAGCGATGCGAAAGGCGGCCGCTCAATCGGTCTATGCCATTCGGTCCATCGTGGCAATTCTTTGAGACGACAATTCTTTAATTATCTTGCGATACCGAACAGTTCCACCTTGCCTATTTCCGGCGCGCTCCGGCTTTGCGCGCGGCATACTTGGAGTCGCGCGCGTCCTTCTGCTCCTTTTTGTGCGCTGCATCGGCCTCCACTTGGGCAACGCGCTCGGCGTCTTTGCGGGCCTTTTCTTCCGTGACGGCGCGTGCTTGCCTGGCTTTCTCAGCCGTGCGTTCTGCGGCTCGCCGTTCTGCGGTGACTTGGTTCGCGTATTTGCGTTCGGCCGTGCGGATTTGGCGCGCTGCTTCGGTTTCCACCCGCGCCGCTTGCCGCTCGGCGGATTGTGCGCCGTTGCCCCGTGCCATTGCCTGAATCTTTTCCAGTTGCGCTTGCTTCGCCTTGGCCGCCGTCTGCAAACGCTCCGTGAAACCTGGTTCTTTACGAGACATGTATTTAATCTTCTATTTCAAAGTAGTCGCATACGCGGCTGATAACGCTTAGTAAGCTTAAATGCACTGGGACCTTCGAGTGCTCGAATCCCGCTCCCTTTCAAGGAGTTCTCTTCGGTTGTTTATTTTGCTGCTGTTGCTGTTGCTTCTGCTTCTCCTCTTGCTCTTTCTTAGCTACCTTCTGTTTCTGACCCTTGTCCTTATCCTTTTTCCCACCTTTGTCTCCCATTGCGGGGCTCCTTTTCGTTTGCACTCATCGTTTCGCCGTGAGGCGCGTAACCTCTCCAATCTGCGCGCTCATTATGCTCGCTTACGCCAAAGGCGGCAGATTGGCGAGTTCCTGACGGAAGGGGGAGCAAATGACCGGTCGGCACGGAAATGTAGCAAGGATGGTCAGCTTCTAACCGGTTGTCCTCCCTGGCACCCGCGGCCTGCCGAATTTCCAGCCAGTGTCAACTTTTCAAAAACGCGAACCTACACTCCTGTTAAGGCTTGTAGGACGCCTGCCCTGACGCGGAGGTGGCACGGCGCAGTGGGC
>CAZUJE010000225.1:0-1993 GCA_964620215.1 uncultured Hyphomicrobiales bacterium
CTGTGACCTTTGGCTTCGGAAACCAACACTCTATCCAACTGAGCTACGGGCGCGTCGTGGGGCGAAGTATATCGGCTTTTGCCGCTTCGCTCTATGCGGCGATCTTTCAAGCGTGGCGGTTTTGCGACTATAATGCCCGCGTTTGCAAGGAGTTAGGCGGCGTTTTGCGCGTTGCTGAAACCGTTCCTGAAAAATGGCAGTACGAGGGGGCATTCCCTCATTCGCAGTGAACTCTTGGGAAGCACATGAGCCAGACTGAATCCGACAGCGGGCACGAAAGTCCGATCAAGACGCCGAAGCAGCTGATCACGGTGGTGGTGCTGGCGTTTGTGGTGCCTATCCTCATCATCGTGCTGCTGTCGCAGTTTTTCGCCAATATCCGCAGCGTCGACAAGGACAGTCCGGCGATGGCCTACGACGCGGTGGCGAAGCGCCTGAAGCCGGTGGGCGAACTCGCCTTCGCCGAAGACGGGGGCGGCGCAGCGAAGGCGCCCAGAAGCGGCGAGGATATCTACAAGACGGTATGCAGCGCCTGTCATGCAAGCGGCGCGGCGGGTGCGCCCAAGTTCGGCGAAAAGGGCGAATGGTCCGCCCGCCTGAAGAAGGGGCAGAAGGCGCTGCTGGCGTCGGTGATCTCCGGTCTGAAGGCGATGCCGCCGCGCGGCGGCGGTGCCGACGCGAGCGATCTGGAACTGGAGCGCGCGGTGGTGTTCCTCGCCAATCAGTCCGGAGCCGCGTTCAAGGAACCGGCGGCGCCGGCAAAAGAAGCGGCGGGCGCCGCCGGCAAGTCGGACGGCAAGGCGATTTACGATTCGAGCTGCGTCGCCTGTCATGGCGCGGGCGTCGCCGGCGCACCCAAGACTGGCGACAAGGCCGCCTGGGCGCCGCGCCTGAAAACCGGCATGGACGCGCTCTACGCGAGCTCACTCAAGGGCAAGGGCGCGATGCCGATCAAGGGCGGCAATATGTCGCTGACCGACGCAGACGTCAAAGCCGCGGTCGATTACCTCGCCGCTCAGGCGAAATAGCGCAGCGGGTGAAAAGAACGTGAAAAAAGGCGGCTCGACCGCCTTTTTTCACGCCCCGATATGCGAAGATCGCTTCAGGCGGCGGTCCTTTGCGCCGTCCGCACCCGAGCGCGTCGCTGCTAGAATCGCTCAATTGGTTTAACACTCGGCTTAACCGGCTGCGCAACTTGCGTTTGGCACCATGAAAATAGCGATAATCCTCGATCCGCTGGATGGCATCAAGACCTACAAGGACACGACCTACGCCATGATGGTCGAGGCCGCGGGCCGCGGCCATGCGCTGCACATCCTGATGCAGGACGGCGTGATGTGGAAGCGCGGCCGGGTCATCGGCGAGTCCTGCCGCCTCGAATTGACCGGAAGCAAGGAACGCTGGTACCGCATCGACCTGCCGCGCGAAGACGCGCTCAGGGAATTCGACGCGGTGCTGATGCGCAAGGATCCGCCCTTCGACATGGAGTACGTGACCGCGACCTGGCTCCTGGAATTGGCCGTGCGCGAGGGTGCGCGCGTGTTCAACGACCCGCGCGCGCTGCGCGACCACAGCGAGAAGCTCGCGATCGCGGAGTTTGCGCGCTTCACCGCGCCTACCCTGGTGACGCGCATGGAAAATCAGATCCACCATTTCATCGACGAGCACGCCGACGTGGTGGTGAAGCCGCTGGACGGCATGGGCGGGGCGCAGGTATTTCGCGTCACCGACGCCGATCCCAACCGCAACGTGATCGTCGAGACGCTGACGCCGCCCGGCCCGCGCCCCATCATTGCGCCGCGTTATGTTCCCGAAATTCGCGGGGGCGACAAGCGCCTCCCTCTGACCGGCGGGGAAGCCGGTGCCCCCACCCCCGCCGCCCTCGCCCCAGGGGGGGGGGGGTAACGGGATGGGCGGGCTGGCAGTCTTTAAGATTGGGGATGTCGCCTTGGATGAACTGGAAATTGCGCCACTGTTCCGGGGTTACCAGACC
>CAZUJE010000226.1:0-1904 GCA_964620215.1 uncultured Hyphomicrobiales bacterium
ATGTGCTGGCGGCAGTGTTCATCGTCGACCTGCCGGAGCTTGGCGGCGCGGAAAAAATCCGCAAGCTAGGCGTGCCGGTGCGGACGCTGGTGAGCTTCGAGGGGCATTAAGCCGGGCGGCGCTGCACGAACAAGGCGCCCTCAAATTCATACACAGCCTCGTTCTTTTGATTCACCGCGCTAAATTTCGAGAACACCAGTCCCCATTCGGGGCGTGAGGCGACTTCACGCTTGTTGATGACTTCGGTGCGGTAAGTGAGCGTGTCATTGGCATAAACGGGCTTCAGCCATTTCAGATTTTTGAATCCCGGCGAAACACCGGTTTTGGCAACGGCTTCACCCGCCGCTTTCATGCGCGCGGCTTCGGCACTCTGATAGTCGATGATCAACCGCATGCAGGCCGCGGCCGTGTGCCAGCCGGAAGCGCAGAGAGCGCCGAAATGCGATTGCCTGGCTGCTTCCTCATCCACATGAAAGGACTGCGGATCGAAGCGGGCGGCGAAACGCTTGATCTCTTCGCCGGTGAAATGATGCTTGCCGATGACCGCGCTTTCGCCGATCCCGATGTCCTCGAAGAATTTCATTGGGTCCGCCCCGGATTGCGGACGGCAACGAGGACGGCAGTGGTTTGCTCGACCACCGGCCGCTCGCTTTCGTCGAGCAATTCCGTGCGCATGCGGATAAGGCCCATCTCGGGGCGGCTCTTGGAGACGCGCTTGTCGAGCACGGTTCTTTTGATGGTGAGTTTCATGCCCGGCCGCACCGGCTTCAGCCAGCGCACTTCCTCGATGCCTGGCGCGCCCATCGATGCGGTGTGGCGCACGAATTCGTCGTAATGCATGCGGAACATGAAGGCGCAGGTGTGCCAGCCGGATGCCGCCAGTCCGCCTAGCATGGAGTTGCGCGCGGCAACTTCGTCCATGTGCATTGGCTGCGGATCGAACTCGGTGGCGAATGCAACGATTTCTTCGCGCGTGATGACGCGCGGGGTCGCCCCCCGCATTTCGCCCGGCTCAATGTCTTCGTAGAAGTAGCGGGGCATCTGCTCCCTCAGGTCGCAAAGCGGAAGTGAAGCACGTCGCCGTCCTTCACCACATATTCCTTGCCTTCGAGGCGGAGCTTGCCCGCGTCGCGCGCACCGGTTTCGCCGCCGAGCTGGACATATTCCTTGTAGTCGATGGTCTCGGCGCGGATGAAGCCTTTTTCAAAATCGGTGTGAATGACGCCTGCCGCCTGCGGCGCACGGGTGCCGCGTGTGATGGTCCAGGCGCGAGCCTCCTTCGGCCCGGCGGTGAAAAATGTAATCAACCCCAGAAGATCGTAACCGGCGCGGATCAGGCGATCGAGGCCGGGCTCTTCCAGACCGGCGGAGGAAAGAAATTCGAGACGCTCGGCCGAAGGCAGGGTGGAAATTTCCGCCTCGATCTGCGCGGAGATCACCACGGCAACGGCGCCCTCGGATTTTGCCTTGGCAAAAACTTTCTCGGAAAACGCATTGCCCTTGGCGGCGGAGCCTTCGTCTACGTTGCATACATAGAGGACCGGCTTGCCGGTCATCAGGCCAAGCTGCTGGAATTCGAATTCTTCCTCGGGCTTGCGCTGGAGTGTGCGCGCGGGTTTTCCGTCGGCCAACAGCTTGATCGCCCGCTGCATCAGGTCGACCTGCACGATGGCTTCCTTGTCGCCGCCTTTTGCTTTTTTCGCGAGCGGATCGACGCGGCGCTCGAGGCTGTCGAGGTCGGCGAGCATCAATTCGGTTTCCACCGTGTCGGCGTCGCGCAGCGGATCGATGCCGCCTTCGACATGGGTAATGTCTGAATCCTCGAAGCAGCGCAGCACATGGGCGATGGCGTCCACTTCGCGGATATGGGCGAGGAACTGGTTGCCGAGGCCTTCGCCCTTGGA
>CAZUJE010000227.1:0-1814 GCA_964620215.1 uncultured Hyphomicrobiales bacterium
GTGTGCGTCCTGTGAACGTGCCCCGCACTTTTTTCCTTGAACGTGGATGGTGTGCGGGAAAGCTCATTCAGAATTCCACAGCTTGCTGTCGCCTGAGCTTCGCAGCAACGCTCACGCAGGCTCTTCAATTGCTTCTCCAGCTCGCGCAACTCCCGTATCCGGTTGGCCACGTGGCCAATGTGCTCATCCAAGAGTGCATTCACATCCCCGCAGTCTGATGCGGGATCGTCTTTGAGACGCAGCAGTTGCCGTATTTCATCCAAAGTCATGTCTAGATTTCGACAGTGACGGATGAAGGCGAGTCGATCAGCATGTGCCGCGCCGTAGATTCTGTAGTTGCCCTCAGTACGGTCAGGCTGGGGCAGCAGGCCTTCGCGCTCGTAGTAACGGATGGTTTCGACCTGAGTTTGGGTCAGTTTCGCAAGATCACCAATCTTCATATGGCAACTCCAGGAGTCAAACTTCAACGGCATGAGGCTGGAATGCAATCAAAGCCATTCCCAGCAGGCAAATGGCACCGCCCACCATATCCCAGCGCGTGGGCGTGACACCATCCACACGCCAGAGCCACAGCAACGCCACCACCACATAGACACCACCATAGGCGGCGTAGGTGCGGCCGGCGGCTTGCGGATGCAGTGTCAGTAGCCAGGCAAAAAACGCCAGTGCCAGCGCCGCAGGCAAGAGTAGCCAGGGAGTCCGCCCATGTACCAAGACCAGCCACGGCAGGTAGCACCCGACGATCTCCGCAACGGCGGTGAGGACGAACAGAAATGAGACGCGCAGAGCTTCAAGCATGGTAAGGCCGTTAGGCATTCAGGGTTATGAATCTTAGCAACTTGACTCTATAGCCGCTTCAGGGTTTCAAATAGAGCCCAGCAAGGAGTGAAAATGAAATTACCGCAAACCCTAGAGCAAGACACGGCCTCTTGCTGCGCCTGTAATAGTGCCTGCAGCGCCACGCCGACACCTGCCCCCGTTGAGGCCGAACAGTCCAGCACAGCAGGTGCGGTTTTTCGCATCCCGACCATGGATTGCGCTTCCGAGGAAGGCGAAATCCGGCATGCGCTGGCGGGCATTGTCGGCATCCGGAGTTTGGGCTTTCAGCTGTCGGCGCGTATCCTGCGCATCGATGCCCCCACGGAAATCATGCCGCGCGTCCTGGATGCGATCCGCCACGCCGGCTTTGAGCCCCAGCCCGTGGCACCACTGGAACAGGCTGATCAGCACGCGCCTCTGGCCGAAGGGTTGTGGCGCCTAAGTGCCTCCCTGCTGTTGGCCATCGCGGCCGAGTTGCTGGCCTTCTTCGCGCCCGAGACGGCCCTGTACAAGGGCGCCGGCATAGCCCTGGCGGCGGTGGCCATCTGGCTGGCTGGCTTCTCCACTTACCGTAAGGGCTTCACCGCACTGCGGCAAGGGCGCCTGAACATCAGTGCCCTGATGACGGTAGCGGTCACCGGCGCCTTCTTGATTGGCCAATGGCCCGAGGCGGCCATGGTGATGGCGCTCTACGCCATAGCGGAACTCATCGAGGCACGGGCTGTGGACCGGGCGCGCAATGCCATCAAGAGCCTGCTGGATCTCGCACCGGACACGGCCGAAGTGCGCCAGCCCGATGGCGCATGGAAGGAGCTTGCAGCGGTCGACGTGGCGCTGGAAGCCATCGTCCGGGTCAAACCCGGAGCGCGCATTCCGCTCGATGGAGTGGTCATTGCCGGAAGCAGTGCGGTCAACCAGGCCCCGGTGACGGGCGAAAGCATGCCGGTGGACAAGGTCGCGGGCGATCTGGTCTTTGCCGGCACCATCAATGGAAA
>CAZUJE010000228.1:0-1783 GCA_964620215.1 uncultured Hyphomicrobiales bacterium
GGCGGGAAGCCCGATTGAACCCGTCGGGTTGGCGTCAAAAGACCCGCCGCGCGACCCGGGGATCGATCTCTCGAAACTGAAGCAAGCGGCCGATCCGCTGTCGCTGGCAAAAGACCCCGGCATCGATGTGTTTGTCGAGCTGATGGGCGGCGAGGGCGATCCGGCGAAGGCCGCTGTGGAAGCTGCACTTGGCGCGGGTCGCGCGGTCGTCACCGCCAACAAGGCACTGATCGCGAAGCACGGAAATTCGCTGGCGAAGCTCGCGGAGAAAAATAACGCCGCCTTCGCGTTCGAGGCGGCGGTGGCGGGTGGAATTCCGATCGTCAAGACTTTGCGCGAGGGTCTGGGCGGCGCGAAAATTTCCCGCGTCGCCGGCATCATGAACGGCACCTGCAATTTCATTCTGACTTCGATGCAGAAAGAAGCGCGCTCCTTTGAGGACTGTCTGAAAGATGCGCAGCGGCGCGGTTATGCCGAGGCCGATCCGACTTTCGACATCGGCGGCTTCGACACCGCGCACAAGCTCGCGATCCTGACATCTCTGGCATTCGGCACCGAGATCGACGCGGATGCGGTGCATGTGGAAGGCATTGAATCGATTTCGCTCGCCGATCTGATCGCGGCGGATCAACTCGGCTATCGGGTCAAATTATTGGGCGTCGCGCAGCGCACCGAAGCGGGCATCGAGCAGCGCGTGCATCCGACCATGGTGCCGAAGGGCACGGTGATTGCTGAAATCGACGGCGTGCTGAATGCAGTGTCCATCACATCCGATGCGTTAGAGCTGACGCTGGTCGGCCCCGGCGCGGGCGGTCCAGCCACTTCATCCGCTGTCGTCGCCGATCTTGTCGATCTCGCCAGCGGCCGCCGCACCCATGCGCTCGGCCGCGCGACCGCGAATCTTGCGAAGCCGAAACGCGCCGCGATGCAGCGGCATGAAGGCGGGTACTATATTCGTCTCGCGGCGGTGGATCGCCCCGGAACGATGGCCGTGATCTCAAAGGCGATGGCTGCGGAAAAGATTTCCCTGGAATCCATCGTGCAGCGCCACGCGGGTGCGCGCCCGCATGGCGGTGACGATCCGACGAGCGCCGCCAGCCCGGCACCCGTCATATTGATTACCTATGCTACGACCGAGGACGCGGTGCGCCGCGCCATTGCCGCCATTGAGAAAGACGGTGTGCTCGCCGAATTGCCGCAAGTGATCAGAATAGAAAAAAACTGAGGGGGAAGCGTTCATGGTCTCATATACCGTCCAGCCGGGCCAATTCATCGAGCGCGTGCTCTCGATTGAAATCGTGCGCGTAACGGAGCGCGCGGCGGTTTCGGCTGCGCGGCTGCGCGGCCGCGGCGACGAAAAGGCGGCGGACCAGGCGGCGGTGGACGCGATGCGCCGTGAGCTGAACAATCTTCCGATTGATGGAACTGTTGTCATCGGCGAGGGCGAGCGTGACGAGGCGCCGATGCTCTTTATTGGAGAAAACGTCGGCAACAAGAAAGGCCCGAAGGTGGACATCGCGGTCGATCCGCTGGAAGGCACCACGCTCTGCGCCAAGAACATGGAAGGCTCGATTGCCGTGATGGCGATGGCCGAAGGCGGAACTTTGCTGAACGCGCCGGACGTTTACATGGAAAAGATCGCGATCGGGCCGGGTTATCCGAAAAACGTCGTCGATCTCGACGCGCCGGTTGAAGAAAACATGCGCGCTTTGGCAAAAGCGAAAGGCGTCAAGCCGGAAGAACTCACGGCACTTATTCTTGACCGTCCGCGCCATGCCGAGAT
>CAZUJE010000229.1:0-1747 GCA_964620215.1 uncultured Hyphomicrobiales bacterium
CGCCGGTGGTCTCGTGGTGGCTGCGTTCGGGTGGCAACTGTTGCACGCGCCGGAAGCCCCCGGGCCGGCGCGACGCGGAGCTTCGGCATAGCCGGCGGCAGCGCCCCCAACACTGTGCGGGACGGGATCACCTACAATGCGTCGAGGACGGGTCTCTACGGCACGCTGTATCTGGACAGCACGACCGGAGCCTTCACTTACGTCCCGAATGACGAAGCAGTCAATGCGCTGTCGGCGCTCACGACCGAGAATTTCACGATCACCGTTTGGGACGGCACGCTCTTTGACAGCCGGACTTATACGGTCAACATCAACGGCACAAACGACGCGGCCGTCATTTCCGGCGCCACGCGTGGCGTCGTGGCCGAGGCCGGAGGTTCGGCCAATGCCACGGCGGGCGCGCCGACTGCGATTGGTACGCTCAAAGACGCCGACGTCGACAATCCGGCAAATACCTTTACAGCGGTTAGTTCGCCGACGACGAGCCACAGCGGCTTCGGCACATTCACGATCACGGCAGGCGGCGTGTGGGCCTACACGCTCGACAATGCCAACCCGACGGTGCAGGCGCTCACCGCCGGCGAGACACTGACCGATACCTTCACCGTCACGACGGCGGACGGTACTCCGCAAGTTGTCACGATCATCATCCATGGCGCCGACGACGCGGCGATCATTTCCGGTGCAAGGACCGGCTCAGTCATCGAGGCCGGCGGTGTCGCCAATGCCACGCCGGGCACACCGGCCGCAAGCGGCACCCTCACCGATACCGACGTCGACGGTCTGCCCAATACCTTCACGGCAGTGAATTCACCGGCAACGAGCGATAGCGGTTATGGCACCTACACCATGACGTCCGCCGGTGTGTGGAATTACGCGCTCGACAACACCAATAGCGCCGTGCAGGCGCTCCATGCCGGCGGGACGCTGACCGACACCTTCACGGTAGCTGCCGCAGACGGCACGACGCAACCGATCACGATCACGATCAACGGCCGCAATGACGCGGCCGTCGTTTCAGGAACCGCGAGCGGCACGCTGGTCGAGGCAGGCGGCGTCACCAATGCCATCACGGGCACACCGACCGCGACCGGCACGCTCACCGATTTCGATGTCGACAATGCGACGAACACCTTTACGCCGGTCGTCGCGCAGGCGCGGAGCGATCGTGACTTTGGTACCTTCACTGTGACGGCTGCCGGCGTGTGGGTCTACACGCTCGACAATACCAACCCGGCAGTGCAGGCGCTCAATACAGACAACACCCTGATCGATACCTTCACGGTGACCACCGTGGACGGCACGCCGCAAGTGGTGACGGTCACCATTAACGGCACCAATGACGCGGCGATCATCGGAGGCACGATCAACGGCTCGGTCATCGAGGCTGGCGGCGTTGCCAATGCCGCGCCTGGCGTGCCGAATGCGACCGGTTCACTCGCCGACATCGACGCTGACAACGCAGCCAACAGCTTCACCGCCGTCACGACAGCGACAGCAAGCGATCACGGCTACGGTACCTTCACGATGACGTCCGGCGGCGTGTGGACCTACACGCTGAACGACAGCAACGGCGCCGTGCAGGCGCTCAATGCCGACGGGACGCTGACCGACACCTTCACGGTAGCTGCCGCGGATGGCACGACGCAATTGATCACGATCACGATCAACGGCCGCAATGACGCGGCCGTCATTTCAGGAACCGCGAGCGGCACGCTGGTCGAGGCAGGCGGCGTCACCAATGCCA
>CAZUJE010000230.1:0-1644 GCA_964620215.1 uncultured Hyphomicrobiales bacterium
CCCCGCCTCGATCTCCTGCTGCTTGCGGAATTTTGTCGAAATCGTCTGGAGCTTCTCCACCAATGTGAAGCCGGGATCGTAGCAGGGAACGGCCTTTGCGCGATTGTCGATGATCTCCACTTTGTCGGTAGCATAATCATACGCCCAAGAACTGATATCCTTGGGGTGATTGGGCGTCACGTTGTCGAAGCCGACCTCCAGCAAGATGCCATCCCTCAGACCATCGACAGGTTCGGTAATCGTTTTGTAGTGCAGCCGAATCCCAGCACTAAACAGATCTTTGTTGTCGAAGTCAGTATCGCGCGTAACCCTGTCGATTCCATCGATGCTAATTGTTTGTGCCAGCCAGTCATAAAAATTTCTGCGGCTTTGTACCTGTGCGGGCTTGTTTTGATTGCGTCCGGTTTTCACCTGCTGGTCCTCGGGAGGATCGATGCGAATATCGATGTCTTCCGAGAATCGGTCGATGATCTGAAAGCCCTTGGAAAGCGATGTGCCGCCTTTCAGTTCGAACGTCATGCCCAGCTTTTGAAGGCCATAGAGACAGTGCATGATCCAATAGTCTTTTTCGACCAGCGCAGGATCAATCGATTTTTCGCCGGCAACGATCCGGATCAGATCAGAAAACTGCGGATGGTTGTGAAGAAAGTCACGCGGCATGAGATGCCAAATTTGCGTTCAGGGCCTGGGACAGGATCTTTTTCGTACTTACGTTGCCATAATCACGCGCGGCACGCTGGAGCCGCGCCGCATCATACGATGTTACGTCTTCTCTCACACGCGCGAGCACATGTTCCTGGCTTTCGGCGAGTCGATTCAGATTGTTGAGAAGATCGACCAACAGGAACTCTTTACTCAAGGTCTTCGGAAAAGACGGCTTCACACGAAATTCAAACGTTCGATTACCCAGTGTGAAGTTGCCGTGTCGTTTGTGATTGTAGACGACAGTCTTGTTGTAAAGTTGTGTCGTTCCGACACCGAGCTTATTGTAGGCATTGGGCGATGCGAGAAGAAACCGGCGATCCTTCAAGAAAGTCTCGATCAGCTTGTGGTCTTCTGCTGGGGCCTTCCCAAAGACAGTCTCCTTCGGACACAAGTAGAGTCCACCCGCCAATTTTGTGAGGCCTCCGTCATTCAGCAACTGTTTGAGATGCCGATCAACGGCATTCGACCACTGAGCCAAATCAGCACGGCGATAGACCTGTCCCGGTCGCAGATGCTTTTTGAGTTCTTGGAGCTTTGTCATGCTGAAAATATAGAAGGGCGGTCTCTATTTTGCAAGGTTTTTCATTGAAAATCCATGCACTTTGAGGGTCGTTTTTTGGTTAAAATATTGATTTAAATGTTGAATTTATCCGGCCCTTTTTGGCGGTCCGGGTTCCTTTTTGAGGCGCCTCCACACGAGCGTCGATGTCGGGTGGCCTTGAAGCGGTACGACACTAAGTCCTCCGGCGAGGCGACGCCGGCGATCGGGTGAGCGAACGGGTTCGGGTAATGGGCGAAGGGCAACGGGGTCGCGGCGGCCGCGGCTTGCTCGACCGACTCAGCGGCCGTCGTGGAGTGTTGTTGGCCGAACAGCTTCTGCCAGAAGTCGCGCCACGACTGCAAGAGTTGGCGGAAGCCTTCGAGAATGCTCTGCCGATA
>CAZUJE010000231.1:0-1534 GCA_964620215.1 uncultured Hyphomicrobiales bacterium
GCAGATAGACCGAACCGCCGGTTTCGTCGCGCAGCCAGTTGCGCTCGTCCGCTTCACCCTCGCCGTCCTTTTGCACATATTCAAATGCCCAGCGCATGACGACCGCGAGTTCGTCGGCAAATGCCGGCTCGAACGCAGCCAGCCCGTCCTGCGCGATGCCGATCAAGGGAGTCGCAATCGATTGATGCGCGCCGCCTTCCGGCGAGAGCGTCACGCCGGAAGGTGTGGCCGTGACGATGAAACGCGCGTCCTGATAGCAGGCATAATTCAGCGCATCGAGACCGCGTTCGATGAACGGATCATACAAAGTGCCGACCGGAATCAGCCGGGCACCGAAAATGGAGTGGGACAAGCCGAGCGCCGAAAGCAGCAGAAAAAGATTCATCTCCGCGATGCCAAGCTCGATATGCTGGCCCTTCGGCGAAAAGTCCCAGTTGTAGGTCGAGGGAATCCGCTCGCGCTTGAACACGTCGGCGAGTTTCTCGCGCGCGAACAAACCGCGCCGGTTCACCCATGGCCCGAGATTGGTGGAAACGGTCACGTCCGGCGATGTCGTAACAATGTGCTTCGCCAGCTCGCTGTCGCCGCGCGCAAGCTCGTTCAGGATATGCCCGAAACTCATTTGCGTGGAGATATTCGCCTGCGTGGGCGCGGGAATCTCCGGCACCGCCACCGCGGGCGTGACAAAGCGGCGATTTTCCTTGGTCGCGAATGGAACGCTGTCCACGAAAGCGCGCAGCTTCCCGACCCCGGTGCTTAATCCCTCGAACGGCTCCCACTCCTGCCCTTCGCGAATTTTCATCGCCGTGCGGAAGGCTTCCATCTGCGTCGGCGTCATCAGGCCGGAGTGATTGTCCTTGTGGCCGGCGAACGGCAGGCCGAAGCCCTTGATCGTGTAGCAGAGGAAGCAGACCGGCCGGTCATGATCTATTTTATCAAATGCATCGAGCAGCGAGGGCAGATCGTGCCCGCCGAGATTGTTCATCAGTGCCGCGAGTTCTTCGTCGCTCCTTTTCTCAAGGAGTTTTTGCACGTCGCCCTGATCGCCAAGATCGTCCATCAGGCGTTTGCGCCATGCGGCCCCGCCCTGAAACACGAGCGCTGAGTAGTCGTTGTTCGGGCAGGTATCGATCCAGTGGCGCAGTTTTTCGCCACCGGGTTCCTTGAAAGCTGCCTCTTGCAGCGATCCGTTTTTCAGGATCACCACGTCCCAGCCCATGGAGCGGAAAATTTCGACGAATCTTTCGTAAAGTCCCTCGCGCACCACCGCGTCGAGACTCTGGCGGTTGTAGTCGATGATCCACCAGGTGTTGCGAAGGCCGTGTTTCCAGCCCTCGAGCAGCGCCTCGAACACATTGCCTTCGTCGAGTTCGGCGTCGCCCACGAGCGCGATCATCCGCCCTTCCGGCCGCCCGCCGCTCATGCCGTGCGCGTGAACGTAATCCTGCACGAGGCTCGCGAACAAAGTCTGCGCCACGCCGAGGCCGACGGAGCCGGTGGAAAAATCCACGTCGTCGATGTCCTTGGTGCGCGA